>JAISWF010000033.1 GCA_031271165.1 Deltaproteobacteria bacterium
ATTTAGATGAGCCAAGCGGTCAAAGCGCGGCCGATTTTAATGATCCTAGCGACCAAAGCGCGGCCGATTTAGATGAGCCAAGCGGTCAAAGCGCGGCCGGTTTTAATGATCCTAGCGACCAAAGCGCGGCCGATTTAGGTGAGCCAAGCGGTCAAAGCGCGGCCGATTTAGATGAGCCAAGCGGTCAAAGCGCGGCCGATTTTAATGATCCTAGCGACCAAAGCGCGGCCGATTTAGATGAGCCAAGCGGTCAAAGCGCAGACGGTTTAGATGAGCCAAGTAGTGAAAGTCCGCCCGCTTTTGACCAGGGCCTCAATGAGGGACCGGGAATATTTGATTTTACCAGCAGTGAGCCGCCGGTAAAAGAGCAGCCTAGTAGCGAACCTGCCTTTGAGTATGACGAGTTAGACGAAGAAACTCCGGCCATCTTTGAAAAGCCGGCGGCCGAGGTCTCAGCAGCTCCAGATGGTCCGGCCGAGTCAGCCGAGTTTGAAGAAGGGTTGGTCAAAGATGATCAGCTGTCATACCCGGCAGGATCCTTTGCGGTGCACGATTGGGAAGAAACCAAGCGCCGGTTAAACGATCTTGATTATGACCCGGTTAACGATCCGGCCAATAAAGCTGCCGCTTCCATTGCCAAGCCTGATGCTAGCCTCCTGGAGCCTGAAGTCATCAAAGCTCCAGAGTATTCCGGGCAAATATCCTTATCCGATCTTAAGCCTGAGCCGCTTCCAGAGAGCGAGTCTGTTCTGACCCCGGAACCGATACCGGACATTTCAGTGGCGCTGGCCCCCAAAGACAAGCAAGCCCCGCAGCTCGTCTATACCCCGCCTCGGCCGGCGGAACTTCCACGGATGATGGCCGAGGCCTCAACAGCCGTCATAGTCAATTATCTTGAGGATTCCGAGGATAATTTCGTTACCGTCCACGGACAGGGGGGGGAGCTAGCTGAGGAGGACGATCTTGATATCGATCTGATGGACATGCATGCCCATGAGCCAATCCGGCTGGAGGCTAGGCCAATGGCCCCGGCCCCTAAGATTCCGCTGTGAGAAAGCTGGTCCTGTTTTTTGTGGCCGTTTGGCTTCTGAGTAACGGCCCGGCCTGGGGCCAGGACACCTCGTGGCGGCCTTTGACCGTGGAAATGGTTAAAAGCGAACTTGAGTGGCGTCTGGGACGTGACCCGTCCTATGCGACGATCTGGAACACCGGCTACGACATTTACCGCCTGCACTCACGCAATCAGGACACCGCCATGACCATCCACCGCGGCTTTATGTCTGTGCGCGGGCAGACGACCGAGCAAAATAAAGCCATCCGCCAGGCGGCAATTTACTGGCAGAAGGTTCATGATTATGGTATTACTAACGTGCCGGTGGGTCTGGATGAAAACATCAGGGGCAAGATATTCTACGGTTCGGAGCCTTATGCGACAACACTGAACATGCGCCGTCCCAAAGGAGGCCCCGTACCACTCAGACCAGGAGATCGGGCCCCGGCCGGCCGCCAGGTCAGGAAGCCTTACCGGGGCCGCCCAGACAATCCCTATCCCGGGCCCTACTACTCCGGCATTTACCCACCTTAAATTATCTTCAATTTTAAAAAAATCAGGGGGCTTTTCGGTCAAGTGATCTTTGATGTCATCGTCGTCGGCGGAGGTCACTCTGGTATTGAAGCCTGCCTAGCGTCAGCCCGCCTCGGCCAAAAAACACTTTTGGTGACCATGAATCCCAATACGGTCGGAGTTCTTTCGTGTAACCCCGCCTTCGGGGGACCGGCCAAGGGCGGTCTGTTAAGGGAGATTGATGCGCTGGGCGGTTTTGCGTCCATGGGAGCGGACTTGGCTGCCATGCAGTGCCGGGTCCTGGGCGAGAGCAAGGGGCCGGCAGCCAGGTCCACCCGAAATCTCGTTGATCGCTCCATTTACAGTGCTAATACCCAAGAGTTTTTAAAAAATGCTGAAAACCTCACCGTCTTGGCCGGGGAGGCCAGGGAGGCCAAGGTATCTGACGGCCGGGTCCAGGGGCTGACCCTGGGTGACGGCCGTTTTTTGGCCGCCGGGGCTGTGGTAATGACTGGCGGAACTTTTTGGAATGGCCGGATTTACCACGGCTTGAGCGGAGAGCCTGGCGGGAGAATTGGGGAGCCTCCAGCTACCCTCACCCGGCCCAGTCTGGAGGCCCTGGGTCACAAAGTGAACCGTCTTTCGACCAGTACTGCCCCAAGACTGGCCGCCGCTACCGTTAATACCTCAGGGCTTAAGGAGCAGCCCGGCGATCCCTATGCCCGGCCGTTTTCAGTCCTAAGCGGCCCGCCCCGAAATCTCGTTAGCTGTTTTATTACTTACACCAACGAAGAAACCCACCGAATAGTCCGTGACAACCTTGGCAGTTCTAAAATCTACGCCGATGATCCGGTCAGCGCCGGGCCCAGGTATTGTCCATCCTTGGAGGACAAAGTCCACCGCTTTCCCCATCGGGAGCGCCACTTGGTCTTTTTGGAGCCTGACGGACCTGATTTGGTCTATCCCAGCGGTCTGCCCACGGGACTGGCCCCAGAGGTTCAGCAGGCCCTTATCAATACCATCCCGGGGCTGGAGAAAACTGTGGTTGCCAGACCCGGTTACGCCATTGAATACGACATTTCTGATCCGACTTTTTTAGAATCCACGTTGGAATCAAAGCTGATCAAGGGGCTTTTTTTTGCCGGTCAGATCAACGGCACCAGCGGTTATGAAGAGGCGGCGGCCCAGGGAATTTGGGCTGGAACCGGGGCGGCCTTGAGGGCCTCCGGGAGGGAGCCTTTGGCTTTGGGGCGGGATCGGGCTCTGATCGGGGTGATGTTGGATGATTTGACGGTTTCCGAGGTTACCGAGCCCTACCGGATGTTTACCAGCCGCTCGGAGTGGCGGTTGAGCCTTCGGGAGGACAACGCCGATTTGAGGCTTTCCCCTTTGGCGCAGTCCATTGGACTTTTGGACCAGGCAAGAAGCGCCAAACTTAAAACCAAGATCTCTGAAATGGAGATTTTTAATAAAAAGCTGCAGGACTTTAGAATTACCCCCACCAATGTTCAGCAAATAAAAAACCGCTGGGGCCTTTCCGATAAAGCTGCTTCGCTGGCCGGGTCGATCAGTGCGGCTGAGTTTTTAAAGCGTCCAACGGTTGAGTTAAAGCATCTTTTCGGGCTCATTGATAATTTGGCTGACATCGGGGCCACGGCGGCCTTATCTTTGGAAACCCAGATCAAATACGAGGGCTACCTGGTTAGGCAGACCGCTGAGATGCGCCAGTTCAGCCAGAGAGAAAAGCAGATTATCCCGGCCGAACTGGACTACCGGCGGGTACCTGGCCTGACCGGGGAAGCGGTGGAGGTGCTGGCTGACAAAAAACCGTCCACCCTGGGACAGGCCGGGCGCCTCCGGGGAGTGACCCCGGCCTCGGTGGCGGCCTTGATTATCTATCTTAAAAAATTCAGGTTAAAATCGGCTGAAATCGGCTGAGGTTTTGGTCCGGCTTTGGGGCGGGTTTCTTTATTTTTGGCTTTAATCAATTGAATAAATAAATATTCAATTACGACGATAAAAGAAAAGGTTAATTTAAGCCCGACTGCCCTTCAGAAGCCCTTCAAAAAATTCGATGGCGGTTTAGGGCTGCCTCTCATCATTTTGGGAACCTGATCCAACAGATCGTAAGGGCCGACTTTGAGCTGAAAATTATTGACGGCCTTGATAATCTCGTGGTCGGTTTTTGGCAGCAAGCTGACCTCAGAGTTAAGGCTTATGGCCACGGTGTTGGCGCATGTCTTGCCGCCCAGCATCAGAGGGATTTCTCCAAAAAGCTCCTTGGTCTGCCAGAGCTGCCGGTCGTAGACATTGGACGCCGTCTGGTGGAGATTTTGGACCAACAAACCATCAATGGCGATTTTCCGGCGGACGAATTCCAAAAATTCGGCCGTGGCCAAATTTTCTGGTATATACCGGCCGCCAAAGGCGTCCAGCCAAATCTGGTCAAAGCCGCCGTCCGGTATTTCACTGATATAATCAAAGCCGTCTTTAATCACCAAGCGGACATTTTCCCCGGGGCTGAATCCGAAGTATACTTCGGCCAATTCGGCCACCAAGGGATCGATTTCGACCACGGTCAGGTTGTGAGCGGGCAGGTATTTTTTAAAGATGTTAGGGATAAAGCCTCCGCCAAGTCCCAGCATTAAAATGTTGGTGTTTTTGGCCAAGGCCAAGGCCAAAAACATCATCCCGGGGTATTCGAAAATCGGCGCCTCAGGATTGCTCAGGCTGATCGAAGTCTCCGCTTCCTGAGCCTTGGGGCCCAGATACAAGGTCCGGATTCCATTGGTATCCATGATGGTGATGTGGTGGTAGGGGGAGTCGCCTTCGTAGACGGTGGCCGGCTCATCAAGAGAACTCTCCGCCCACAGGCTCCGCAAAAAGGGCTTGATTCCAGCCAAAAATTTGTTGTCAGTTGGCTCCGACATGGGTGATAGCAGGTATATCTTTCTGCCCGCCAGGAGGCGAGTCTTATTATTGACATACTATTATAAGTCATTCCCAGCGGGAAGACTATTTTTTTGGATACAGGCCGGAGTCATCTCCGGTGTAGTCGCGGTCAAAATCGGGGGAACGGAAACGAATCTGGGTGGGGTTGTGGTCTTTAACTGTAACCGAAATATTCAGTGAATTAAGCAAGTCCGGTATCTTTTCATCTCCTTTGAGGCGGCTGGGGGACAATGGCGGCGAGGCCTGCATTCGGAGAACAAGGGTTTGGTTTCCGGTCAAAATAGTTCTGATAATATTGGCCAGTCCTTTAGCGTCGCTCAACCAAGGATCGTAGCGGATGGTCAGCCCAAGTTCAATGGCGTCAGCCAGGTAATTGGCGGCTGAGGCTTGGTCAGGGGCTGAGTCCGTGCCCCAGCGGTCGACAAAGCGCCCAATGAAGCCTTGATCTCTAAAGTCAAGATTCAGGCGGCTGAGTCCGGTGCTATGGAGAGCGGGCTCATCTAAGACTCCGGCCGGGTCCCCCGATATTAAGCGCCTAAGACAATCAACCGCCGCCGGGGTCAGATTGGCGATTTCCAGGCTCAGGGCAACCGAAGCCAGATCGGTCAAATCAAGCTGGTCGACCGTTAACTGATATGAGTCGGTCTGTGGCTGAAAGACCGATGTAAATTCAAAGACTCCTTTAATCTGACCATAGTCAGCTAAAAGATCGCTCAAAGCAATGGCTGCCGGCGGAGAAAAGCTGGCGCCCCCACTTGCGCTGGAAGCGTTGTTCCGGTCAGGTACGCTGGGCCGGCCGGGGGTCAGAGAAACGTTTTCGGCCCGCAGGGCCGCTTTATGTCGGGAGAGTTCCGATAAATCCGCCTTCTCCAGCTTAAGGGCTGCAACACCCGGCCAAAGAAGTTCGGCCTTCCTCAATTGGGCTGATGAAAGTTCAAAGGGCCGGTCCAATATTAAACCGGCCGAGAGATCGGCCAAGGAAAAATGGGCCAAGGCGTTATTTAACCGGGTTAGATTGTTTGGGGACCACAGGGATTGGCCCATTGGCCCCCAATCTAAGCCGGTCAAAGAAATGGAACCAAAAGAAAGCCTAAACTCATCTGAGTTCAAAGCCTGGGTGGGAGCTGAACCGGCGGCCGCTAGAGGCGCCAGGGGAATCGGCTGGGCCGGCCGCCCTTCTTTGGAAAATGGCGCCAGACTGATTTTAAGATCAAAAACTTCGGCTTTTTCAACCACTGAATTTCGGGCGTCTGCCGATAGCGAGCCTAAGGTCAGGCTAGAGACAAAGCCTTGGGCGGTGCTTTCCCAGGTCAGTGAGGACACTTTGGTTTTAGGGGCCGATATCTGGCCGGAACTAAATTTGAGGCCCTCGGCCAAGGTCAGCTGCCGGAGTTCGATCTTGGTTTCCTCAGGTGCCTTGAGGGCTTCAGGGCTGTGGTCGGCAGCCGCAATCTTTGGAGCCGGCCCATTTAAGTCCTGGTCCAATGAAAGAGCCGCCACCTCATGGTCCTCAGAGCTAGAGCTGACGAACGGCTTTGAAGTTTTGGCGTTCCAGGTCAGAGAGCTGAAATTGGCGGCTGAAGCCGAAAAATACCAACTGCGGCCTTGAGGCTTAAATTCCAGATTTTCAAATTCGGCTGAGCCGACGGCTATTATTTGACCGGATGGATTGGGTTTGGTTTTTAAATTGCGGATAATGACTTTGGCAAGTCGGCCGTTAAAGGTGAGGGGGAGCTTAATTTCCAGACGTCCGGCTGCGATTTCGGCTGGCAGGCCCATTATGCCGCCGGCCGAGAAATCCAGATTGCTTAAAATTAAAACTTTATTTTGGCGGTCGTGGAAGTAACTTTCGAGCCGCCACTGGCCGGGTCCAAAGGTTTCATCCAAAAAAGAAGTCAGCTGCGAAAAAGGATCTAAGGATTTCAACAAACCCCAAACGAAAAAAAAGGCGGCCAGCCCCAGGACAGCCAAGAGCATTGGCCAGCTGCCCAGCCCCGGGCCGGTGCGCTGAGTCGGGAAATTTTGGGAGTCATTGGATGTTTGAGACTCAAGCTTGGTCACGCCAAAAAATCCTTATTCATCGTCGTCTTCAAATTCGGTTTCCAATGACTGACCGGAAGGGCAATCCCCCGGTACAGTTCGGAAAGACGGGCACTGGTTGGGGTGTTTGGGGCAAACCCAGCCCGATCGTTTGCCCCGCTGCTGGAGCCGGTAATGGGTATGCTGGTCCATTTGGCAAACCGGAGGCTCGGCAAAAGGCCAGCGTTCATCAAGACGCCGCGGCTTTTTGTTATGGGTGCAGTCGGGATTGAGGCAGCCTAGTTTCAGGGCCTGACGATCGCCTAGGTTACGAGGCCTTTTGGAGTTGACCAAAACAAAGGGCCAGCCACAGGATGGACAGTTGCGGAGACCGCTACCGCTGAGTTTGTCGGTTATGGTTTGGTACTGCAAAAGGCTGAGCATTATTTTAGACACTTTCGGCCAATCATAATTTACAAATGAGGCTCTGGGACCTTGGTGGGACAAGGTTTCAACCGAGCTTAAAGAGACAATGTGACCGTCAGTGATGAAAAAAAGATCAGTAAAACCTTTGGATAAAATAATATTGGCCCCGTAAAGTCTGAGTTCCCGGATAACGGCGTCGGAGTACCTCGAATCACTGGTATTAGGAATCCCCGCCAACATAGTAACTTTAACCTTCCGCCGTAAAGCGGCCACCAGGCTGGCGGCAATTTGGGGCCACCAAGCTGGAGAAAAAGGCTCCAGAGAGCACACGACCGAGTCTTTGGCCTCCTTTAAGGCGTCGGGGAAGTCTACGGTCTTGGGCAGAGCCTGACCCGAGCCGACCGTATTCTCCAGCGCTTTCCAAAGCCGGGACAGAAAAGAGGCCGAAGTGAGGCTGGCCGCTGACTCCCGGTGAGCAGTGACGATCAGGGCTCCAGAGGTCAAGGCTAGAGCTTTAATGAGAACCGACCGCCCGATTTCGTCAACTCCCCAGGGATGGGTCGCCTGGGGCGGCGCCAGGGCGGTGTCGATTATGACCAGGCCAACCCGAGGCCAATTTTCAAAATCTCCTGGTTCTCCGGCGAAAATATTTTCCGGCCGGCCCAGATCGTCAAGCAGGCTTCTGACCAAGGCGGTTTGGGTAGGGGATGGGGTCAGGATGTAAACTTGGGCCTTGGGAGTATTATCGGCTTTCCGCAAGGCTTCCAAGGCCAGCCTGACGGAGAACGCCGCTGTGCCTAAAGAGGCCGGCCCGTTTTCGCCAAAAGCTCGAATGGTTGGACCTGAGGCGACTAAGACGTCCAGCCGGGCCAAGCCTCGGCCGAGTCTTAAAGGAGTGAGCCAGCTGTGACGGCCGGGATTGGGGGCCAGCCACTCGCCCCCTGGGGCGGCCAAATTCGGCAGCGGACCCAAAAGGGAGGTCAGGGCTGGAAAGTCGGAAAGCAGCGCTGAATCCGAGATGGATGGGATGGGAGCGGGTAAAAAGGTCAAGGCGGCCGACTTCGGTGTGCCCACTGAGGTCATTGAGGTCTGAGACGGCTCCTCGGGAACGGGCGGGGTAGTGCGGTCAATGGAGCTGTTAGGGGTCAGGTTTTCGGCGGCCATAAAGTTAAACCAGGCCGGACAGCCTGCGGCATCGGTCGGGGCCGCAGGCAGCCAAAGCCATGAGGAAAAGTCAGCCGCTACCACTAGTCTCTTTTTGGCCCGCAAAGCCTCTGCGGCCAGGCTCGCTCGGGTCAGGTGGCTTGAACCGTTCGGAAAGACAATGATCACGTTATCAAAGAGCATTAATGGATCAAAGCGCCCATCGGAGGTCCAGCCGCTGGGAGCCAAAATGGTCTTGGCCCCGGAAATTACCTGAGTGATTTGTTGGTGCTCCGAGGGGCGCAGAGCCAGCCTTGAGGCCTCGGCCAAAAGAACCTGGCCTTCAGCCCTTAAGGCCGAAAGCCTGGCTTCCAATTCCGGGGCCGGCGGGTAGTTTTTGACCCGATCGTAGGCTTCAGAGAGCTGGGAGTCGACGGTCTTGATTTCCGACAGCAGTGACTCCATTTCCAGCCTGGCTTCTCGCATTCCGTTTTCGGCCCGCTCCAGCTGAATTTTGGCTTCCCTGGCCCTTTCCTGGCGAACTTGGCGGCCGATGAGACCGCTTATTCCTTTGGGCGGTAGTCCATATTGATTCCAGAGGCTGCGGGCTTGCTGCAGAGAACTCTCCCGCCTCTCCCAATCAGCTTTTTTGTGATTGGCCTCGTTTTTCAGTAATTTAAGGGACCTTTCCAGTGAAGCGCTCCTGGTGAGCTGTTCTAATTGCCCGGCCACCAGGTGTTCGGCTTCTTTGTGAGCGTCATATAGTTTGGTGGCGGTTTGGGCCTCAAAAACTCTTTTTTGGGCGATTTTGGCCAAAACTGTGGTCAAATTTAGCTGGTCCAAGGGGGCGCATCTTGTGGGTGCGGGCAAAAAGGCTAAAACGTCGGTCTGGTCGGTCTGGTCGGTCTGGTTATGGGCCAGGAACTCGAAAACTGCCAGCTGGTCGCCAACGACCAGGGTGGTTTGACCGGGTTCCAGACGGCTTAAAATTGACTGGACCGTTTCCGAGGCAATGAAAGGAAGGGTCCAAACGAAACTTACGCCGTCGGGTAATTTTTCAGGACCGTTCAAAAGTGTCAAGGGTGGCCACTGCTCGAGGGGGAAGGCCGTATTTTTGGCGGCCAAAGAATCGGCCACCGCCATAAGCCAGCCATGGAGGCGATCGGAAAACAAGGCCAAACCGGGCAGAGGAGAGGAGTTGGTTAATTGAGCTGTTTGACTGGCTAGGGGCAGGAAAAAGGACGTTTCGGAACAAAGAGTGTCGTCTAAAGGCCCAGTGACCAGAAAGTCGGTCAATGGTCCGTAGGGGGAGGCCACGACAGCTTCAATGGAACCTGAAGGAAACATCAGGCGTCCCGGAGTGCCCCAAGCTGGCCCGGGGCCGCCCATGGTGCGGAATGTATAAGTCAGACCCCCCGTCCCGGAAGCCGGGCGGGGGGCGAAAAAGATGGCCCCCACCGGTGGGGGTGGGGGGGCGGGGTAAAAATCCGCTGTCAAGGACACCCGGTTGTTCATCCGGGAAAAAGTTCAGCCGTCATGGTTGGGCATCTCGTGGTTGGCGGGCTCTGAGAAGAACCGGAGACTGCTGATTAAAGCTCATGGAAAGGCCCAAGTCGTTGATAATATTGTAGTGGTTGGTCTCATCATTAATAAGCCCTAAAATTGTGGCAAAGCGGAAAGGTTGGCTCGGTCGGACGTCCAAAGTCAGTTTCTCGGGCTTTAAGAGGAACCGCTCCAAGTCAGAAGTTAAAACTCTGGTGCTTTCCGAACGATAGCCCAAGATTTCAGTGAGAACCTCGGCAAAGGAGTCACCCATATTTTGGCGTAATTCGGCCAAAGAAGAGTCCGTGGTTTCGCCGGTCGAGCTATCTTGATTGGCCAAAAGTAACATCAGGTTTTTGGTAAAATTTTTACTTTTATCCTCGAATGAGAATTTGGCCTGGCTTAAGCCGACTCGATCCAAGCCCGGGAGCAAAGCGGCTCGCTCTATTTCTTCAAGTTTTATAAAGCCCAAGGCATTTAGCACCTCTTCGGTCAGAGAGACCACGGTGAACTCGGAGCCGAGGCTAAACTGACCGTCGAAGGCCAAAAATGGATTGGCCTGGTAAGTGAGGGTCTCTTTGGCCGCATCATAGGTGATGTCGACTCCGCCGGAGAAGGGAAAGCTTTTTTGGTTGAACCGGCGAGACACGAAGTACAAACTGTCAAAATCCAAGCCGGTCAGGCGGGTTGGCAGTTCAATTTTACCGGAATACCTGTATTTTTGGGAAGTCGGCAAAGTGTCGGCGGCAAAAGGACCAATAGCTGAAAAATTGTCAACATCAACAATCAGACCATCGTAATTAAAGGAAAAATCAGAAATATTGAACGAATCGTAGGAAACCGCCGAGGAAAAAAGACTGGTGAGCATTTGGGTTTCGATTAATAACTCGAACATGGTTTCAAAGTCTCTATTAGAGTTAAAACCATCTCTTACTAATACATTGTATTCTGGCTCAATTTTTTTAAATATTGGGTTAAAATCTAATTCTTGGATTGTAAAACTGCCAAGAGATATTTGATTAAAATGTTTGGGTGAAAATTTGCGTTCAAATGAAAAGTCTACGTCGTTCAACGAGTATCCGGTCAGTTTCAATTCGTCCCAATAGGCTAAGGTCAGATAGCCCAAATTGAATTTGCCAAAACCTCTGGGTTCAAGCACGGCAATTTTAAGTCCGTCAAGAAAGAGGTTTTCTACGTAAATGGCTCGAAAGAAGTTCAGTGGATCTTCCCAGGGAGCCGGAACGGTGGAGCCAACCTTGCCCAGGTTGGGATTGACAAAACTGAGATAGTCCAGGGTTATCTGGACGGCCTGCTCATCTTCGAGGCTGACAGTTGCGTCCAAATAGGCTCCGGTGATGGCAAAGGAGCCGATGTTTAAATGAGTAAAAAAACCTAAAAGGTCGGGGGTGCTTTTAGATTTAGATTCATCCATACTCAGTTCAGTTAAGGCGATCTCACTAACAGTCAAAGTCCCGCCGTCAAAATCAAGGTCTTCCAAGGAGGACCAGGTAATGCCTTCTAAAGTGAGCACCTCGGCAATTTCGGTTCCGTCCTTGTTAACCCAGTCTTGGGAATAAAGCACACTTTCAAACTGATCAGAGTTGGGTACTCCGCCTAAGCTCAGGCGATCAATAGTCAGCGGTTTGGTGAACGTATACCCAGAATTGGACTCTAAATCAATGCTAATATTTTCAGCCACAAAATAAAGAGTCTGGTCGTCAATATAGGTTTCCCCGGTCTCCCAGTTTCCTTCCCCAAAGGTGAAATTCATGAGGCTGTAAAAGCACTGGGCGGCGTTATCAAAGATATTATTTAGTTCATCAATTGTATATTTAGTGGTTTCAGTGGACTGGTCAGTCTGAGTAGTCTGGTTATTTTCGTCATCTTCGTAATTCTGGCCATCCTCGTCTTTCGGGTCATCTTCAAGGGGCAAGTCAAGAACGGGTCCTGAGGGAATTGATGAAGAATCCTCCTTCGAATCCTCTGAGGATGAATCAGGGAGCAAATCGGAAGATTGTTCGGAATTGAATATGATGGGGATCGGAGCCAAATCGTTGACTTGGACAGTTAGATTAAGTTGGGTGATTAAATCCAGATAATCATCTAGGTAATAGTTACTTAAATCCACCAAGGCGATGGAGGGCTTAATGTGCAGGACGATTTTTTTCGGCTTGGCGCTAAATGTCTTCAGATCGGCTTGAAGTTGGCTTAATTGAGTGATATCAAGAAAAAGACTTGAAAAATCAATAAAGTTACTTATCTCCTGGAGCATTGACTGGCGAGTAGCGTCACTATTTTCGGAAAGATAAAAACCATAGAGCTTATCGAGTAGCTTCTGGTTGACGACCTCAAAGCGGAAATCGGTCAGCAGTAGCTTGCTAAACTCTGGTGAATAAAAAAGAGCTTCAATTTCAGATAGCCTTGTCTTGGCCATTTGTTTGATCAACTGGTCAGTTAAGCCAGTGAAGGTGAACTCAGCGTTTAAATCAAAGAGTTCAGTGAGGCCAAACGTGGGCCGGAACTGGCAAGAGTATTTGCCGCCCTCGGCGACGTAATCGCAAGTGGCATCAATATTGGCAGTCAGGGTGGAGAGTTCTAAGCGTTCTAATATTTCGACGAATTTTAAGAAATCAGCATCACTACTTTTAGTTGAGCTAAGTTTGGGTGGTGTGTAGGATGCCGTTAACGAGGAATGGACTTTCGGGGATATCTCGCCGGCGATCAGTTCTCCGGTTAGGTCCAAGTTGTCTAAAGTCAACAGACCATAATCGTTAAGATTAAGCTTAAAACCAGTCAACTTGGTCGATTTGAGAGAGTAGATTGGGATAAACAGGTCGGCTATAGTCTGCATTTCGGAGAATTTGTCTAACGTAGAATCGTAACCGGTATCTAATTCGAAACCTTCTTGCAAGCGGGCGGCCAGGGGTCCTAGGTCTAAGCCAACAATAGAAAGGTCATCCAAAGAGCCATCTATTTTGATGTCTTTTTTGACATTAACATAAAATTTTAGACCACGGTAAAGAATTTGTCCGAATTTCAGGCCTTCGACGTTCTCAAACCGCTGGGTGGCCAATTCAAAAGTAATCAACTCTTGGTTATCAAGAAACTCAAATTTTAGATCTTCGATTTGGTAAAGGCCGAATTTAATCCGATCAAGGAGCTGGAGCGTCTGGTTCTTAAAGTTTGGGTTCGGGGGACGAAAGGAGAACTGGTCGGCGGTTAGCCGGGCCAAAGAAAGATCAAGTCTCTCTGATGGGGAAGATTTTTCAGGACCAACCGTTAATTTGAGTGAGTCAGAGTAAAACTTCGACCAAGACAGGGCTAAATAAAAGCCCTCCATCCCTGGAATATTATCTTTGGGAGCTTGATTAAAGGCTAGATCCTCAAAACTAATCTCTTTGACAGTAACGTTACCCTCGAAATCATTGACGTCATCGCCTTTAATGGTCAGGCCAAAAAGTTTGAGCCGGCTGGCCAGCTCGGTTTTGGGTTGGTCAATCCAGTTGCCCAAAGCTAGCAGCTTTTCAGTTTCGTCATAGTTTAGACCGCCCTTGACCTCCATGCGGTCAACGGAAATGGTCAAGGCTGTATTGTTGTTTATCTTAGCGGTCACCTTCTCGGCGGTCATGGTCCTGGTAAAAAGCGAATAGTTAATATCAGTCCGCTCCCAGTTGTTTACCCCAAAAGCTTTATTCATGACCAGCGAAAAAACACGGTCAGCTTCCTGGGCCCCTTTATTTTCAAAATAATTGAAGGTTAGGTAGACGGCACCAGCAATAAACAATAATATAAAAACCAATAAAATAGTTGCTTTTTTCTTATTAACAGTGCTTGGAGCGTCGTTAAGGGAGACAGTACTCATGAGGGCACCTTTTTTGCAGATCTAAAAATATAAGTAGTTTTATTAAAAAAGGCCTAAATACAGGGGCCGACGCCTGAATAAGTTCAGAGCGTCGGTTATTTTTTGAGCACTCTTTCACTGAGGGCGATTCTATAGTTGAATTAAAGCATTGTTTGCTGTTTAATGTCCTTTATATGATGATAAAAATTATTTATCTATCGGTTCTTTGTCTGCATATTCTTCTGCTAATATATCCATATTTATTCATCTGACAGCTCATCATTGAGATTAATAGAGGCAGGATTTATAAATTTCAAAACCAACGGCTGGAGATCGTTGATCGTTAAAGTGGCGTTAAGCGAATTTTGAAAATCGGCGGGTGATGGGGCCTCCATGGCCGTAACAATATTGAGGGCCGGGTTGGGATTGATTTCAGCGATAATTCTTTTGGGTTCGGTGATGAAGTCGGCCAAATTGCTACCGAGTTCGGCAGCGTTTTCCACCCGGTTGAACAGTGTTTCGGCCAAAGACTCCACTCCCGTGGCGGCTAGCATTCTAATGGCCTCCGGGCTCTCGCCCGTTGACTTGGCATAGTAGCCCAGGATTTTGTTAGTCAGCGACTCGTCGATGATTTCGAATCTTGTGTGGGTCAGGCTCACTTTTTCGATGGGCAGGGTCAAGACCTCTTCGATTCGGCTAATAGGTATTTCGCTCATCTGATCGACGATTTCCTGGGTGAGGCCGGTCAAAGTCAGATCGCCGCTGAAAGTCACCAGATCGTTGATTTTTAAACCAGGCTTTCCGGTTAACGTTAGGGTGCCGCTGGTGGGTTCATAGGTGCTTTGGGCATCATAATTGATGACAAAGGTGCTTTGGCCGAAAGTCTGTCCGAAATTATATAAATCATCGGTAAAGGTACCATTGGCCTTGGTCGGGAGTTCGATTTTGAGGTCGGTGACGCTGTACCGCAGGGAAGGAGGGATCTCTCCGGCTTTGACTGGCCCGATGAAGGTGGCCTTATCCATAGAAAGCATAATCTGGTCGCTGATGGTTACTGACAAACCCTGCCCGTCTGATTTGCCTAATGAATAAGGCAAGGTCAGTAAGTCGGTTAAGACGTAAATTTCTTCAAATGATTCCTCAATGGAAGAAGAGTCTTCGGCAGTCAAAATGGGTTCAAATTTTTTCAAAAAAGGCAAGAAATCGACATCATACATATTTAATTGGTTAAATTTCATTTTAAGTTCTAGATATTTTTCGTCCTCAGTCGTCAGTTTCAAGTTGGAAGTCAGGGTTAAGTCATTGAAATTGATGGCCTCAAAACTGAGGTTTTTGGCCCCGGACAGGACTTGTTCGCCTAAAGAAAGATTAATAAACTCTTCTTCCATCTTTAGTTTTGATGTAAGGCCAGTTACCGATGAGCGGGTTGAATTGATATTGAAAAGTAAACCCGCTAGGCCGTCGAAGGGTGGGTCATCCGGACTTAACCGAAGATCGGTTTCTTCTATTTTAGAGGCGGCAATGGAAAAAAATCCGTCCTGTTTTATGGAGGTGGAGCTGAAAGTCAGATTTTCAGCTAATAAACGTTGGATGCGGCTGCTTTTTAAAAATCCCAAAACTCCAGGGGAGTTGTCGGCCCCGGAGGCCACCAGATCAAGTCCTTCCAGCGTTATCAGGGCGATGGAGCTGTCAAAAAGTTCGGATTCAAAATTATGTTTCCAAGTTACGCCTTTGAAGGTGACTTTATCGGCTATATGGCGGTCGGCCTGATTGCGCCAATCGGCAAGAGCCAAAAGGGCATCCAGTTCGGGTTGTTTAAGTCCGTTTTTAATCTCCACTGTCTCAATGGTCACCGGCTCGGTGAAAGCGGCATCCAAATGGTCAAGTTTAATTGTAACCTCGGAGGCAGTCATCAGGTTAGAGGACAGGGTGTAGGAGACTTGGCCGGTCGTCCAACGGCCAGGACCAATGGTCTTGTCCATTAAAAAGGAGAAGGTATCAAGAGCTTCTTTGTCGGCCCGGCTGCCGACATAAAAATAAGCTCCCAGACCGACAGCTATTAAGATGACCGCCGCCACGGCGATGATTTTGGGTAATTTAGATTTGGTTGGAGGTGGAGTTGATTTGTCAAGGGAAAGTTGAGTAGTCATTATAATTCAGATTCTTTTATTTCACCAAGCAGGTGGAATCAGGTATAAAAAAAGAAAATATATCGAAAGGGTCCAGCTTTTTAAAAAAACAGAGAAATATAAGTTGATATCTCAAGATATTATGAATGAATAAATTGAATGGTTTTCCAGATCGATTTAAAGGTGATTTGGAGGAGGGGTAAATAGCCGATTTAACCCTTTCGCTTTTAGACAATCTAAAGTCAGGTCACTAATCCTTGTTTTAAAAAGGAGGCAACAAGGCTTAGGGTACATATACTGACACTGGGGGTCGGTCGTTGATTTCTAGAGACAAATTCAATGTTTCAAATATATCATATTTATATTTTTCTGCCAAGGAGGACAAGTCGGTCGATTGATTGGCCGAAATTTCGGAAATCAGGGCTGTGAATCCTCCGATTCGTTGTAATAGTGACTTGGGAAAACCTGGGGCCGGCGGATCCCAGAGCAAAGAAATTTTGGAGGGGTTGGACAGAAAAGTGTCCATCTCCATGGCCAGCACCCGGCGGTTGAGATGTTGTTTTGGGGAGTCCGGTTTCTCCAAGGAAGCCAGCCACAGGTCAAAGACCTCAGAAAGGTTTCCCGGGCTCATTGGGGAGTTAAAAATAATTGAATTAAGAGCCGGTAGAAAATCTTTGGCCAGGCCTTTGTTGGTGAATTGAATTTTTCCAGGACCCAAACTCAGGGTGGGGACCGAAAACAGTAAGGTACTGGGGCTTTCAACCGTTGCACTGTCAAGTCCGGTGGTCGAAAGGCTAAGTTCGAGCTCAAAACGGTCGGCCACATCTACCGACAGGCGGGAAGTGCCTTCAACGGTACCTTTAATTTCGATGTCAGCAGTGGGTTTGGGGCCTAAGGCTTCCAAAAAGGCCAGAAAGACGGGATCAGTGTTTTGGCTCTTGATGGCCAAAGAATTGAGTCCGCCGAGATCGACCGTGAGAGAATTGAGTTTCCAATACCGCTGACCTGAAGTGTTGTCTTGACCGCCGATGGTGTCGACCAGGGCTTTTTCCAGGTAAATGTTGGGTTGACCAAGGGCTTCAATACTGAGGGAGGCCAGATCAAGGCCTTCAAAGGCCCCCAAAAGGGCCGCTGCTTTGGTGGAAGCTTGGGAGGCGGTTAAAGCCCGGCTGATGTTGAGCAGCCTTAGGCCGGCTATGGTTGCATGGTCGTTGTCCAGGGCCAGGCGTATGTCGCGCCTCATTGACAGCCCGCTGACCGTTAAAGAGCCGATGACTGAATTTTTTAGGTCGAAAATTGACAGGCTATCCAAGGCGAGAGCTTGGCCGTCGGTACTGGCGAAATCAAGGTCGGTGATTTTAAGGGCCTCGGCGGTGATGTAATCAAGGTTTTGAGGAGGAGCTTGGGGATCAAAGAGTTCCAGAGACAATCCTTTAACAGACACTGTCCCTAGGTGGATGCGGTCGATGCCCCCCAGAGGACCATTGTCAGAAAGGTTCCTAATGAGCATTTCCCCTTCGCCCATGGCGGTTAAGAGGTCGTCCCCAAAACCCAAAAGGGCCTTAAAGAGCTTCCAGCGGTCCAGATCTTTGATGGTGAGTTCTTCAATGGTCAGCGGACGGTCTGGATTGTCCCGGGGAATGACGGATACTCCCAGCAGGGTCAATTGGTCGAGAAAAGGAGTCAGTTTGGTCTCGCGGGTGTTGACGGAGGCAAAAAAGCCTTCTTCCAGCGTCTGATTAAAGAAGTTGTCGACTAGGCGGGGCGGGATAATAAAAAAGGCCCCGGCCAGAGAAATCAGAACCAGGAACAGCAAAATGATTCGAAAACCTCGAGGTTTTTTAAAGCGTTTAGTCATTCATCACCAAAAAATACCTTAAGCAATAGTTTGAAGTGGCAGTGATTTATAGATATTGTTGATATTAATAAAAAATAAAAAAATTAAATAGGATGTTTTTCAAGTTTTCTAATCAATTTTGAGCCCTGGGGCAAATACAAAGATGGCCTCAGGGCCAGCTCTGACCCATTAGGGCCGATTTACAATAAAATATTTTTGGAAAAAAGTATGGATGTTTAAATTTTGCATCATGAGCATATTTACTCAGCTGCCATGCTTGACTAAAAAATCTGTCCCCTGAGCTTGCCGCTTGGCAGCCTGCCGGCAGGAGAGCAGGACGGCCGTTCATAATTAGCTAATTGCTCCCATGAGAAGTTGAAAGAAAGGAGGGAGTAGATGCTCATGGAGATGACCTCGGCTAGGTATAACTGGAGCAAAGGTAAAAAACCAAACTAACATTAACATATTTGCCCCAGAGCTGAAGTAATAAATTTTACCCCTGACGGCGCAAAAAGACCAGAACATTCGCTAGCCAACTAAAAAAAGGGGCTCTAGCCGGCTAGGCACCACTGAACTAATCTTTTACCACCTGTCAGGGTGTACTTCAAGACGTTGTCAGACATTTTGGTGGCTGAAGAGGCGACTAAATCTAACGGCTTAATTGCTTGGCTTGATGAGAGGCTGCTTCCGGCCAAAGTTGAAGTTCGGTTGGCGCCAATTAGTCGCCTTAGTAGTTTTTTGGTCGGCGTAGATTCGTACGCGTTCACCGGGTTTATATAAATGATAAAATAGAAGGGACAAGTTTAAATAAACATACCTTGAAAGCCGCTGCCGGTGAAGCCTGAGCAAAAGTCATTCAACAGTCCAA
>JAISWF010000182.1 GCA_031271165.1 Deltaproteobacteria bacterium
GATCGACCAGTAAAAAGTCTATTTTTTCGTTTTTGTCATTTTTAACTTCTTGATATTACTGACAAAAAATTTAAGAATTCAGGTTTTTGAGGGTTTTTACCGGTTGATCATCAATGGAAACATTGTAAACAGCAAACCTGACCTGGACATCGTCATTAAAGGTCAACGTTTGGCCGGTAACAGCAATTGCGCCGACCACGCTATCGACTGCGGACACATTGATGACCGAACGGTCATTGGATGAAGCATCGGCCGCAAAAGTGACGAGATCATGGCCAACATTTAAGATGCTTCCAGCATCGAAAGTCAAGCTGTTTGCGGTGACGGTGGAGTTCGAAAAACTAACTGTAACCTTGCTGACGCTGATATTGCTGCCAACGGATTCCAAACCGAGTTGAAAAACGCTATCGCCGCCGGCTAGGTCTATTGGCCTTCCAGTAGTTGCGCTTGTGATTAAAGACTGGAAAGTATTATTATCATTTTCTATTCTATTCTATTCTATTATTAACATGAGTGTGAACCTGCCCGCTCACCAATAACAACAACTTAAGGAAATTTAGATTCATCAACATTTTGATATAATTAGTTTTTTTGGGCAAGCATTACTTCAGTAGCTTCTTACGTTGCCGACCTTGGGTTGCGACTGGCTAATATCCCAAGGTTGCCGTAAATGTAACTCAGCCCACCAGGTGATTGCACCTTGACACTGCGTAATAAAAATATCTCAATTTATTATTAATATTTTTCGTTAAACTCTTGCCTTTTTTGATTTCATCCTTATACTTTAATCATGAACGGGAGATCGGCTCCGGGCTTAAATAGGCTTCGGGTTCTCTCCCGGTTTTTTCGTCTTTTGGTTCTTTATTTTATTTTATCTTAATATGTGTATATAGCGTTTATTTTTGGTCCTTCGCCCTTCTTGGGAGGCTCCATCTTGAGCATCAAAAAACCGGAAGCTTTCAAAGTTATTTGTCAAAACAAAAAAGCACGTTTCGACTATGAGTTGGGCGAACGCTTTGAGGCCGGTCTCGTCCTTTTGGGAACCGAGGTCAAAAGCCTCAGACTGGGCAAGGCCAACCTGACCGATGCTTACGCTAAAATTGAATCCGGCGAAGCTTATTTGGTCGGAGCCCATATCACCCCGTATTTAAACGCTTATTATGGAAATCACGATCCGCTCAGAAAACGAAAACTCCTTTTGAAGAGCCAGGAACTAAAAAAGTTGGTCGGTAAAGTCGCCGAACGAGGCCAAAGCCTGATTCCGCTCAGGCTTTATTTCAAAAACGGTCTGGCCAAAGCCGAACTGGCTCTTGCTACAGGAAAAAAACAACATGATAAACGGCAGACAATGAAGGAAGCCGATGCTAAACGCGAGCTGAGCCGTGCTATTAAGGACGCCAAGAACAAAAACTAAGTCTTGGCTTCATTGCTGGCGGTGACGAGGGGCATGGCTTTTTTCCTGGCCCTTTTTTAATAATTTGGTTGCCACCGCCAAAAAAATTTATTAACCTAAGATCAAATACAATTAGACAGTTTATGGCTGGTCATCAACAGCCCGGGCGTCTTAATAAGAAAGCAGTTTTTATGATAACGGACAAAAAATCCCGCGTCCTCATCTTTGTCGATGAGGCCAACTTGGCTTCATCGGCCTTCAAAGTTTTCAACAAAACCATAGACTGGCAGAAATTCAGAGCTTTTCTGGTAAATTATGGCGATCAGCCCCGCGAATTGATTGAAATGGTCATTTATTCCGGACTTCCTCCGGCCACCGAATTCTGGAGAGAAAAACGCCAATCTAAACGCAACCATATCCAACGACTTAAAAGTGACGGTTTTATGGTCTACGAGAAAAGCGGCCAACAACGGGCTGCCGGAACCTTCAAGGCCAACGTCGACGTTGTCATGGCCATTGATGCCATGGATCTGAGCCTCAGAATCAGGCCCGATATCGTAGTCCTGGTAACCGGGGACGCCGATTTTTCTCACCTGGCTTTAACCATCCGCCGAGAAGGTATCAAGGTGGAGGTCGCCGCCATCCCTCAAACCTTATCAGCCGAACTTCAAGCTTCGGCCAACCGGGTCATTAATCTGACGGAGATCGTGGAATCTTTCGACGATTTCAAATACACTTCCTCCAACGAAGATCTTGAAGTCATCGTCAAACCTGCTAGATCTTCTGATAATAACAACTCTTTTAACAAACCCTATGACAATTACCATGGCTACAACAAATACCGCCCTGAACCCATCGCCTCAGCCAATTACAACCGACGCTAGGTTAAATTGGTCTTTTGAAGGCCGAAAAATATCTTTTCTCAACCGACAGCGAGCGTTCATGACCGGCTGGCTGTCGGTGACGGTACTGATTTTAGCCCTGGTTTTGCTCTGCCCCTCTGGGGGC
This sequence comes from Deltaproteobacteria bacterium, assembly GCA_031271165.1. Classification (GTDB taxonomy): domain Bacteria; phylum Desulfobacterota; class Desulfarculia; order Adiutricales; family Adiutricaceae; genus JAISWF01. The sequence goes on from JAISWF010000182.1 coordinate 2,402, forward strand.
TGGGCGGCCACGCAAATTACCAAATTCGGTTCCTACTTTCTGACCCAGGAACGGGTCGGCCGAGGAGTGTGGCACTTTCAGATCAGCCGCCTGTCACCTGATCCCAATTTGCCTTGGGAACCTTCTCCGATGTTGACGGCGCCTATGTCGTGGAACGATCCACCTCTGTCTGGATACGAAGCCAGCATCTCTATTTCTGGAGCCGACAGCCCATATCCAGTGCTTATGATAGCCGAGCACCAAGCCGGTCAAGAACCAACCCAAATCCTGGAAATTTCTCCTTACGCCCCTGACGGGCAACTGGCCGGCATATCTTTTTTTGGAAGTGATTTTACCAACATAGTCGGACTGGGAGCTGATTTCAGATTTACCGCCGTTAACATAAATCACATCGGTCATGTGGTTATGCCAGCTAGTCCTTTCGGCAGCATCTTGGAACGGGGCTTAAAAGAATTTACCAGCGGCCTTCAGGCTCCAGTCTGCTATGCTCTGGGCCCAGGCAAACTCAATGGGGCTATTTTTATCAACGAAACCAGGCCGTTGATGTGGGATTTCTCCACCACCCCCTGGTTTGTCGGCACTACCGGCCCTTTGGGGCCCCAAGAAAGCATTGATTTTTTTGTCATCTTGGGACCGGACTTGCCTTCGCTGCGCCGCTCGCTGATGAATCTTATTGGCCGCCCTCCGGTCCCGCCCAAATCGGTTTTCTCCCCGTGGGTTTTAGTCCCAGACAAAGAGAGCTTCCAAAGTTACAATGATTATTTTGCCTCTCTTTCGGTTCATAAATCTTATTTTTCCAATTTGACTGTTCTGCTTAACCCGCCCCCAGCGGAGCCGCCCCTAGAAGCGGCGGCGGCGGCCGGGTTAAACTATCTGGTTCCAGAATCGCCTTATCTTCCGTTTGATTCGCCCCTTTTCGACGACATGGAGAAAAAAGGTTTTTTGGTCAGATATAGGGACTCTCAGGGCCCGCCTTTACAGTTGGAATACCTGGACAAAACCTCAGCTTTGATCGATTACACCAATCCGGCGGCCGCCTCCTATTGGCATTCTCTGGGCCGGGCCGAGTACCTGACCAAGGGGGCCAGGTTGTTCTATCTGACAGGTGGAGAACCAGAGGTTTACAGCTCCTTGGCCTGGTATTCAGGAGACACCGACCCAGCAGTCCACTCTCACTACGCCTGGGGTCAAAGATTTTCCCTTAAATGGATGGAGGGCTTCAACAGCAGCCAAAACTTTCCCGTATTTAGACGGGGCGGGCCCCCCCGGCTCTTTTTACTGACCCGAGCCGGGCTGGCCGGACTTGGCCGGTATGGGGCCGGTCTTTTGACCGAAGAACCTAATATCTTTTTTGCTATGGGTTCAGGACAGGCCAGATCGCATCTGACTATGAGCGGAGTCGATTACTATTCAACCGACATTTCTTCAAGCCTAAAGCAGACCCCATTTGACCGCAGCAAATCCATATATGAGGCCTGGTTTGCCAAAAGCGTCCTTTTAAACCTGCCTCTGGTTTTGCCGGTGGCCATGATGGATCAACCCTGGGCAGAGATAAACCTGGACCTCAAAAATAAATTCGAGCCGTATTACTACTCTCTGGCTCACCAAGCCTACCGCTTCGGCGACCCCATCATCGCCCCGCTATTTTTTTATTTTCAACACGATCTCCTGGCCAGAAACAGCGCCTTTGAGACCATGGTGGGCCCCTATATGCTGGTCGCCGCCGGCGTCAATCCCGGGGCCGAGGTTCTGTCTTTCCATCTACCAGCCGGGCGCTGGTTTGATTTCCTGGGCGATGACATTATTGAGCATCCGGTCAGCGGGTCTATTTCGCTGCCCAGCAAAATTAAAGGCCTCCACGTCTCCCCGCTCCTTTTTCGGACCGGAGCCATCATCCCCACCATTTTTGACACCCACAAACCCGAGGCCGAAAGGCTTTACCACATCCTGGTCTTTCCGGGAGAAGACCCAACCTCATTTACCCTTTATGAGGACAATGGGATCGATCAAACCTATACCACAGGAGAATTTCAGAAAACCGATTTGGATCTGACCCCAAAAACGGCCGCTACTCCCCTGAAATTTACTATTAAGGCCCGCCAGCCGGCTGTCGTCGCCGGAACCCCCAGCAGCCGGGCTTTTATCATTGAATTTATCGGCCTTGACAATGTGGGCGTGGCCTACCTTGACGGCAAACTTTACGACCGGGTGGCCAAGCCCGAACAGTTTGATGAACTGCAAACCGGTTGGATTTTCTCCCCTAAAGGCCGGTTGAAGTTTAAGACTGAGGAACTTGATCTGTCCAAAGATCACCAGATTGTAATCAACTAAACCATGCCCTCTCCTCGATTTGGCTTGACATCCCAAGACCACTGTCCTTTTTTTTCGGCTGGCCCTAATATGCCGGTTAGTTCCGAGGGCTCTGCCGCTTGCGTACCCAGTCTTAAATTAGGCTCTGTTAGTCTCGACAACCCTTTTATTGTCGCCCCTATGGCCGGCCTGACCGACTGGCCGTACCGCCGGTTGTGCCTTGAAAACGGGGCCGGTATGGCGGTTACTGAAATGGCCAGTGCCGTGGCCCTAGCCCATCATGGCCGAAAAACTCTGGAACTTTTGTACAGCGATCCGGCAATTGAAAAAAATCTCTCCGTCCAAATATTCGGCAAAGACCCAGCTGTCATGGCCGAGGCGGCTCGGGTGGCTGCTTCGGAGGCTGGAGCCTCAATAGTTGATCTTAATATGGCATGCCCGGCCCGCAAAGTTGTTCGCAGCGGCCACGGAGGGGCCCTTTTAAAAGATATTGATCATTGCGCCCGAATCGTGGAAGCCGCCGTCAAGGCGGCCGGGGTACCGGTGACCGTTAAAACCAGATCTGGCTTCAACCCCGACGACGGCCCGATTATTTTCCAGCTGGCCAAAAATTTAGAAAATGCCGGCGCCGCTGCCATAACTCTCCATCCTCGTTATGTAACCGAGGCCTTTGGCGGGCAAGCTGACTGGTCGCTAATCACCGGATTGGCCCAAACAGTATCCATACCGGTAATAGGCTCAGGCGATCTTAAAACTCCGGCTGAAGCCGTCGCTGCCCTGCGTAGCTCTGGAGCTTCCGGGATCATGATTGGACGGGCTTCCCGGGGCCAACCTTGGTTTTTTCGTCAATGCCTTCAAATCATGCAAACTGGCTTGGCCCAACCAATCAGCCAGGAAGAAAAATTTAAAACTGCTCTTCTTCATGCCAGATTGATGGAAGAACAAATCGGCCCCAAGGCCGCCTTCCGTCTCCGGACAGTCTTGATGTGGTACACCCGGGAATTGCCCGGAGCGGCCAGCCTCCGCCGGGCTATCTGCCAAGAGCAATGCGTTGAAGAACAGTTAAAGCTTCTAACCGCAGCTTTTGAAAATATTGAGGTTGCAGAATTTATCGGTCAAAGTATTGAAGACGTCTGGAGAGGTGAACTACCGCTCCCCTAAAGGGAACCGGCTTCTGAAAAGAGGTCGGATGGTTCACAAGACTAAGGCATGGAAACGTGTCTACGTTGGATTAGTCATGACACCCAGGGTTGTCGC
>JAISWF010000119.1 GCA_031271165.1 Deltaproteobacteria bacterium
TATTTGGCGTAATCCATTATACAAACCTATTTTACAGCAACATTTTTGGAAAGAACGGACATTTTGGTCAGACGGTTATTTTGTATCTTCGATAGGGCAAGCGAGTTTATCGACAATACAAGATTATATTCGGCATCAAGGTTAATCAGGACCGGAACGCATTCATCCGCTAGACTAAAGTCTACCGGTTTTCTGCGATAAGACTTATAAAGCTTAGGCCATGGCTATTTTTAAACTCCAAAATCAAACCTGTTTTCACCGCCTGGACCGGCTCAGATCTTTAGCCGGTCCGAGGGTAGCGGCGAGCTCCTGCGTCTCTATATTTTCCAGAAGCCTTAAGATGCGGGTTCTGGTAGTGTTAATGGCCCTGATAGTTCTGCCGGCGATGGCCGCCGGTTGCCGCCAGAGTCAGCAGGTCTTACATGACGGATATTACACGGCCCAGTCAGCCCAATACTGTGCCGAGGGCTGGAAAGACTACCTGACGATTTATGTCAACGACGGGGTTATTGCCACTGCCGAATTTAATGCGGTCAATTCCTCCGGACTCCTGCGCAGCTGGGATCAAGATTACATGAGTAAAATCTATGACCGCTACCACGTCAACCCCAATTTATTTCCAAGGCTATATATCAATTATCTGTTATCGGTTCAGGACCCAGACCAAATCCAGCCAGCCAAACACGGCCGGAAAACCCATGAAATCTTTGTCCTGCTGGCCAGGCAAGCCATTGAAAGCAGCCGGCTCGGCAACTTATCCGTCGCCGAGGTCCACCTCCCGCAGACCCGTTTTCCCGACGACATCTGATTTTTTTAACCACCTGTGAGACTCATAAGGCACCTTATTAAAGCAAACCCTTAAACCAAATTAATCGGATAATTATTGTTCCCCAATAAACCTCCAGAGACAAAGCAGGCCCGGCCGAAAAAATCAAAAACCGTGGCCACCAAGCTTTTAATAACTACCATTACCGTGGTCCTGATCATGACCATGGGTATGGCCGGGGTCATGATCCATTTCATGAACTCTTTGGCCGAAAACATCCTGCTAAAACTTATGCGGCCCATGATCAAGACAGCCGCTGAAAGCGTGGAGGCCAACCTCCACACCATGGTTGACCGCTTTTACGTGCTTAAGAAAAATTCCATGCTCCGCAATCCTAACGCCCTGCCGCTTACCAAGCAGGAGACGCTGGACCGGTTTATGACCTCAGTGGAGCTGGTCTGGTTGGGCCTCTACAACAAAGACGGAGCTCTCATCACCGGCAGTAATGGCTCACCGGTGAGGATTTCGTCACGTAAAATATTTGTCCGGATGCTGGAAACCGACAACATGGTCATAGAAGACACTTCTGTCGGCAACAGCGGTCTGGAAATAGCCATGGGACTTCCGGTCTATACCTTCGATCAGGATCCGACCACCGAACTTCCCAACCAGTATCTGGTGGGCAGTTACGTCTACGATCTGCTTGGGGAAATAATCAACACCTTAAGCATCGGCAACCAGGGCTCAGCTTACGTAATCAACGAAGATGGTACAATTATAGCCAGCATGGCCCTAAGCCCGGTGTTCAGCCGCGAGTCCATCCATTCTGTCCTGGGCCAAGGCCCGCAGGTGGCTCAAATCATCAAAATTGCCGGCCAGGGCATGATTTCCAGTCTGACCTTGGACACCCCCAATGGTTTTACCTTTATAAGCTATTCCCCCATCCGGGGCACCCGCTGGGCTCTTTTGATGACCGCCGCCCGTAGCGATTTTCTGGCCCAAGTCGGCCAGGCCGCCTCCATGGTCTTTGTCCTGACCTTGGCTTCGCTGGCTGTCTTTGTCCTGGTCTTCCAGACCCTTTTCCGCCGCATCGTCAGTAACCCTCTTAAAGCCATCACCCAAAACGCCAACAACCTCGCCGAAGGCCGCTTTGGGCTGGACGCTGAACTACGGGAGGTCTTCTCCGGCCGCTCCGACGAAATCGGCTCTTTGTTCCGGGCCTTCATCACCATGAGTGAGGCGGTCAAAAACGTCTTAAGCGACATCAGCGGCCTGACCGTAGCCACCAGTGCCGGCTACCTCACCGACCGGGCCGAAGCCTCCAATCACCACGGCGACTACAACAGCATCATCAGCTCCATTAACTCAACTCTGGACGTAATCTGCTCAAACCTGGACTCTTTGCCAGAGGCCATGGCCATCTTCAGCCCCATCAAAAAGCCGATGTACACCAACAAAATGATGGGGGAACTGATAAAAAAATATTCTTTATCCCTCCAGAGCCACGACCTTCTGGACACCTTGGCCTCCAGCGGCAATCCCGCCAACGTCCCTAAGGAGGTCAGGCAGTTGTTTGGGCCGGCCGGTCAGGTCGGTGATACCTACCGGGCCGACATCCATCTGACTGCCGCTGACCATGTCACCCAGCATTTTACCCTCCAAATCAAACGCCTGGGGGTCAACATCAACTCGGGTGCCGCTCTGGTTCACTCAACCTTTTTCATGGTCCTGTTAAATAACGTCACCCCTCTGACCGAGGCCTTAGAGGCGGCCAAAGCGGCCAGTAAAACCAAAAGCGAATTTTTGGCCAACATGAGTCACGAAATCCGCACCCCAATGAATGCGGTCATCGGGCTGACCCAGCTTTTACTTCAAACAAAACTTGACGATCAGCAGTTTGAATATGCGGAAACCGCCAACCGCAGTGCCCAGGCCCTGCTGGGCATCATCAACGACATCTTGGATTTTTCCAAAGTTGAAGCCGGCAAGATGTCTTTAGAAAACATCTCCTTTTCTCTTACCAAATCACTGGCCGACATTTGGGTAATGTTTCAGGAGCAAAGCCGCAAAAAGAACCTGGCCTTAAATTTCAACATACCGCCCGGGCTGCCCGACAACCTCATCGGCGATCCCTTGCGGCTGGGCCAGATTTTTATCAACATTGTCGGCAATTCTTTCAAATTCACCAAAACCGGCTCCATCACCGTGACCGCCTGCCTCAACTCCCTTGAAGGTGACAACTGCATCATCGCCTTTTCCGTCACCGACACCGGTATCGGCATGACGGCTGAGCAAAAGAGTAAACTTTTTACTGCCTTTACTCAGGCTGACACCTCCACCACCCGGCAGTACGGCGGCACCGGACTGGGCCTAGCCATCACCAAACGCCTGGTGGAAATGATGGGCGGTACAATCCAATTGGAAAGTGCACCAAACTGCGGGACGACCTTGACGTTTTCCTGTCTTTTCCAGATCGACCACACCGAGTGCGCCGCCTCAGCGGTGGCCCCCGATACGGGCGCAGGTGACCGTCCAAGAGGCCAATCGGGTGATAACGGTCAGGACGCCTCTCGCTCGGCCCCCAGCAAATCCCGCCGGCCAACCATCACGGCCATCCCGGAACTGGTCGGCCGCCGGGTCCTTTTGGTGGAAGACAACGACGTCAACATCCTGGTGGCCAAAAATCTGATGACCAAACTGGGCCTTAATGTAACCGTAGCCGAAAACGGCCAGATAGCCCTGGACAGGCTGGCTGAGGCGGCCAAGACCAATTTGGGGCTGCCCTTTGAAATGGTCCTGATGGACCTTCAGATGCCCATCATGGACGGCTATGAAGCCACCCGGCGCATTAGAGCCAATCCGGCCTACAAAGGTCTGATCATCGTGGCCATGACCGCTCACGCCTTTGCCGAGGAAAGGGAAAAATGTCTGGCCAATGGTATGGACGGCCATCTTTCCAAACCCATTGATGTCTCAATTTTGATTTCGACCTTAAAGCAATTTGCCACTCCTTCCCTGACAGTTTAAAACGCCTTCTTGCACTGCGCCGGCCAATATTAGCCAACGCTTTCGCCTCCATTCAGGCCGGCAACCAAATATAATGCCCGCCCAAGGACTCGGGGTAAGGACAGGGCGAAATTACCAAATTTTAGGCCTGAGTAAACATGTGCATCTTTGGCCATTAAAGCAGAAAAAATCAACAAACAACATATAAGCATCTCAAACAGTAAATTAGGATATCTTA
>JAISWF010000144.1 GCA_031271165.1 Deltaproteobacteria bacterium
CTGAAATGGGCTATAACAGGGACAAGGAGTATTTACCGCAACTGAATCTGGGCATGTACTACGGAATATCGTCCCATTTGCCGGTCTACTACTGCCTTTACAACGGGAGCATAACGGACAAGACGGATCTGATCAGCATGATGACCGAAGCCAAAGACTTAGGCATAGAGAATGTGCGATTTGTGATGGACAGGGGATTCGTGACCGACGACAATTTCAAATACATGCAGGACAATGGCTACATCTTCATCACGGCACTGCCCGGTGGCAGACTGGATGCCGCGTCACTTATCGACAGCGTCAAGCCGAACATACGCAAAGCGGCAAACCGCATTGACGAGTACGAAGTATACGGAGTATGTGTCGCAACCAAGATATACGACTTGGATATCAACGCCCACATATATTACGACCCGGAAAAACAAGTGGCGGACGAGAAGGAACTCTACAGCCGCATCGGAAGGCTGCGGACTGACTTGGAGAAGTTGAGCAAGAAGAACAAGAGGGCAACAAGGAAATATACCGATTTTTTCAAGGTGTCGGAAAACAAAGCCAATACTATGAGCTTTGAACCGGACAACGACAAGATTGACGAGAGACTCAGCAGGGCGGGATTCTTCATCTTGCTGTCAAACGAGCAAGGCGCAAACAGTTCGTGGGTTCTTGGAACATACAGAAACCGCGACGTGATAGAGAAAAGCTTCGACCAGTTCAAAAACCGGCTTGACTTCAAAAGAATGAGAACTCACTGGGATCGAACAACAGAAGGGAAAATGTTCGTTGGCTTCCTGTCGTTGATACTCCGTTCTTACATGATGCACATGGTGAAAAGGGATTCGACCGTAAAACATCTGACGATAGAGAAAGTGCTGATGGAACTGAAGAAAATCCGCACTGTAACACTCTCAAACCTGACTCGTCACCTCCTGCCAATAACAAAAATACAACGATTGATTCTCGCCGGATTGGGTCTTTCCTCTGATAAAATGCTTGACTCGTTTATTTAGCTGTATACTATAATTTTTATGGAATTTAGGTTACTAAAGAGGCCGGGCCGAAAAATTTCTCAGGCAACTGGTTGGCAGTCCAATTAAGCCCTGGTTTGTCGGTCCGTTGGCCTATTGCAAGGTTTGGGCTTTGGGGCTGGGCTTAACGGCCGTCCTAAGCTGCGAAATGTTCAAGGTCAGGACAAAATAAATTTAAAAATATTCAAGCTTTAAGCATGGATAGGCATTAAGTGGTATAATAGAATCGTTTGAAGTTGCTGATGATTGAACTCTGGGTGCTGCGCAGGGTTATTTGACTTTTGATTAACAAATTATTCCGGGGTTAGCGTCTATCGGCCCCGGCTGTCAGATATTTAGGACCAATGATAACCAGACAATTTCCGACTTTAACCTCTCCAGAGCCAATCCACATCGGCCTTGACGTGGGCTCGACCACCATTAAAATCGTGGTCATCGATCCAGGCGGCCATATTTTATACCAAAGCTACGGCCGGCATTTCTCCGAAGTCAGGCGGACGATGATCGAAACCATCGTCAAAGCCCTGGAGGGCTTTGGCAATCGAGCGGCCACTCTGGCCGTGGCCGGCTCCGGAGGCATTAATGTCGCCGAGCTGTTAGGGGCCGGTTTTGTCCAGGAGGTGGTGGCCGGAGCCGAGGCCATCAGGCGGCGTCTCCCCCGTACCGATGTGGCCATAGAACTCGGGGGCGAAGACGCCAAGCTGACTTTTTTTGATGCCGGAATTGATCAGCGCATGAATGAAACCTGTGCCGGGGGGACCGGGGCCTTTATTGATCAAATGGCGGCCTTTTTAAGGACCGATCCCCAGGGGCTGAACGATTTGGCCGGACGGGCCAAAACTATCTATCCCATTGCCGCTCGATGCGGTGTCTTTGCCAAAGCCGACATCCTGCCTCTTCTAAACGAAGGAGCCCCCCAGGAGGACATCGCCGCTTCCATTTTTCAGGCCGTGGTCGATCAGACCATTGGGGGACTGGCCTGCGGACGCCGCATTCGTGGAACCGTGGCTTTTTTGGGGGGGCCGCTTTTTTTTCTCAGTGAGCTACGGCGCCGCTTTGTCGAGACCTTAAAACTTGCCCCCCAGGAAGCTGTTTGTCCGCCTGAGGCCCAGCTTTTTGTGGCCGTAGGGGCGGCTTTGCTATCCAAGACCATGCCCGTCCGTCCGGTCGGCGATTGGGCCCAAAGGGCTATTGAGCTTGATGAGGTCGGGGTCGTCCCCGAGATAAACCCTCTTCCTCCGCTCTTTGCCAATCTCGACGAGCTCAAAGCCTTCCGGGAGCGTCACGAGCGGGCCAGACTGCCACGTGCTCCCTGGCCGGATGACGGGAAGGTCTTTTTGGGGCTTGATGCCGGCTCAACCACTACCAAATTAGTAGCCCTGGACGCCCAAAAGCGCCTTTTGTACTCTCATTACGGACCCAATCACGGTAACCCGCTTAAATCCGTTATGCTGGCCTTAAGTTCCTTTTACCAGGCCATGCCGCCCTCGGTCACTTTGGTCCGTACGGCGGTGACCGGTTATGGTGAAGCCTTGATTCAGGCCGCCTTGGGGGTCGATTTGGGTGAAGTTGAAACAGTTGCCCATTACAAGGCGGCGGCTAGTTTTGTCCCGGATGTCAGCTTCATCGTCGATATCGGCGGGCAAGACATCAAGTGCTTGTCGATAAAAAACGGGATCATTGAGCGCCTTATGCTCAATGAAGCCTGCTCATCGGGTTGCGGTTCTTTTTTGGCGACTTTTGCCGGAACCTTAGGCCTCGACGCTGAGGGCTTTGCCCGGATGGCTCTTTTGGCTGATCGGCCAGTTGATTTGGGGAGCCGCTGCACGGTTTTCATGAACTCCAAGGTTAAGCAGGCCCAAAAAGAAGGGGCCGAGGTCGGCGACATTTCAGCCGGGCTTTCATATTCGGTGGTCAGAAACGCCCTTTACAAGGTCATCCGCATCAGCCGGCCCGAGGAGCTGGGGGAAAAGGTGGTTGTCCAGGGCGGAACTTTTTTTAATGACGCAGTTTTGCGCTCTTTTGAACTATCAGTCGGGCGCCATGTGGTCAGGCCCGACATCGCCGGGCTCATGGGCGCCTTTGGGGCGGCTCTTTTGGCCATCGAAGAATGGCAGGACAACCCCAAGCCTTCGACCATAATCAGTCCCGAAGCTCTGGTCGGTTTTTCGGTCTCCACCCGTAACATCCGCTGCCAGAAGTGCGAAAATCACTGTCTTTTGACGGTCAACAGTTTTTCTGACGGCCGGCGTTTTGTCTCTGGAAACCGCTGCGAGCGAGGCGCCGGCACCAAAAGCCGGACCGCTGACCGCATTGATGCGCTGGCCAATCGGGCCAGGCTCGGGGACATTTCTGATCGGCTGGCCAAACTCCCCACCTTAGGGGGACTGGGCCGCCAGATGACCGATTTTGAGCGGCTACCCAACCTTTTTTCCTGGAACCTGTACCGGCTCTTTCAGGTTTATACCCCTCATCCGGCCTCCAGCAGCCGCGGCCGGGTAGGCATCCCCCGGGCCTTAGGGTTCTACGAAACATATCCGTTCTGGTTCACCTTCTTCCACCAGCTCGGTTTCCGGGTTGAACTCTCCCCGCCTTCCTCCAAAGAGCTTTTTAACTCGGCTTTGGAAACCATTCCCTCCCAGACTGTTTGTTATCCGGCCAAGCTGGTTCACGGCCACATCATGGCCTTAATTGAAGCTCGGCCTGATTTTATTTTCTTTCCCTGTACCCCCAAGGAACTCCCCGCCATTTATCGAACGGTGGATCGCTACAATTGTCCATTGGTGGGAAGCTATCCCGAGCTTATCCGTTTAAACCTTGACGCCATCGGCGACAGCGGAGTCCGGTTGTGTCTGCCCTTTGTCGATCTGGCCGCTCCAAACCGCAAACTGGCCGACCGGCTGGTATCTGAGCTTTCATTTCTGAGACTGGGCCGGGCGGAGGTCAAAAGTGCCTTGAGAGAGGCTGAGCTTGAGCAAAAAAACTTTCGGGAGGATATTCGCTCGGCCGGGGAAAGAGCCTTGGCCCAGCTTAGAAAAACCAATCGCCGGGCTGTGGTTCTGGCCGGTCATCCTTACCACATAGATCCGGAAATCCACCACGGCATCAGCGATCTGATCACCGCCAATGGTTTAGGGGTTTTGTCGGCTGACAGTATCGATCATTTGGCTCCGGCCGAAGTATGCCTCAGGGTTCGTGACCAGTGGATCCCCCACGCCAGATTGTACCGGGCGGCCATGGTTTGTGCCCAGCACGAAGAACTTGAGCTGGTTCAGCTCAACTCCTTTGGCTGTGGGTTGGATGCGGTGACCACCGACCAGGTTTCCGAAATCATCAAAAGCGCCGGAAAAGTTTTTACTCTCATTAAAATAGACGAAGGTGCCAACTTAGGCGCTGCCCGTATCAGAGTCCGATCCCTTTTGGCTGCTATCCGCGAGCGTGGGCGCAACCGGACCTCCAACTCTTCTTCCGAGGTTTACCGCTACCAAGCCAAACTTCCAGAGTCGGGGGCGGAGAAAAAATACACTCTTTTGTGCCCCCAAATGTCGCCCATTCATTTTAAGTTTCTGGTCCCGGCCTTGGCTCCTTTGGGCTACGATATCCGGCTTATTGAGCATCTCGACCGGGAGGCGGTGGAGGAAGGCTTAAGATTTGTCAATAACGATGCCTGTTTTCCGGCTTTGGTCTCCATTGGCCAGATTATCAATGAGCTGAAAAAATTTGATAACCAAAAGGGCTACTATGGAGTCCTAATGAGCCAAACCGGTGGCGGCTGCCGGGCTTCCAACTACACCGCTTTCCTGCGAAAAGCCCTCGAAGATTCTGGCCTGGGACACGTGCCGGTCTGGGCCCTTTCTCTTTCGGGTCCGGGGGAGGGTCCGGGTCTAAAAATTGACCGGGCCGGCTGGAAACGAGTTCTGCTGGGCCTTCTGACCGGCGATATGCTTCAAAGGCTTCTTTTGGCTACCAGGCCTTACGAGCGGGTCAAAGGGTCGGCTCAGGCCATGTTTGAAAAATGGGTCCTGGAGGCCGCCCCAGCGGTGGCCAACAGCGACAAAAAGGCTTTTGTCAAAAACATGTCGGCCATGGTTCAGGATTTTGCATCTTTGGATTTGGCGCCAGCCGACAAACCTAAGGTTGGAATTGTTGGAGAAATACTCATAAACTTTCATCCCGAGGCTAATAACCAGGTAGTTTCCATTTTGGAGGCCGAGGGCGGCCAGGCGGTCTTGCCGGAGTTGACCGACTTTTTCCTTTACTGCCTCTATGACGAGGTTTTTCGCCACGACAACATGACCGGGCGGCGGCTCACCAAATGGGTCAACAACTGGCTCATCGGTTACATTGAAAAATATCGTCAGCCCATGCGAGCGGCTTTGGAGGCTTACGACCGCTTTGGGCATTTAAACACTTTTTCTGAGCTTAAAGCCGCTGGTGAAGCTCTGGTTTCCCTGGGCAACCAAAGCGGTGAAGGCTGGTATTTGGCGGCTGACATGGCTTTAATGCTTGACAAGGGTATTGACAATATTTTATGTCTGCAGCCATTCGGCTGCCTCCCCAATCACATCACCGGAAAAGGGGTAGTCAAGGAACTCAAGCGCCGCTATCCAGTCGCCAACCTGGCGGCCGTCGACTACGACCCGGGGGCCAGTGAAGTCAATCAGCTCAACCGCATCAAGCTCATGATGTCGGTGGCCAAGTCCAACTTGATGAAGGAGTCGGGTGAGGGTCTGACCGAACGGGTCGGATGAGGATGAAATTGTCTCGGTTGCCCCACAATTTGTAACCGTAGGCGATGCTGGTATTTTTCTATGATAATCTAGTCAGCTCCTAGGTGAATGTGTACCTTAATTTATGACCTGCAAGCTATCAAATTCAAATTGATGGCATACAGGCACTGTTATATATATTATTTATCTAATTAAATGTTTTATATTGGCAGAGTTATTGTTTGTTAAATGTTTTATTATTTCTAACATGTAATAACCATTATAATAATAACTGATGCCTTAGCCTCTGTCAAAAAGTCCCGCCAAAAGGCCCTTCGCCTCCTTCCGGTTTCCTCCTTTTCGCTTCGCTCCCTCCCGCAGTCTGATTTTTTTAAAATCATTTTGGTTTAAGGCCCAAGTCTGGACAGCGGCGGCTTGGTCACCTTGGGGACCTGTTTCTAATGGCCAGCCGCGGCCAGCTCAGAGCAATGGGCTGGGGTTGGGATGGCTTCTTGCGCCGCCCAAGGGACTAAAAGTTACCGCGTGATAATCCGGTTCAATAATTCTTCACTATCTTTCTTCCTCGCTTTGGTCTCTCCGGCTTCCCTTCAGAGCTATTGTTGTTTTTTTCACTTCATCGGCTGTCTTTAGCCGTTGTCATTGAGCGTCCAGCCTGGCCTGCCCGCCCGGTGCGGTCGTCCGGCGCTTTTGACGAGAGCCAATTTGACAAGAGCCAGCTGACGTGAGGTATGACCAACAATTGTTAACCGTTTGTTGACCGTCAAAACCGTAATTGGATCGGGGTTGATACAATTATCATTCGTGGCAGTCACAATTTTGAACTAATATCCCCGGCCCTTAAAATTAGCAGATGACTTAGAAACAGTCTTGGGTGAGGCCACCAGAAAGACCCAATCAAAAAAAAGAATCAAATGACAAATTGAGCAGTTGAAATTTAATTGGTTATCATATACAATCTATACCGGAATGAGGAAAAAATTTTTTTGTCGTTTGGCTCATAGGCTGTGACAACTAAAGAGCTCTGATTTTCCTTTTTTTATTGCGTTATTGATTTTGACTCTCAGGTCAAGAAGAGGTCATACTTAACAATAATAACCTTGCAGAAATCTTGGCGGCCATTTTGAGATCGGATTTTGATGTCGGTTTTTGATGTCGGATGGGCTGACCAGGGCCAAATTTAACGGCACTTAATTAGGCAAAATATTAATCAATGTAGATATTTTGCTCGTTTTTAATTGGCAGGCTCAAGCTTATTTAAAAAAAAATTTCTGGTCCATATCTTGCGGATAAACAGACGTTAGAACACCCTATATGGATTTTGGCGCAATTTTTGGCGGTAAAATATGGTAGAAAATGGATCATCGATGCATTTTTTGACCGGTAGCAGGAAAAAAATCGGTTGACTATGGGAGATTCTGGTTGTATCTTCGATCATGAAAGAAGCCCCTGTTTTTTTGGTTGGACTGAACAAAAAAACAACAGCTTCTTCGCCTCGGGGCGACCTCGGGGCGGCCTGAAAGCGACCGGACCGGTCGGAGGCACATGGGATGCAGTTGACCAGATTTACTTTTTGCGGACGTTTTGATCATGCCTTGGATGACAAGGGGCGGATCATGCTGCCTAGTCCGTTCAGAGAAGAACTGAGGGTGTCGGTGAATCCCGACCGGCTTTATGTCGGCTGCTATCCTGGTACTGGACACTTGAGCCTCTATCCAGTTGAGCGATGGATGGAACTGGTTGAAGCCTGGAAGGACGAAAAGCGCTTTCAAAGTACTACCCTGATGCTTGAGGCTCAGAGAATGTTTTTCGCCAATATTGAGCCCGTGGCCCTTGATCGGGTAGGCCGAATCTTGATTCCGGCGATCTTCCGGGAGAAGGCCTCGTTGGTTCGCGAGGCTTCGGTTTTGGGTGTGGCCGACAAATTGGAGATTTGGTCTCCGGACCGCTTAAGAGAGCAAGAACAAAAGGCCGCAGATTTGTGGCAGCAGGCCTTGGATCTGGAAAGAGCCCGACCGCTGACCCATGGCGGAACCGAGGGTTACGGTGATGCGCCAAGACTTCCCCAATGGTGAAAGCTAAAAAAAAATTCCCTGGCCGGAAGAATCAAAATAGACGTAAACCTGCTCCGGTTAAAAAAAATCCATTTGCATCCCAATCAGCTCTTTTACCCTCATCATCAGTTGACAATTTTATGAGTGCCCCGCCCAGCAACGGGGGAGAAACTGATTGGTCTTCAGCCTTTGGCCATCGGTCGGTTTTACTGGCTGAAACTTTGGAAGCCTTAGCGGTCAAACCCGATGGCTTTTACGTGGATGCAACTTTAGGCGGGGGCGGACACAGTCGGGCGATTTTGAACTCCCTGGCTCCTGCCGGAAGGCTATTAGCTTTAGATGTTGATCCTGAACCTCTTTTGTGGGCCGAAAAATGGAGTCAAGACGATCCCCGGTTGAGCCTTAAGCGCCTGAACTTTAAGCATTTGGCCGCCTTTCTAGCTGAAAGCGGCTTGGGCCCGGCTGACGGACTGGTGGCTGACCTGGGAGTAAGTTCCAGGCAGCTAATCGACGGTCGGCGGGGCTTTTCCTTCGCTGCCGCCGGGCCCCTGGACATGCGTCTGGATCCAGATGGAGAGCTTAAGGCCGTCGATATCGTCAACAACTGGAGCGAGCAGGAACTCAAAGACACCTTTTGGCGTCTAGGCGAGGAAAAGTCAGCCGGCCGCCTGGCCAAAGCAATCGTCAATAAGCGGCAGCAACAGCCCTTCATTGATACGGCTTCCCTCTCCGAACTGGCTAAACTGATCCTCTGGCGTCCAGGCCCGCCACCGAGGATTCATCCGGCCACCAGGATGTTTATGGCTCTGAGGCTGGCGGTCAACCAGGAGCTTGAGTCTCTGACCGAATTTTTGACTCAGGCCCGTTGTTGCCTCAAAACCGGCGGCCGGCTGGTTGTCATTAGCTTCCATTCATTGGAAGACCGCCTGGTCAAACAAACCTTGAGGGGAATCCTTCCAGAGGCGGCACCTAATGGCCGTCGGGCCTCAAGGTTAGTTCAGCTTGAGGAGCTCAATGGAGCAACGCCAGTTAGCTCAGAGTGGAAACTCTGGCGGAAAAAAGCGGTCAAGCCCTCGGAAGAAGAGCTTTTGACCAACCCTCGGGCTCGTTCAGCTCGCCTCAGATACGCCGAGGCTATTTAAGAAAGCAAATTTAAAATATTTTTATTTTTGCTTAAAATTTATTAGATAATTTAAGTGATTTATGGTGGTTTTAGGTTGGTTAGGTTTTTGGTTCGAACATGGTTTAGCCAGCCCTTGCCCAGTGATATCGACAATATCTTTCCTAAAGCCCACCAATAAGAGCTCCTTGGTAGCCGGCTGGTCCGGCGTCCTTCGCGGAGGGGTGATGAACCAAAATAATCAGGGTCCGGTCATCAGTCGATCGCAGACGACAGCCGCCCAGCGGGCTGCCAATCCAACTTGGAAAAGATCAACAGAGCACGTTAAAACCAAAAAGTCTGACCCGACCAATCCTTATTCCCTCTTGGCCGGCGATACTGATCAGTCCATTGAACCCACTGAAAAACTTGATCATTTGCCTAACCGAGTCTTTGCTTTACTAGCGGCAATTTTGTTTGTTTTTATTTTTGGTCTCTTGGGCAAGACCACCTTGGCCATGAAGCAAAACCAGCTGGGTCGTGATGTTTCCAATCTGACCAATGAAAAGATCAGACTGACCGAAGTTAATCGTGAACTTAAGGCCAACTTAGCCAGGCTGGTCGTTTTTGAGGACCTTGAGGTTATTGCCCGCGAGCATCTGGGTCTGGTTAATCCTCAAAAAGGCCAGATTGAAATTATAGATACAAGCAAATATGCATCTGACTCCAATAACAGTGCCCGAGGCTGGTAGCTAGAATTTTGGTGATTTCAAAGATAATTTACGTGGCAATCACGTTGGGGTGGCTGTCATTCTAGTTATTAGTCTCTTAATAAAAAGCATTGCTATCTGGCACGATACTATATATGAATAATTTATTATAGGTAATTAAAGTGAAAACTAATAATATAGATTTAAAAAATAGGCTCTTAATTGTTTTAGGCTTTTTCTTGCTGGGCTTTATGTGTGTGCTGGTCCAAGCTTGGCGGCTGCAGGTTGTTGATAGAGAAGTATTGCTCAATAAGGCCCGTCAGTCGACCATTAGGAGTTATAAGCTCAGTTACGTCCGCGGGGATATTTACGACCGCCACGGCGAAAAATTGGCCACTTCAGTGGCCGTTGACTCGGTCTTTGCTGATAGCAATTCCATCAACGATATGGGAGAGACTGCCTACCAGTTGTCGACAGCTTTAGACATGGATTATGAAGAACTCAGCGAAAGAATGGAAAGGCTTAAGAACACCGCTTACATTAAGCGTCATTTAAGCTTTGAGGAATCGGTGGTTTTAAGGTCGATGAAACTTAAAGGGGTTGGCCTAAAAAAGGAATACCGCCGCGATTATCCCAATGGGACTTTGGCGGCTCACTTGTTGGGTTTTGTGGGCCGCGACGGCAACGGGCTTGAGGGGTTAGAGCTGGCCTTAGAGGAAAAATTGGTGGCCGAGCCAACGTCAGTCAGTGTCAAACGTGACGGCTTGGGGAGATTAATATTCGATTCCATCGATCAAGTGCTCCAACAGCCTAAAGGGGCCTCGGTCATGCTGACCCTTGATATGAGGATCCAGAACATTGCTGAACGGGAAATTGAAAAGGCTGTCCTTGAAACTAATGCCGTAAGCGGTATGGCCATGGTCGTTCGGCCGAGTACGGGCGAGATCTTAGCCTCGGCCGTCTATCCCACTTTTGACCCCAACAATTATGCGGCTTCGGAAACCTCTACTCGGCGGAACAAAGTTTTGACCGACCCCTTCGAACCTGGCAGTACACTAAAGATTTTTACAGTCGCCGCCGCTTTAGATGATCAATTAATTGTTCCGGAAGCAATTATTTTCTGCGAAAACGGCCTTTATCAAATTGATGGTCATGTGCCCATCAGAGACACCGGGAGCTATGGGGATCTGTCGGTCAGCCAGATTATTGAAAAATCCTCCAACATTGGAGCCTTGAAAATCGGTGAGCGGTTAGGCCCGGTCAGACTCCATCATTACCTGACCAAGTTCGGGTTTGGGCAGAAAACCGGTCTGAGCTATCCAGCCGGAGAATCAGCTGGCCGCCTGCGCCCGCCAAAGACCTGGCATGTCATTGATGCCGCTAATATCGCCTTTGGTCAAGGACTTTCGGTGACCGCTTTACAACTGGCCATGGCCGTCAGCGCCTTGGCCTACGATGGAGAGCTGATGAGGCCCAATCTGGTTGCCCGGGTGGTGGACGCTGAAGGCCGGATTATCGAACAGCGGCCTCGTCAAATCGTCCGTCAGGTGGTCTCGCCGTTGGTTGCCAGGCAGGTCATGTCGATGATGCGGATGGCGGTTATGAAGCATGGGACCGGTCGGCGGGCTGACATCGCTGAGTATCCAGTAGCCGGTAAGACCGGTACGGCACAAAAATTCCTCAAAGACACCGGCGCCTATGCGTCTGACAAATACGTGGCTTCCTTTGTGGGAATAGCCCCTTATTCAAACCCCGAGCTTTGCGTTTTAGTGATCTTAGATGAGCCATACCCTAACTACCACGGCGGTGTCGTTGCCGCCCCGGTTTTCCGGGAAATTATGAGACAATCACTCCCAATTTTGGGGATTCCGCCGGTTGAGGTTAGTGATGGGGCTGAGGAGTTCGCTCCCCAGTGGCCAACCCTGGAAAAAGCAGCTCCCGGCGCCCCTGGAGTGATGGTAACCGAAAACAGTTACAATCGTATTGCCATCAATATCAAGAACTCCAAAGGCAATGGCTCGATTCCGGCCTTGGTGGCTGATTCCGGGCACGGACGGGCCGAGCTTGAGTTTGACCGGCCGCTGGAGTCGGAATTGACCGCTCATTTAAGACTCGCTGAAACCGAAGGCGCCCTCAGTCAAATGCCAGATTTGACTGGATTGACCATGCGGGAAGTACTAGATCTTCTCAGCAATTACCGGGTGGCCTTGGAATATTACGGAAGCGGGGTAGCCCGTTACCAGGATCCGCCGTTGGGCTCTAAAGTTTCACCAGGGGAAATTGCCCGGGTGGTCTTTGATCCGGTCTCGCCGTGAAGTTAAAGCAACTGGCCAATAACCTGGGGCTCACAGCCTTGGGAGATACTGACCCGGAAATCTTCGGCATTACCGATGATAGCCGTAAGGTTACAGATTGCGACATGTTTGCTGCGGTTAAAGGCACAGCTTTAGATGGTCGCAATTTTATTGGGGCGGCCAAAGATAACGGGGCCGCCGCCGTGATTTTAGCGCCCCCTGATCTGGCCGATATCGGTCCTCGGATTTTGACTCAAGGCCCGGAAGCAGACTTCAGACGGTGGTTGGCCCTGGCGGCCAGGCTTATTTATGGGGCTCCCGATGAAAAGCTCCGTCTGATTGGTTTGACCGGTACCAATGGCAAAAGCACCGTCAGTTATCTCTTGGAGGCCATCCTGTTGGAGGCCGGCATTTCTACTGGCGTCATTGGGACAGTTGATTTTAGATGGCCGGGCGGACAGACTGAGGCCCCCAATACCACTCCCGAAGGACCGCTTCTTTTTAAGACGCTTAATCAAATGGTTAAAAGCGGGTGCCGGGCTGCGGTGATGGAAGTGTCCTCCCACGGCCTTGAGCTGGGACGCATAGCCGGGCTTAAATTTGAGGCGGCCCTCTTTACCAATCTGACCAGGGACCACCTCGATTTTCACGGTGGGATGGAAGAATATTATTTAGCCAAAAGGCGGCTTTTTTTTGAACATTTGTCGGCCGACGGCCGGGCCGTAATTTCGGCCGACGATCCTTACGGTCAAAGATTAATTTCCGAAGTCGGAAACCGGGCCATCACTTTTTCTTTGGGCGCTAAGGCTGACGTCTGCGGGCTTGATTTGACTTTAGGCCGCCAAGGGCTGTCCATGACCGTGGTCGAAGCTGATCGGAAATATCAGGTCCAGTCTCCGCTTTTAGGGCGCTTTAACGCCTTGAATATACTGGCCGCCTGCGCTTTGGCCAAAACACTGGGCATCGAAATAGACCAAATTCAAAGCGCCCTGGCTCGCTCAAGTGGGGCTCCAGGGCGTCTGCAGAAAGTGGGCGGAGATTATCTGGCTTTGGTTGATTATGCCCACACCCCGGGGGCACTGGCGACAGCCTTGGAATCACTAAGGGCTCTGGGGCCGGATCGATTGATTGCTGTCTTTGGATGCGGCGGCGACCGCGACCGGGGCAAGCGGCCGTTGATGGGTGCGGAAGCCGGAAAATTGGCCGATCTGGCTATTGTGACCTCCGATAACCCTCGGACCGAAGATCCGCTGGCCATTATTGAGGAAGCCTCGATCGGATTAACTGCTCTGGGTCTTAAGCCGGTTAAGGCAACAGAGCTTGGCCTGGGTTCCGAGGCCAACGATTCGGCCGGTTCGAGGGCTGAACTTAAAGCCAAACTAAAGGATCATTTTTTGGTCGTACCTGATCGGCGCCAGGCGATAAGGCTGGCTGTAAATTTGATGGAGCAAGGCGATCTGGTGCTGGTGGCTGGAAAAGGCCATGAGACCTACCAGATCATCGGGCGTCAAAAGATCAAGTTTGATGATGTCCAAGAGGTAGCGGCGGCCCTGAAGGAGGCTGGCAGGTTGTAAGATGGCGGCAGGGGAACTTAAAAGCGGGCCTGGATTTCGGGGGCTGAAACTTGAGCTGGCTGTGGTGGCCGGTTTTTTGGGCACCGTTGCTGAGTGTACCGATTTGTCCATTAATTGGGAGGCCAAGGTCTTGGGGGTAACGACTGACAGCCGTAGGGCCGGGCCTGGAGAGCTCTTTGTGGCTTTAAAGGGTGAAAAATTTGACGGTCACGATTTTGTGGGCCGGGCATTTGAGGCTGGAGCCATGGCCGCAGTCGTGGCCGAAGGTTTCCAGGTTAAACCAAAGTGCGGCCCGTTAATTCGGGTCAAAGATACTCAGGTTGCCTTTGGCAATCTAGCCAGGCAAGTCAGAAGGCTGGTTAACCCCAAAGTCGTTGCTGTCACTGGCTCGGTTGGCAAAACAACAGTTAAGGATCTGCTCAGCTCCATCTTTGAGCAGGCCAGTGGGAAAGGAGAGCTCAAGCCCTCCGGCCAAACAAATCTGACTGACTGCGGCCGGTTAGACCAGGCCGATGATTCAAACGGCCCGAAGGTGCTTTCTTCGTACGGAAATTTTAACAATCACGTCGGGTTGCCCTTAACCCTTCTTGCCATGGGGCCGCAGACCAAATTGGCCGTGGTCGAACTGGGCGCCAATCATCACGGTGAGATTGCCGACCTGACCTCTATTTGTGAGCCCGATGTCGGAATAGTTACGGCTATCGGTGAAGCTCATCTGGAGTTTTTTGGCGATCTCGAAAAAGTGGCCCAAGCTAAAGGTGAGCTTTACCGGGGGCTAAAACCATCGGCCGCCGCCGTGGTTAACATTGAGGAGCCTCTTTTAAAAAATCAGGCCGAAGGTTTTGGCGGCCGAAAAATATTTTTCGGAAGCCGGGGAACAGGTGCCGACGTTGAAGTAGAAAAAATAAAGGATTTGGGGTTTGGCGGTCAGAGACTGGCCTTCAGTGGTGCGCTTTTGGGGCAGCGGGCTCCGACGGTGGACTTGGCTCTGTTTGGCGACCACAACACCTTAAATGCGGCGGCCGCAGCGGCGACGGCCCTGGCCGCCGGGATAAACTGGGAGGATATTGTCGGCGGTTTGGCTAAGGCCAAGCCCGCTCCCGGCCGAATAAACCCGGCCATAAGCCCCAGCGGCATCTGGGTTTTGGATGATACTTATAATGCCAATCCCACCTCAACCGCAGCTGGACTGAAATTTATTGGCCAGCTGGAATCGGCCAAAGGCGCAGTGTTAGGCGACATGATGGAACTTGGGGACCAGGCCGAACAATTTCACTGCGAGATCGGTGAGCTGGCTTTTAATAACGGACTTGACCGGCTGGCAGTGGTCGGCCCCCTGGCTCGTCTTGCGGGTGAGGCAGCGCAAAAGGCTGGAATGCCAGGTCAAAGGGTGGCTTTTTTTGACGATCCCCACAGTGCGGCCTTATGGATGGCCGGTCAATTAGGTGCCGGTTCAGCGGTTTTAATTAAAGGCTCCAGAGCCATGGCCATGGAGCAGGCTGTAGCCGTATTTTTTAGTAACCAAAATTTGGGGCCTTGGGCCGACGGGCAGAGAAACGGCTGAGATGCTTTATCTTAAACTCTTAGAACTGACCAACGACATTAGTTTTTTTAATGTTTTTAGGTATATAACCTTTAGGATCATTTTGGCAGCCTTAACTTCCATGTCTTTGTGGTTCGTTTTTGGCAAGATTTTTATCGGAGCCATTAAAAGGTTCCATATCAGCCAGTATATTCGCACTGACGGACCGCAGTCCCATCATGTCAAAAAAGGGACCCCAACCATGGGCGGGGTGCTGGTTCTGGGTACCAGCTTCTTTTCATGTCTTTTGTGGTGCGATTACCAAAGTGCGCTTGTTCGGCTCATGTGGGCAGTAACGTTTCTTTTCGCTCTTATCGGCTTTCACGATGACTATCTTAAAATTAAAAGGCGGCGCAACGAGGGGTTGACCGGCCGTCAAAAACTTTTTTTTCAGAGTATCTTTGGGATGGCAGCCGGCTTGGCCCTTTACCTGAGTCCCGGTTACAACCCGGCCTTAACGGTCCCATTTTTTAAGGGTCTAATTTTAAACTTAGGCGTAGTTTACATATTTTTCGCCGCTTTGGTCCTGGTGGGCACCTCCAATGCCGTGAATCTAACCGATGGTTTGGATGGACTGGCCATCGGACCAATTATTTTTGCCGCCGGAACCTACATGATATTTGCTTACTGTGTCGGTAATGCGGTGATTGCCCGGCATCTTCAGCTGGCTCCGGTTCCGGGGGCAGCCGAGGTGGCGGTGGTCCTGGCTTCTTTGATCGGAGCGGGTTTGGGTTTTCTGTGGTTTAACACTTATCCGGCCCAAATATTTTTGGGCGACGTTGGCTCACTATCTTTGGGCGCCGCCCTGGGTGTAGCCGCCCTGATTGTCAAACAGGAAATCCTATTGATTCTGGTCGGCGGAATCTTTGTCATTGAGGCCGTATCAGTCATCATGCAGGTCGGATTTTTTAAGGCCACCCGGGGCCGGAGGCTCCTGCGGATGGCGCCGCTTCACCACCACTTTGAACTAAAAGGCTGGGCTGAACCTAAAGTCATTGTTCGTTTTTGGATTATCGCTATTGTTTTGGCTTTGGCCGGACTTTCAACCCTCAAACTCAGATAAATCAGATTTAGAGGTAACTTTGAGTAATTCAGTTGATAGAATCCCACAACTGGTAAGTCCTTCGGTCCGCTGTTTGGTGATGGGGGCTGGTCTGTCTGGTGAAGCGGCCACTGAGCTTTTGCTGGGTCTAGGAGCCCAGGTAACAGTTTCAGATCGGCGGAGCCACGAGCAGTTAGGCCCGGTGGTTTCAAGGCTTCAAGCTTTGGGAGTTAGATTTATCGACGAGGACAGTGCTTTCCGGACGATTTTAAATTTTGATCTGGTGATTACCTCACCCGGCGTCGCCAAAAATCATCCGGTCATGGAAAAAGCCAGAAAACTTTCGATTAAAGTCGTTGGCGAGATTGAACTGGCATTTAGATACCTTGATATCCCTGTAATTGCTATTACCGGAAGCAATGGCAAGACCTCAGTGACCGAGCTTACAGGTCATATCTTGCATCAATGCGGGCTCAAAGTCTTTGTCGGCGGCAATATTGGCAATCCTTTGGCCCGGTTTGTCAGTGACAAAATCAAGGGCTCAGCCCCTGAAGCCGACTGGGCGGTATTGGAAATCTCAAGTTTTCAGCTGGAGACAATAGAATATTTTAAAGCCCGGGCAGCGGCCTTTTTAAATCTGACCCCCGATCATCTGGACCGCCATGAAACATTGGCTGAGTATCTGAAAATGAAAAGCCGGGTTTTTAACCGGCAGGACCGCAAAGATCTGGCGGTCTTCAATTTAGACGATGAGTATGTTAAAAATATAGCTGTAAATTCAACGGTTTTTGGATTTTCTCGAACCAAAAGACCAGATTTTGGTGCTTTTGGCCACGATGGACTTATTGAGGTGGTTAAAGGTTCGGAACTTTTGGCCCAGGCTCATTGGTCAGAATTTCAGCTTTCCGGCGGCCATAACATGGAAAACGTCATGGCCGCAGTGGGACTGGCCGGGGCCGCCGATCTTAGTGCTGCCGAGGCCTTAAAGGCGGCCAAGAGTTTTGTGGCTGGCAATCACCGGCTTAAGACCGTTGCTGAAATTGACGGAGTGCTTTATGTCGACGACTCTAAAGGCACCAACGTCGGGGCAGTGGCTGCCGCTATTGAGAGTTTCCAAAGGCCGATCATCCTTATCCTGGGCGGTCGAGATAAAGATCTTGATTTTCAATATCTGGTGCCTTACGTCCAGGCAAGAGTTAAAAAGCTGATTTTAATTGGGGAATGCCGCCAAAAAATCAGGCGAAGCCTGGGACATTTGGTTCCGACCGAGGAGGCCGAGTCTATGGCCGAGACAGTTAGTTTGGCTCAAAAATCTTCCCAAAGAGGCGATGTCGTCCTCTTAAGTCCGGCTTGTGCGAGTTTTGATATGTTCCGTGATTATAAAGAACGCGGAGATGTTTTTGCCGGTGAAGTCAAAAAATTAAAGGGATAGAGTGAGTAACAATGTTAAA
This sequence comes from Deltaproteobacteria bacterium, assembly GCA_031271165.1. Lineage (GTDB taxonomy): Bacteria > Desulfobacterota > Desulfarculia > Adiutricales > Adiutricaceae > JAISWF01. Next base: position 17,559 of record JAISWF010000144.1, read on the forward strand.
ACGGTTTTTTAAGTATCGGCCTGATACGGTTTTACTGTGCTTGATCGTTATTTTGATAGGACTGGGAACAGTCATGCTTCTTTCGGCTAGTTTCGTTAAGGCCGAATTTGAATTTCGAAATCCCTACTTTTTCTTTTCGGCTCAGCTGCGGAACGTGGCGGTGGGTGCTTTGGCCATGTTGATCCTCTCTCAGATCGACTATCGGATTTGGCTGAAATACTCTCGTTATATCTTAATCTTCGCGGCAATGTTATTGATCTTACTGCTTCTTCCAGGTATGGCCAAGCTTGTCAAGGGTTCCGGCCGTTGGCTGTCCTTTTTGCCTTTCCAGCCGTCGGAGGCCGCCAAATTGGCGGTGGTTATCGGCTTATCCCAGTATTACGCCCGCATCGGCGATCTTAAATACCGATTTGGTTACGGGTTTGTCGCCCCATTTTTGCTTATGACCTTATTTGGAGGGCTGATTGCTCTCGAACGCGACTTAGGCGGTCCCATTGTCATCGTGTTGGTGGTGGTTCTAATGATGGTGGCCAGCGGCATAAGATTCAAGCATTTTTCTTTTTTGTTGGTTATGGCTTTTCCGCTTTATTATTTGATAACCGCCTTTCCCCACCGTATGAGCCGGTTAAGCTCCTGGCATAATCCCTGGCTCGATCCTTTAGATTCTGGTTATAACATTATCCACTCATTTTATGCCTTTGCCAGTGGGGGCCTGTTTGGGTCCGGCTTAGGTCTTGGTCAGCAGAAAATGTATTTCCTGCCCGAAGGACATACCGATTTCATCTTTTCCATATTGGGCGAGGAACTTGGATTTGCCGGGGTGGTCGGGACCTGTGCTTTGTTTTTCTGGCTGGCGGCTCGGGGCTTTTCCATTGCCAGCTCTTCCAAAACCGTTGGCGGTCACCACCTGGGGGTTGGTCTAACGTTAACCATCTTGGTTCCGGCTCTGCTCAACATGTGTGTGGCTCTCTCAATAATACCGGCCAAAGGACTTCCTCTCCCGTTCTTCAGTTACGGCGGCTCATCTATGGTTGTCTCCTGCGCCGCCTTGGGCATCCTGATGAATATTGCGGCTCAAGGAGCCTGCGAAGAAGAAGCAATGACGACTGTCGCGGCACCTGATAAAGACAGCTAAAGCCTTTAAGGCGGCTTTAGCGGCAGTTAGTACTGGTAATCAGAAATAACGGGGATAACCTGAAAATGAGTGACGACAACTCCATAACAAAAACAGTCCCAAAGTTCAGCCTCCCCCCCGAGGGATTAAGAGTTTTGATGGCTGCCGGAGCTACAGGTGGGCACATTATGCCGGCGTTGACTGTGGCTAAATTATTGGAGAGCACCTTTCCTGGGACCAAGATAGTCTTTGTCGGGACCGGCCGCCCGGCCGAGGAGACCATTTTGGGCCCGCTGAATTACCGCCGCCTTAATTTGAATATGACCGGAATTAAGGGGCAGGGACTTGGGGCTGTCCCCGGGGCTCTTTGGCGGGCTTTCAAGGGTTTATTGGCCTGCATTGACCTGGTGCGGACCTTTAAGCCTCATTTGGGGCTGGTGACCGGCGGCTACGTGGCCGGGCCCGCTGGTCTGGCAGTTAAGCTCTCAGGGACACCGCTGATTCTCCATGAGCAAAACTCCCTGCCCGGCCTGACCAACCGGCTGCTCGGAAATATTGCTGATTTGATTTTGGTAGCTTTCCCGGAAGCTAAGGAAAAGTTTTCCCAAAAGAAAACCAGATTGGTGGGCAACCCCGTCCGTCCAGAGATAATTTCATTGGGAGACGAAAACCGGGATTTTACGGCTGAGCCTTTGGTTATTTTGATTTTAGGAGGTTCCCAGGGTTCCAAAAAACTCAACCAGGCGGCCATGGCCCTGGCCGAGTTTCTGCTCAAATGCGGAATAAAGTTTAAACTTATCCATCAAACTGGAACGGCGATGGAAGAGGAAGTTAAAGCGACTTATCGCCGTTTAGAAATTGAGGCTCAAGTCGGGGCATTTTTTCCTGACATGGAAAATATCTATCGGAGCAGCCATTTGGCGGTGACTAGGGCGGGGGCCCTGACGATTTTTGAATTGGCGGCGGCCAGAGTTCCGGCCATCCTGGTGCCGCTGCCGACGGCAGCCGATGACCACCAGACTCTTAACGCCTGCGCTTTGGCCAAAACAGGGGCGGCCGAGGTGGTTGAGGAAAAGCACTTGGAGCTTTTAAACGAGACCGTCCAAAGCATAATCCAAGTACCGGGCCGTCTCCAGGCCATGCACCAGGCCGGGGTTGGGGCCTTAAAGGCCATGGGGGAACAAGATCCTGACCAAATTGTCAGGCTGTTGGTAAGTTTGGTTAGAAGCAATTGAGATTATTCTGAAGAATAATAAATCAGTATATAATAGGATTAAAACAGATAAATGTATCATAAAACCAGAAATATTCACTTCGTTGGCATCGGCGGCATGGGCATGAGCGGCATTGCCGAGGTTTTATTGACTTTGGGTCACCACGTAACCGGCTCGGATCTGGCCGACAATGTGCAGACTAAAAGGCTGGCCTCATTGGGAGCCAAGGTTTTCCATGGCCATCTGCCCCAGCAGGTCCATGGAGCCGACGTCTTGGTGATTAGCAGTGCGGTCAATGAGCAAAACATTGAGGTATGCGAAGCTAAAAGGCTCTCGATTCCGGTCATTCCCCGAGCTGAAATGCTGGCCGAACTTATGCGCCTTAAGACTTCGGTGGCCGTAGCTGGAGCTCACGGTAAGACGACAACCTGCTCAGCTATCGGGATGCTGTTGACTCAAGCTGGTTTAGATCCAACTTTGGTTATCGGCGGCAAACTCAAAAATCTTGGAGTCAATGCCCGCCTGGGACAAGGCGAATTAATGGTGGCAGAAGCTGACGAATCTGACGGCAGTTTTTTGCTTTTGAGTCCCACAGTAACGGTGGTGACTAATATTGACCGCGAGCATATGAATTATTACCGCGATCTCGACCACCTGATTGAGACTTTTTTGACTTTTATCAATCGGGTGCCCTTTTACGGGGTTTCGATATTATGTACCGATGATCCCCATATTAGAGCGCTTTTGGGCCGAGTCAAAAAGCGCGTCATTACCTACGGGTTTAGCGATGCTCAGATAACGCCGGCCAACGTAACCCCGGTGGGCTTGGGTCAAACTTACGACTTAATCAGAAACGGCCAAAAGCTGACCGAAATTGCCATCAATCAACCAGGCTCTCACAACGTTTTGAATTCTCTAGCTGCCGCCGCTGTGGGCCTGGAATTGGGGCTGACTCCAGCCGAGGTGGCCGAGGGGCTCAGGCTGTTTAAAGGGGCCGGACGGCGCTTTGAAATTAAGGGAACCGCCGGCGGGGTGACCTTAATTGATGACTACGGCCACCATCCTACGGAAATTAAAGCAACACTGTCGACTTTGGCCAAGTGTTTTCCCGGTTGCCGGCGGGTGATCCTGTTTCAGCCAAACCGCTTTACTCGGACGAAAAATTTGTTCGATGAATTTGCCGTGACCTTTGACTTGGCCGATGTGCTTTATCTGACCGACATTTATCCGGCCGGGGAACAGCCTCTCGAAGGCGTGAATTCGGAACGGTTAACTCAGGCTATCATAAATCGTGGTCACCCCAAAGCCAAGTACCTCGGAACGCTGAAACAAATGCCCGAGTTGGCCATGGAAGAGATTCGGGAAGGTGATGTGGTCATGACCTTAGGTTCTGGAAATATCGGGCAAATTTGCGAAGAACTTCTTCGCCGGCTGGCTGAAAGGAAATAGACCTAACACCGGCCGGCTAAAGAGGGGCCATAATGGGCAGTGAAAGGCTAAATTTAATTAATATTGAAAACAATATGCAATCTTCTTCATATTTAAATAATGAAGGTTTAATGGACAACTCATCGGCCGCAGTCAAGCTGTACGGATATCTTTTAGCCAAAGGTCTGGGCAACCCCCGGAAAGTTGTTTTGTCCAAGTTATCGACCATCAGGATCGGCGGGGAGGCTATCTTAGCCCAGGCCGGGTCCATTAAAGAGTTGGAAAAGATTATCCAAGCCGCTCAATCACATGCCTGCCGGGCCGTAATTGTTGGCGGAGGCTCTAACACCCTCTATCCTGACACGTGTCTTAAGGCCTTGGCCATTTCTTTAACCGGAGAACTGGCCCAAATTGAAATTAAAACCGAGGCCGGCCTGGACGAAAACCAGGTCTTGGTCAAAGTCGGGGCCGGGTTGGGATTGGGCCGGCTTTTACAAGAGGCGGCCAATGAAGGTTTGAGTGGTTTGGAATTTTTGGCCGGCATCCCCGGGACGGTTGGCGGGGCGGTTTGCGGTAACGCTGGAGCAGCCGGGGGCTCAATTTCAGATAAAATTGAAAGCATCTTTTTACATGAATATTGCGAGGGTGAAAAAGAAATTTTTAAAGGAGATTTTCAGCCCGGTTACCGGACCATGGGGCTGGATCTCAAAGATGGGGAAATAGTCATCACCGCAGTGACATTTAAGTTGGAAAAAAAGGATCCTCAGGCGGTCAGGTCGGCCATGGCCGAAAGAATCAGGGAGCGGTCGCTCTGCCAGCCAAAGGAACCGAGTTTGGGCTGTTTTTTTTTAAATCCCAAAGGAATTTCAGCTGGAATGCTGATTGATCAATGTCATTTGAAAGATCTAGCATATGAACGGGCATTAATAAGTAATCTTCACGCAAATTTTATAATTAATAATAGTAATGCCAAGGCTTTTGATGTCTGTGAGCTGGCTAATATTGTCAGAAGTTTAGTTTATAAGCACCATAAGATAATTCTTGAGCCAGAAGTCAAAATCTGGGACGATTATGGCAGAGATATAGGGTTAAAAACTTTTCAAATAGTAACTTAATTTATTGATTTTGTTACATCCAATCGAGTTTGTCTGTCAAAATACTAACAGGAGCATGAGCTGCAAAGTGCCGGTCGTCAAACACGTCAGCCCATTTAAGAATAAGGCCAGTAAGGTGCCGCCGCCGCCGGACTTGAAGGTAGTTAACCTCAACCATCCGCCGGTGACAGCCGACAGCCGGATGCCGGCTAAAACCCGCCGTACTCAGGAAGAAAAGGTTAAGCACCGGGTTAAAGAAAAAAAAAGGTTCAATATTTCACCGGCCCGGATTCTAAGGTCAATCCTGGTCATCATTGCCTCGGTCGTCACTATGATCCTTATTTCGGGATTTTTGGTGGCTGGATATTTTTACATGTCCAACTCTGATTACCTCATGGTTTATCCTGAGAATATCACCGTCAAAGGACTTCAGCGGCTGAGTCATGGAGAGGTCCTGACCGCCGCCGGCTTGGATCATAGTTTCAACTTTTTGACCCTTGATGTCACTGCGGCCTTACGGAGCCTTAAAAGTCTGCCCTGGGTTGAGAGCGCCGAAATCAGCCGCTCATTTCCTGATGGGGTGAGTCTGGAAATAGTCGAATACCAGGCCAAAGCTCTGGTTTCACTGGACCAATTGCATTACATCAACGAAAATGGCCGCCCCTTTAAAATGCTTGACCCTGGGGAAAATCCCAATTTGCCGATTATCAGTGGTTTTGCCGTTGATGAGCTTTTAAACAACGGCCCATTGGTCCGCGACCGCCTCAAAGAAGTTTTTTGGCTGATGGAACTTTTGGCGGCCAGACACGACGAGTTTAGGCTGGAAAAAATCGCCGAATTCAACCACGATCCTGACCGAGGGATTACTATTTATATTAAAGGCGGTCAATTGGAAATAAAAATGGGTTCCGGGGCTTTTGTTGAAAAACTCATTCGCCTTGGACAAGTAGTTGCCCACCTCAAACTTACCGACCGCTTTGAGAGCGTTAGATATTTGGATTTTGACAGCCCGCTTAAGGTCATTGGACGCCTGGACCGAAAAAGCGAGACCTCGGTCCCGTGAGACTGACCCATTGATGGCCCTGAAAAAAGGCTGAACCCGGATTTTTAGACCGACTAAAAGTCACTGGATTATTTTGGAAAAAGGAGCGCCTAGAGATGCCTGAAAGCGACAACTACCTGGTCGGACTCGATATCGGGACTACGAAGATATGCTGCGTCGTTGCCCATATGGAAGAAGATTATAGTATTGACATCAGAGGAATCGGCTATGCCCAGGCCAACGGTATGGTTAACGGCAGGGTCATCAATATCGACAAAACAGTAGCGGCCATTAAGACGGCGGTCAGGGAGGCTGAGGGCATGAGCGGAGCCCACATTGAGGCCGCTTATGTGGGAATTGCCGGCGATCACATCAAAAGCATCAATTCCGACGGGGTCGTCTCGCCCAAGGACAAGAGCATCACCCAGCTGGACGTTGACCGGGCCATGAAGACCGCCACCAGCATCTTTATCCCGGCCGACTGTGAGATACTCCACACCATCCCCCAGGAATTCCGGGTTGACGGGCAGGCCGGCATTCAAAATCCCATCAATTTAAGCGGCTATCGCCTGGAGGTCGATGTCCATATCGTGACCGCCGCCGTGACAGCCGTTAAAGACGTGGTCAACTGCGTACTGCGGGCCGGGGTGGATGTCAACAACACTATCTTGGAATCCATCGCTTCATCCGAGGCTGTCCTGACCCCGGAAGAAAAGGAAATGGGGGTAGTGCTTCTGGACATCGGAGGCGGAACTACCGACGGGGCCGTTTTTGTTCGGGAGAGCGTTAGGCACACCTTTGAAATCCCCACTGGTGGGGTCGCTCTGTCCCATGATTTGGCCATGGGCATGAATCTTAGTTTTGAAACCGCTGATATCCTAAAAATTGAGCACGGCTGCTGCCTCAGTCGGGTTTTGGGTGAGGAGGTTTTAATCGAAGTGCCCACCGTCAGCGGACTAGAGATCCAGACGGTCAGAAACGAAACCGTCTGCCAGATTCTGGAGGAAAGGGTCAATGAAATTCTAAGCGCCGCCGAGCGGCTCCTTATTCAATCGGGTTATTCCGAGCAGATCGGCAGCGTGGTCATTACTGGCGGAACCTCTCTTTTAAGAGGTCTGCCAGAATTGGCGGTCGAGATTTTTAACCGCCCGGTCAGAATCGGGATTCCCAATTACTACGGCGGATTAGCCAATATCGTCAACAATCCCAAGTTTTCCACGGCCATTGGCTTGGTTCTTTATGGCGGTAGAAACGATGGGCTGCCAAGTGGTGACGGTGGCTCTGCAGGCCTAGGTTTCTTTGGCAGGTTACTCAGTCGGCTGAAAAAAAAGTGAAATTAAGCCTTTGAACTTTTAGTTTTGTCATAAAAGCTGTCAATTTCGATATATTTGCAAAAAAGCGAGGTATCAGGCATGAGCGATTTTATTGAGTCGGTGGATGAGGCTTCCAGGGCCGGTTTGGATCAGATCCGAGTGATCGGGCTCGGCGGTTGCGGATGCAATACCATCACCCATTTGGCCAATTATGGTCTCAAAGGTCCGAAGCTGATCGCTGCCAACAGCGATCTCCAGGCTCTGGAAAGGTGCGAGGCGGCCAACAAAGTCATCTTGGGGCCAAAGTGCACCCATGGAACCGGCTGCGGCGGCAATCCAGAGAAAGGCCGCGAAGCGGCCATGGAATCCAAGGACGTTCTCTTAGAGCAGCTGTTGGGTGCCAAAATCGTTTTCATCACCGCTGGCATGGGTGGAGGAACCGGCACCGGCGCAGCTCCAGTCCTGGCCGAAGCAATTTCCAAGCTTCCCGACCGCCCGCTTTTGGTGGCGGTGATTTTACTACCTTTCGGGTATGAGGAAAGCAGAATGACTGTAGGCAAGATGCTCATAAGGGATCTTTCGCATTACTGCAATTCGATCATCCCGGTTTATAATGACAAGCTCATCAAGCATTATCCCAAGGCCAAGTTTACCGAATGCGTTAAAATGGCCGATGATATCTTACTGAGGGCGGTGGCCTGCGTAACTGATCTGATTCAGAATCCTGGGCTGATCAATCTTGATTTGAGCGATATTTGCTCAGCCCTGGAATTCAAAGGTAAAGCCATCATGGGCTGCGGCGAAGCTTCTGGAGAGGACCGGGCCGAAATCGCATTGCGCCAGGCCATTGACAGTCCTCTCATGGCGGACATCTCCATTGAGGGTGCTAAGGCCCTTTTGGTCAATATCACGGCCGATGATGACATTTTAATGGGTGAGTTTGCCTACATCAATGAATCCCTCAAAAAAATCGTTGGCCGCTGCGGCGCGGTTTTCTCGGGCATTGCCATTGACAACCGGCTCAAAGAAACCGGGACTTTAAAACTCACCGTGATTGCCACCGGTCTGGGTCTTGAAGAAGAGATGCCCATTGAGCTACCGCTTGAGCAAGAAGCGGTCATCACCCTGGCCCCCGAACCCATTATCCAGCAAACTCCAGAGCAGTTTTCACAACCCCAACCCATGACAGGTCAAGTGGCGGCCGGTGCCCAGGGCTCCTCGAGCATCATGCACTCCAACCCCGTCAATAATGACCCTCCCCAAAAAAGGGTCATCCGGCTCGGCGGCGTCAGTAATCGCAATCCAAGTGGCTACGGCAAACCCTCCGACGGGGATTCCCAGTCGGCTAAGTTCGGCGGCAAGAACATTGACGAGCCCAGCTTCATGCGCAATCGCCAGGACTGACCGAGTCCGGTCTGTCCGATGAGGGCCTATCGTCCGGGCGGGCGAAAGGCCTTTTTGGCTTCGGAAAGAGGAGCTTTGGTCAAAGAGCCGGGCGGACGGGTCAAAATCGCTTTGATTTGGCCCGGTACCTACCGGACCGGCATGAGCGCTTTAGGCTATCTCTGGGTATACGGGTATTTAAATTCCCGCTCTGATACTTTGGCCGAGCGATTTTTTTGGTCCGAAGAACCAGGGCAGACTGCCCGCTCGGTTGAGAGCAACCGCAAGCTCGACGATTTTGACTTCGTCGCCGCTTCCATGGTCTTGGAGAACGACTATTGGCTCTTGCCGTTAATGGTAGCCGAAGGGGGCTTAAACCCCGAACGGGGCCAGAGAAACGAAGGGCCGCTGGTGGCCGCTGGAGGAATTGGGGTCTGGAGTAATCCCTGGCCTCTGTGGCCCTTTGTGGATGTTTTTTTGACCGGTGAGGGTGAAGTGAGCTGGCCGAAGTTGGCCGATCTTTTGACTAGCTGCGACTTTAAGATTGCAGGCGCTCACGAAAGGCTCGCCCTTATTTCTGAACTGGTGCCAGGGGCCTTGGTGCCTGCTTTAAGGCCGCCGGAGAGTTTATTTTCAACCGCCCCATCTGGTTTGGCCAGTGACTTTGAAGCCATCGGTTTAAGCGGCTATGGCCGAAATTCGGATGGTTCGGAACGTATTGACTGGCCAGGGCCGCAGTCGGCTCAATTTGAGCCGGTTGTTCCGGCTTTCCTCAACTACCCCTTTGAGCCGGCCTTAAGGCCGCCAGTCTCCCCGATCTTAAGTTCTTTGGCTGAATTTTCCAACACCGCCTTGGTCGAAATCAGCCGGGGCTGTCCCTGGGGATGTCGTTTTTGTCTGGCAGGGGCCCTGTACCGTCCTCATCGCCCGTGGCCGGCTGAAACCATTTTGGCGGCCCTTGAGCCCTACCGCCGCCCAGGCGGGCGGGTCGGACTGATTAGCCCGGCGGTGGCCGACCATCCTGAACTGGGAACGATATTAGACGTCCTTTATGACGATGACCTCAAAGTTGGCCTTTCCTCAATGCGCCTATCGGCGGTCACCGAGGCTTTGGCCTTAAAATTGGCTAAAAGTGGCCTAACTGGTCTGGCCGTGGCCCCGGAGGGTGGCAGTGAGACCATCAGGGCCATCATCAACAAAAATCTGTCCGAGGCCGAAATCCTCTCTTCAGCCAAGCTTTTGGCCGCCGCCGGACTTCGGCGCCTGAAGCTTTATTTTATGCTGGGCCTGCCCGGGGAAACAGATAAAGACCTTGAGGCCATGGCCGAACTGGCGGCTTTGATTTACCGGCAGACCAGGACCGGTAAAAAAGGTCCCCTGGTCACTGTTTCTGCCGCTAATTTTACCCCTAAGCCACACACCCCGCTGGAAGATGCACCTCTGTTGACTGAATCGGAGATGCGCCGGCGGGGTTTGCTTTTAACCAAGCTTTTAAAAACCAAAGGCCCCATTGAACTGAAGTTGGATCCTCCCAAGTGGACCATCATCCAGGGTCTTTTGGCCCGGGGCGGACCGGAGAGTGCCGATTTGGTCCGGGCTCTGGTAAAACATCGCGGCCGATCGGGACAGGCTCTCAAAGAATACGGTTATCAAGAAAGCGATCCAGCCCATCGAGGTGGCGAGCGATCCCGCCCCTGGCGGGTGATAGCCCCCAAGGCCGGGACAGAATATCTGCAAAGAGAGAAACAACTCTCTAAACAAGCTGTTCTTTCCCTTCCCTGTCCTGCAAAGAGAGGCTGCGGGCGATGCCAGGCCTGCCCTCCGGGCCCGGCCGAAAGCTAGAGAAGAGTAGTTTGGTCCTAGGTCAGAAAGGCGGAGGACTTCTGGGGTATTGTAATAGGCCGGCTGAAGAGGCAAAAATTCATTTTATCAGAAGCCCCAGCCTTCCCAGTTGGGATTTGTTGGCCATGGGTTTGGGGGGTAATAACTTATTGGACATTAGTCCGGTAGCCAAATGCTTCGGCACTAAGCCGATTTAGCGTCGGCGAGCTGATTGTGTTTTTTGGCCGATAAATTGTACTGATAGTTTGGATGATAATCTGGAGACGGTTTTGAAATAGGCATCATAATAAATATTTGAAGTCTTAATTATTTAAAATATCCAAGCAGACAATTTTTTCTTAGTGTTTTTTTCTTGGGCCGGCTGTCTCTTCCTCAATTGATGTTGTCAAATCTTTAATATTTTGGCATAATAAGTAATGAGAGGCTTATAAAAAAATATAACCCTTGGTGTTGTGCCATCATATTTAGAAAACATCGCTGGCGGACAAAGCCTCGGCTAAGCTTTAACAGTTAAGTGTTAACTTGGCTTTGGTCCTATGGTCAGGCGGACGATCCCGGTCATTGGGGCAGCTACGGCAACTGGATTTGGGGCGTTTGAGACGGCTCCCAAAACATCTTTTTATGGCCCAGATGGATAATGCCCACGCCTAAGCCGCCCAGCGTCCGCCAGGTCGTTTATATGGCCTGAAATCAACTTCGGTCATCCGGAACTTGGCCGACTTTTCCGGCGATCGACAGAGCGCCACCGGTCTTTATATGGTAAATTATTCTAAAGAAGTAGGTGCACAATCGGCACCTCAAACTAAGGCCGGCCGCTTTTTTCTCCTGGGCTGGGAAGGCTGCCAGGCGGCTGAGCCTTTGGAACTGATTGAACGATTTAAACCGGCGGGGCTGATATTTTTTTCTCGCAATTACCCTCCTGGCGGTGGGCCTGAGCTCAAAGAGCAGCTGACCGAGCTTAGGCGCAAGGCTCAGTCGCTTTCTTTGTCCCCTTTTCTTTTGGCCCTGGACAACGAAGGAGGGGAGGTTAAAAGGCTTCCCCCGCCTTTTGTCCAGCTTCAGGCGGCAGCTGATGATTTGGCTCTGGAGGAGATCTTCCTAAGTGCCAGAGCCTCAGGTCAGCAATTGGCGGATTTAGGTTTTAACCTCAACCTGGCCCCGGTCTTGGATGTTGATACTAGTTTGGGCATCATGAGATCCAGGGCTTACGGCCGAAAGCCGCCTCAGGTTATAGTTAAAGCCGCCGCTTTTGCCAGAGGGTTTGCCGCCTCTGGAGTGCTGACGTGCGGCAAGCATTTTCCGGGTCTGGGAGCGGCTCACCTTGATCCGCACATGGTTCTGCCAACAGTGGAAACTCCCTGGGAAGAAATTAATAAGATCCACCTGGCTCCCTTTCGGGCTCTTTTGGGGCAGGGTTTGCCGATGGTTATGACCACCCATTGCCTTTATCCAGCTTTGGACGATGAAAAGCCGGCAACATTTTCACCAAAGATAGTAGGGCTTATCAGAGATGATTTAGGATTTGATGGTTTGATTTTATCCGACGACATGGAAATGGGAGCGGTCTCAGCCAAGACTGAGCCTGGGGCGGCGGCGGTGGCATCCATTGCCGCCGGTCACGATTTGATTTTAGTCTGTCGCCGGCTTTCGGTTATTGAAGCCTCGATCCAAGCGGTTGGTGAGGCTTTGGAAACAGGGGTTTTGCCGGCCAAGCGGCTGGCGGCCACCGAAGGAAAGCTTAAAAATTTAAAATTTTCCGATTATTTAAGTTACGATACCGGAGTGTGTGATGGGTGATACAAAATCAATGGCCGAGACTTTTGGTCACGTTTATCTGTTTGAGCCAGGCCTGTGGACCATGGACGGACTGTATTTTGACGAAGGCGGGGTGCGCCACCGCCAGACCGGAGAACTGGTGACGGTTCACACACCGGATTTGTGGACCATCGAAAGCCGGATCAACATTTCAGGGCAAGATACCCGTGATTTTTCAACCCGTTATGAAATTGAGCCTTTCGCCAGCGGAGCGACTCACACCCAGTGGAAGTCGGAAACCGGGGGGCCAGAGTCGATTTTTGGACTGTTTGTCGTGGTCGAAGATTGCCTGATGATGCCCTGGCAGTCGCTCTCAGGCGTCCACTGGGGCCAGGAGGTGTTGACCAGGAGCGGGGTCGGGGAATATCTTAGCCGAGGGTTTGCCTTTTTAAAAGACCGTAAAGTGTCGGCCTGGGCCGTCAAGCTCATCCGGCAGGGCTAACTGTGAGGGAAGCGGAAAAAATTCGGTTTGGCCATCGGACCGGCTCTTGTGGTTTGGACAAGGAGACGAGGCAGTGAGCGAGACCAAACAATCTAAAACCGGGGTTTTAAGCCGTTGGCTGGTAGCCTTGGTCCTGGTACCGCCGACCCTGGCGGCTATAATACTCACCAACAAGCTCTTTTTGTTGTTTTGGGTGGCCCTCATCGGGACCGTGGCCTGGTGGGAGTATGCGGTCAACCTTTTGGGCCGGGAGCGCCGGGGGCTTTTGGCCATGAGCCTGATTGGCTTTTATGCCACCTTGAGCGGGGCGGCTTTTTTCGGTCCTGACGGTCAGGTGGCTGGTCTGGTTACGGCCTTGGCCTTTGGTGCGATGTACATGATGTACAATTTAAGCCCTCAAGGCGATCGGATTACCGTAAATCTAGTCGGCCGCTACGGCTTGGGGCATCTTTACCTGACCCTTGGTCTGTCGTTTATTATGCTGATCAAGCAGCTCGAACACGGGGCTAACTGGCTTATTTTTGTCGCTTTGGTCACCGCTTTAAACGATACCGGGGCCTTTTTCGTCGGCTCAAAGCTCAAGGGTCCTAAGCTCTTTGTCAAAGTCAGTCCCAACAAAACGATTTCCGGTTTCTTAGGCGGCTGCGCTTTGGCCATCATCGCCGGTATAGCCTCTCAGAGCTACATGCCCCTTGATTTCAGATGGACGCATCTGGCCGGCCTATCTTTGGTTCTGGCTATTTGGGGAACTTTAGGGGATCTTTTTGAGTCTTGCTTTAAAAGAGCAATGGGCATCAAAGATACTTCGACCATTCTACGGAGCCACGGCGGGGTCTGGGATCGGCTGGATTCACTTTTATTTAATTTTCCGCCTGTTTATTTTTTCATCTGCTGGATGACCTGGCCGTGACCGAGGAAGTCCCAGCCTCACAGTTGATTCGTCTTTCGGTGGTCGGTTCGACCGGTTCCATTGGTCAAAGTACCTTAAGTCTGGCCGCCGCCTTTCCTGAACGCCTTGAAATTGTTGCTTTGACGGCCAACACCTCGGTCGAGGTTTTGGCCGGCCAGATCAGATATTTTCGGCCACGTTTGGCGGCCGTCAAAGGCCCGGCCGAACGGGCCAAACTGACCGAACTTTTAAGCGATCTGCCCAGCAAGCCGCAAATTGAAATTGGCCCGGAGGGTTTGGAACTGGCCGCCGCCGAAAGCTCAGCCGATACGGTTTTATCGGCCGCCGTCGGCGCCGCCGGCTTAAGGCCGACCTGGGCGGCGGTTAAAAAGGGCCTCAAGGTGGCCCTGGCCAACAAGGAAAGCCTGGTTTTAGGCGGTGAGTTGATTATGCCGCTGGCTGGCGGTCGCTTGGCCCCGGTCGACAGCGAACATTCGGCCATTTTTCAGGCTCTGGGCGGCACTCTTTTTTCTCCAGCCCTGAGGCGGGTTATCTTGACCTGCTCGGGAGGGCCTTTTCGGGGACGGACCAAAGCCGAGCTGGAAAAAGTAACCCGGGAAATGGCCCTCAACCATCCCACCTGGTCGATGGGACCAAAAATTACCTGCGACAGTGCTACGTTGATGAATAAAGGCTTGGAAGTCATTGAGGCCCATCACCTCTTTGGCTTGCCTTTTGAGCGCATTGAGGTGGTTATCCATCCCCAAAGCATCGTCCATTCTCTGGCCGAATTTTGGGACGGGAGCGTTATGGCTCAATTAGGGCCGGCCGACATGCGCCTGGCTATTGCCTACGCCCTAAGTCATCCCCAACGCTGGCCTCTTTTAAGTCAGGCCTTCTCAGACCAAAAATTGACCACCCCGGCTAAAGCTGCAGCTGCCGGCCAGGCGGGGGCCGGGCCCGTGGCTAGAGCTGAAGCTTATGGCAATAGCTGCGTCGACCATTTAGACTACGGCAGACCCTTTGATTTTTCCGGGTTTAAGCCGATCACCTTGACGGAAAAGCTTTTATTTGAGCCCCCCGATCGCTTAAATTTTCCGGCCCTCGACTTGGCCGAGCAGGCCGGCCGGGCCGGAGGGACGGCCCCGGCCGTCCTCAACGGGGCCAACGAGGAGGCGGTGACGGCTTTTTTAAACGGGCGGCTGGCTTTTTCGGCCATAATTGAAACTGTGGCCTACTGCCTGGACACCTTGCCGGCTGGCCCCTTGAGTTCCATTGAAGAAGCTTTGGCGGCCGATGCCAAGTCCCGCCAGACGGCCAGAGAATATATCGCCTCTCAGGGTAATGGCTAGAGGCGGTCAGCTTGTCAACTACCCACTAGTACACAGTCAAGCGGTTGACTGTGGGTTGGCGAGTTCAAACTCTAAAAGGGCTAGTCCCCCAGATTATTCGATCATAACATAAATTCACAGATAGTTTAAATGATTTATATC
>JAISWF010000174.1 GCA_031271165.1 Deltaproteobacteria bacterium
TGAAACGCCACGTGGAGGCTTGGACAATTAAACGGAACGCGTCCGTCAAAAAAGTAATCTGGCAGTTCACAGTGGAAGAAGCCCGAATTATCCTGGTTCGCCTTTACCCACAATTAACCTGTTGACTTTGTACTAGTTTGTCCAGAGAGGAGCTGAGCCGCCTTTTTTCTGAGAATCCTCGACTGGAGCGCCCGGCAGTTAAGTCAGCGGCGGGCTACTGGCTATTGGCGCATTTATAACTTGGCCGGCGGCGGCTTTTGGTCTGGGCTCTGCTAGGTATTGCTTATTAGCTAAACATCTTAGCTAATCATCCTTAGTTTGGTCACTATCAGAGGGCCGGGCGGCTCTGTTTTGGGCCGGCGTTTTGAGCATCGCCTTCTTCCATCATCGCCTCATCAGGCTCCCCCTCCTCTTCCTGCTGCGGCCACCAGAGGCGTTCGTCTGAAGGGGTCAGATTTAGCTGGATTTGTTCCAGAGACGGTTGGTAATCAAGCGGGACTCTGGCCTGCCCTTGAGGGGTTAAATAAAAGGTATCCCTGGTATCAAAGCCGTATTGACACCTGATCAGTCCGTCAGTCCGGTCGTCTTCACAAAACCTGAACTGGGGGCTCACAATAAATTTAAGGTTACGACCTAACAGGCCGGCATTAAGAGTCCGAGAGCTGACGACAATGGCCACCCCGTTTTGATTGAAGTCGTTGATTCTCATATACCTGGGCTGGAGCACCCACTGGCCGCTGGAATTGATCAGGCCCCAGTCTCCATCGTCGTTTAGGGCTCTGGCGGCTTGGCCGGCAAATTCTGAAGCCTGAAGAAACTTTGGTTCAATGGCCCATTGGCCGGTCCGGTCTATGTAACCCCACCGGCCGCTAATGTGCTTGGCTGGGGCTAAACCGTTTTCCGCAAAGCGGCCGAGATCGCTGAACTGAGCCTTGACGGCCCACTGTCCCTCAAGATTGATGTAGCCCCAGAGCCAATCTTCTCTGGCCAGGGCCAGGCCGTCCTCGCCAAAACCCAGAGCCCATTGGCAAATGGGAGGCACCACCCAGCGGCCGGAGACGTCAATAAAACCCAGGCGGCCGTCTTTGTCTCTGGCTCGGGCCAAGCCGTCGGGCGTTAAATCTAAGACCTCGGAAAAGGCTGGGCTGACGACCCAGCGCCCAGAACTGTCGACCAGGCCATAGAGCTGGCCTTGGGCGGCGGCCGCCAGTCCATGCTCCCCAAAGGAGCCTAAATGGGAAAAGGCTGGTTTTATGACCCAGCGGCCTTGGGTATCAATGGCCCCCATGAGCCCTTCGGGAGTTGTGGCTACCGCCAGACCAATGGCCGAAAACTCTTCCACTCGTTTAAATTTCGGCTCAGCCACCCAGCGGCCCTGGCGGTCAATTAAGCCCATGGTTCCGTGGATTGTTTCGGCCCTGGCCAGCTCAAAGCCGTCGTAAGGCGAAAGGTAAATCAATTCCGGTTCAATGAGCCAGGCTCCGGTATAATCTATCAGCCCGATCCTGTGGTTTTGGAGGGTAACCCGGGCCACACCGTCGGCGGAAAATGTTTTGGCCGATTCGTAAGCCGGCTCAATGGCCCATTGACCGGTGCGGTCCACGTATCCCCAGAGCCAGTTGGAATCAGCCGCCGGAGCCAGATTGTTGGCAGCAAAAGGCCCGGTTTCCATAAACGTTGGCTCGATTTCAAAGTCGCCTTGGCGGTTGACAAATCCCCAAAGGTGCTCGGAGTTCGAGGCCGGAGCCAGATCAAAGCTGAAGCCGGAGATGCCGGCCAGATTTGGTTTAGGGGGCAAAACGAAATGGCCAACCGAATCAATAATACCATAGGCCCGGTCCAGACTGACCCAGGCTAGTCCTTCGGGACCAAAGGGGTTAGCGGCTTCAAAGGCGGGAGTGACTGCCCAGTCGCTGCCAGCTGGGCTCTTAAAACCATAAAGTCCTATCCGGGGCCGCTCGGTTTTAGGGGAGTCGGGCTTAGCCCGGCCCAGAAAGGGATATAAGGGCCTAGGCGAGGCGGCCACGGGACTCTGAGATGCAGCGGCCTTTTTGGCCAAGAGTTTGATTTGACCGGCCTTAAAAAAGCCTTGGCTGGGACTGGGTTCGGAATCCATGGCCTTTGGGGGCGGTACCAAAGCCTGGGCAGCCTCAAAAGGCTGAGCGGTTTCAAAAGGCAGCCTATTAAATGTTTGAGTAAGGGATGCGCCCATAGCCCAGTCACACCAAATGCCGCCGGCAATCAACATGGCCAAAGTCGCCCAAACCCAGTAAGCGGCAACGATGGTCGACCAGGATGTAACTCGGAGGTCTCGACCGGACTTGGGCTGGGGAAAAAATGGTTCAGCGTCGGCTTGCCGAGTACTGGCCGGCTCTGGAACCTGGGTAGAAAATACTTTTTTCACGCCTCGGGCCCTATTTTTGCCGTTTCAGAGAAAGAGAAAGCGGCACTAGCAAACAACCATCATTGGTAAGCTGAAAAGCCGTCGCCTCCGGGCTTCGGAGAGCGGCCCTGGCGCTCTAAACTGTCAGTTATCCTGGTGAGGGCCTCGCGGTTGATGGGGGTGCTTTGATTCAGAAAAGCCTGGCGATATCTCGACCAGGCCAGCTCTAGTTCCCCGCGCCGCTCATGATAGAGCCCGAGGTTGTAGTGGGCTGTGGAGTACTTTGGGTTTAGGACCAGCAACTCCTGCCACAACTGGGCCGCCTCAGCCCAGTTGCCGCTGGAGGCTAGATTATAAGCTTTCCGGGAAAACTCATCATCAGCCTGAATGATGGCCGAGGCAGGGATGACCGGGCCCAGTTCGAGGATCAGTTGATTGGCCAAGGCCTGGGTCATGGTTTTAAGAGTGGCCTTTTCATCGGGAACGGCCTTCGAGGCCGCCCCCAGAGCGGCCAGGTATCCGCCGGCGTTTCTCTTTAACGTATCAACCGTCGTCCCGGTCCGGACGGTTTGACCAAAATGATCCTTTAAGAGCCAATTGACCTTAAGTTCGGCCAAAACCATCATCAGATCGTAATCTTGGGCCTGGTAACTGCTTTGAGGATCATTGGCCGGGGATGGACGGGTTATTTCGGTCCTCGGCTCAACTAAAACCTTCTCCCGGCCGCTGTCCAAACGGTAGGAAAACTCGGTTTGGGCCTCAAAAATCAAATCTTCTCCCCCCATGGGAAGCTGGGAGGTTCTGGCCCTGAGGGTGTCGGCCAAAAGGGCGCCGGCTGGACCGGTGACCGGACCGACCGTCACTTCTTTGGGGAGAAGCCTCGGGTGCGAGACGGTGCAGCCGCCAAAGGCCAGAGCCGCCGCCAGAACCGAAAGAAAAAAGATGACCCTGAAAATAGACGGCAATTTAGCTGGAGGCCGTAAAGGCAGTGATCGGCCAGGCGGTTTTAAACCCGGCCGTAGATGCTCAGCGCCTGGGGAGCGGCGGGAGGGTAGGGGAAACAAGGCCATGACCTGTCCTTTTTGGGTGAGGTGGTTTTGGCGGCTACTCGCCGGAAGCGAGAGAGCAGTTATTAAAAATAAAGTAACTATTCAGGGGGAGGCCGGGGCGCTGTCGACCCGCCTCCAGAATTATCCTTTACCAACATGAAATTTGGCAAAATTCTAAGGTGCTTTCAAATAAT
>JAISWF010000185.1 GCA_031271165.1 Deltaproteobacteria bacterium
CTGCCTGAAAAGGTATTGGCTGGGTCTCAAACGAGTTACGATGAGCTGGAGGAGGACGACGTGGCGGCCTAAGCGTGTTTATGTCAGTCTAAAGGGTATTCCTTCCTATAGGCACTCCAGCCCCCGCTGAGTGCCTTTTTGTTTCTGATGCGAGTTCGCGCCTGAATCACACGGGAGACGCCTTGAATTGGTAAGTGGCCGTGTGAAAAAAACCGCCTTTCGTTGCCTTGGACAGGGGGGCTGAATAGTTACAATTTTTTTTTGAAGTACCTAAATCAATGGTCAAAATTTATTTTTTTTCGGATTGAAGTGCTCGATGGTGGCCTGTTTCATTGATCAGAGGGAATCCCCCACCAGTTCCGCCTCGGTCCAAGCGCTGTTGGCGATCCCGGGGACCATAGTTGGAGTCGGGGTTTAGGCTCGCTAAGGGGATTAAGTGGTCTTACAAAGCAACATGAAAAAAATGTAACGTTTGCAGATACATCAATAACAGTCCAAATCAAAACCCTGCCAATTATTAACATAACATTATTGACAGTTAATTAATGTATGCCTGTTATTTTACCAAGCAAGCTTGATTTTGCCACCGGAATATGGGTTCAGGACAATATCTAGCGATAAATACACCCTTAAATTAACTCTCAGGCCTTTTAGCCCAAAAAGTCGACAACTAAAAGTAATCGGCCCAGTATTCAGCGAGTGCCCAAGTAGAACTCCCGGACTTTTTCGTCAGTTAAAAGCGCTTCGGCGCACCCGGTCAGAACAACCGAGCCAACGTCTAAAACGTAAGCCCGATTGGCCAATTTTAAGGCCGCTCGGGCATTTTGCTCCACCAAAATGACCGTCACCCCGCTGAGGTTGATTTCCTTGATGGCCTTAAATATAGATTTAACCAGCATCGGGGCCAGGCCCAGGCTAGGCTCATCAAGTAACAACAGCTTAGGAGCGGCCATCAAGGCCCGGCCGATGGCCAGCATCTGCTGTTCCCCGCCCGACAGAGTCCCGGACATCTGGTGCCGCCTTTCTTCAAGGCGGGGAAAGAGCTGATAAACTTTTTTTAAGTCGTCTTCCGACCATTTTTTGCGGGAAAAGGCCCCCAATTTGAGATTTTCCTCAACTGTCATGGGCCCAAAGACCCGGCGGCCTTCCGGAACCTGGATAACACCCAAGCCGACCACCTGATGACTCCGGAGATTTTCCAGATACTCTTGCCGGCCGTCGTCAGTGTAAAAAATAATGCGGCCGCTTTTGGGTTTAACCAAGCCGCTGACGGCCATCAAGGTGGTGCTCTTGCCAGCCCCATTGGCTCCAAGGATGCTCACCAGTTCCCCGCGCCGGACCTCAAGATCTATCCCGTGGAGGGCTTCCACCGCCCCGTAGGCCACCTTAAGCCCCTCAAGTTTGAGCATCAAAGAGTCGCCGACTGTCATGCTCAGTAACCGTTCTCGTCGTCTACGCCAAGGTAGGCTTCAATGACCCTTTGGTTTTTCTGAATTTCCATGGGGGAGCCCTCGGCGATTTTCAAACCGCCTTCCATGACCACAACTTTATCGCAAACATCCATAACAAAGCTCATATCGTGTTCGATCAACATAACGGTAATTTTTCGTTTTTTTATTTTGCGAATCAAATCGCCCAGTTTAATGGTTTCCTGTTCGTTCATGCCGCCGGCGGGCTCATCCAGTATCAAAAGCTGAGGGTCGGAGGCCAGGGCCCGAGCGATTTCCAGACGCCTTTGGTCGCCGTAGGCCAGAGAATCGGCGGGATGCTGCCACTTGGATTCCAGTCCCACGAATTCGAGTTCATCCATGGCCCGGTCGATAAACTTGCGTTCTTCCCGCCTCTGGCTGGGGAGTCTTAATATTGAAGCCACCAGTCCCGCTTCCATCCGGGTGTGACAGCCCGACAAGACATTTTCCAAAACCGTGAGCTTGGAAAAAAGTCTGATGGTCTGAAAGGTCCTGGCAATTCCCTTGTTGACAATTGAGTGGGGTTTAAGGCCGGTAATGGGCTTTTTCAAAAAAATGACTTTACCGCTGTCGGGCTTGATTGAACCGGTGATGAGATTAAAGACGGTCGTTTTCCCAGCCCCGTTTGGGCCGATGACGCCGACCACAGTATCGCGGATGACCTCAAATCCGATGTCCTGGACCGCCAGGAGCCCTCCGAATGTCTTATAAACGTTATGGAGAGACAAAAGCGTGGGCGGCATCTGACTCCTTCACCATCGGGACCGCCGAAGGAACCCGTTGGTCGCAATAACCCTTGGCCGAGGCCGGAAAAACAGCCTCGGCGTCTGGCCTAAAGTCCGATCGGACCTCAAGACCTGTCCTCAAGACCCGGACCCTTAAAAATACCTTAAATTCGCCCAAAAAAACCGCCCCGAGCCAAAACAGGGCTTATCTTACATATTGGGCTGCCAAAGGGAGCCCTATCACCGCAATTCTTTAAAGCCGAACCATTAACCGTCGTCCGACTCAGAATTGGTAGCCGGCTCGACCAATTTATTGGACCAAGCGTCCGAGAGCTTGACCCGAGCCGGGGTGGGCGGAAAAAGGCCTTGGGGCCGAAAGATCATCATCAGAACCAAGGCCGCTCCGAATACCAGCAGGCGTTTGTCCTGAAATCCCCGAAAAATTTCCGGCAGACCAATGACCATAAAAGAACCTAGCATTACGCCTTTTTGATTGCCACTACCGCCCAAGATAACGATGGTAAAAAGTAAGACCGATTCCTCGAAAGTAAAAGAATCGGGGCTGATTGTCCTCATGCGGCTGGCGTAAATGGCTCCGGCTACCCCAGCCCAGGCGGCTCCCAGGACAAAGGCGATCAGCTTATAGGCGGTTGTGTTGACCCCCATGCTCTCAGCAGCCACCGTGTCTTCTTTGATATATTTTAGGGCCCGGCCAAAGCGGGAATTTTCCAAAAAATAAAACATGACGTAAGTTACGCCTACCATAAACCAGATAAAATAAAAAAAATGCTGGGGCTTGGAAAGCCGAAAACCAAAAAGGCTGGGACGGGCGATACCTACCAGCCCGTTAGGCCCGCCGGTCAGACCAAAAATGTTGTTGGACAGGGCAATGCGGGTGATTTCCACTATACCGATGGTCACAATCAGAAGGTAATCACCTCGGAGGTGGATAATCGGTCCGGCCAAAATGGCCGCCAGAAGCCCGGCGGCCAAAAAAGCTGCCGGCATAGTGGCTAATATTGTCCAGCCGTGATTGAGGTTTAAAATAGCGGTAGTGTAGGCCCCCACTGCAAAGAAGGCGGCGTGGCCCATGTGAAACATTCCAGCGTGGCCCAAAATCACGTTAAGTGACAGCGCCAAAATGGTATACAGTCCCACGGTGTTGAGCAGATCTAGCCAGTAAGGGCCGCTTCTTAGGCCGATGGCCTTAAAAAACAGCGGTATGGCCAAAAAGGCCGCAGCTGCTGCACCGGTGCCCACCAAACTGGGCCATTTGCGTGTTGGGCAATCGCTCATAATTTTTCTACAACCCTTTCCGGCAGGATACCGGTGGGTCGGACGATCAAGATCATTATCAGCACCAAAAAGGTAAAGGCATCCTTCCAGCCCACCGAGATATAGGCCGCCCCCAGGGTCTCAATGAGCCCAAGCAGCATGCCCCCGACCATGGCCCCGGTAATGTTGCCGATGCCCCCAATGATGGCAGCGGTAAAGGCTTTCAGGCCATAGAGCTGGCCCAGGTTGAAGGTTATCTGGCCGTAATAAAGACCAACCATCAGACCGGCCAAACCGCCCAGGGCCGGCCCAAGGATAAAGACCACCGTAATGACCTGCCGTACATCGACCCCCATCAGCTTAGCGGCCTTCTGGTCGATGGCCGCAGCCCTGATAGCCAACCCCAGGCGGGTGCGGTGAATGAACATCCTCAAGCCCAGCATGACCACTAGGGCTGAAAACAGGACAACTATTCGGATCAAAGGAATTTTAAGCCCGCCGACAGTGATCAAAAGGTTGGGCAGAAGGTTGGCCCCGTAGGCCCGGTATTGAGCCCCCCAGGTAAGCATAATAGCGTTTTGCAAAAAAATACTGGCCCCCAAAGCCGAGACCACAGCTGCCAAGCGGTCGGAATGCCTCAAGGGCCGGTAAGCTACCTTCTCCAAAAGATGGCCGGCCAAGGCCACCAGACCCATGACCAAAATAATAGTCAGGCCGATGGCCAGGACCGGTCCGAGACCTCCGATGAGGTTGGAGGAAACCAGCAGGCAATACCCCAGATAGGCACCCAAGGCGAAAAGCTCGCCGTGGGCAAAATTAATCAGTTTCATGACCCCATAGACCATGGTGTAGCCCAAAGCGATGAGGGCATAGATACCCCCGCGGGCCAGTCCGTTGGTCAGCTGTTCGAGGAACTCTAGCATGATAAGCCTGAAAATCCGGGGCTTTGATGGAGCCGGAGTCTTTTTTTACTGGATAACGAATTGACCGGCGGAGTCAACGACATAAAGGCGGTAGACCTCACCTACCCGATCGCCGTTTTCGTTAAAAGCGATCGGTCCCGACAGACCCTCAAACTGCTTAAGATCGGTCTTCAGCCATTGGGCCATCTTCTCGGAATCGGGACCAACGGCCTTGATGGCCTCAACGATTACGCTGAAGGCGTCTCCAGCCAAAACGGCCCAAACGCTGCTGGGCTGACTTTGATACTTGCTCTGATAGAGTTCGGAAAACTTAGCTGCCGCCGCAGAGGTCATCTGTTTAAGGGCGGGAGGACTGATGAAGTAGTATCCAGCAGCGGCTTCCTGACCAGCGATGACGAGTAAATCGGAATTGTTAGTGGCATCGCCGCCGATCATGGCAACTTTCCAGTCCATGTCGTGCTTCTGGCGCAGCAGCAGTGCAGCCTCCGGGTAGTATCCGGTAAAAACGATGGCGTCAGGGGCGGCGGCCTTGATCTTAGTCAGAGTTGCTGAGTAGTCCTGATCCCCAGCCGTGATGGCGTCGTAAAAGACTTCCGTTACGCCGTCGGCCTTAAAAATGGCCCGAGCTTCGTCAGCCAAGCCTTTGGAATAGGAGGTGTTGTCATGGACAATGGCCACTTTATTGAAGCCCAGTTTCTTGACGTTAGCCGCCAAAACTCGGCCTTGTTCATCATCGCGGGGGCAGGTTCTAAAAAAAAGCTTCAGACCCTTTTCGGTAAGACGAACCGAGGTCGACCCGGTACCAATCTGAATGACCCCGGCCTCATCATAGATGTCCTGGGAAGCTTCGGTGACCGACGAGCCATAGGTCCCGACCACGGCGACTACTCCAGCGGTAATCAGCTTCTGAGCGGCCAGGGAAGCTGTGTTGGGTTTGCCCTGATCGTCACCGATCTCCAACTCCACTTTAGCCCCGTTAATACCTCCGGCTTCATTGACCTCAGCGGCCAAAAGCTCGATCACTTTGACCATATCCTGGCCCTCAGAGGCCCAGTCCCCGGTCATGGGTCCCATAATCCCAATTTTAACCGACGGTTGGGCCGAGGCTCCGGTGGGACACAAAGACATCAGACCGACAGCGGCAACTAAAAAGAAAAAAACTATCAACTTTTTCATGGGGGTTCCTCCCTAAAAAATACAAGTCAATTCCTAAATGACAGATAACTTATTTTAACAAAAAAAGCCAAACAATACTGCACCGCCGCATCCAATACCATCAATCTGAAAATAGCATTATCTTTGCTGGATATTTTATGCGGCTATGATGTTAATCTTGATTCTAGGCTTTGGATTTATTTTTGTCACTTTCGTTAGATAGGACAATATTACACCGCATGTTTAACATCTCAATGAGACCAAATTAGGCCTTGAGACTGCCAAACTATAATAGCGTTTCTATTATGCTTATTTCAGCAATATTAACCTAACTGCCAGCGCAGCATTTTAACACGCTGACTCTAGGCTTACTATTCTGTCAAAACAACAAATATTAGATCCTAATTGAAGCCGCGCCAGCAAAAAAAACAACCCGGCAGCAAAATAATTGTTTAATTTTGCTGCCAGCCAAAGCTAACGGAAGCTATCGGAAGCCCGGCGCTTGAATTCCTCTGTAATCCATCAAAGGCCCTAAAATAAGGGCCTCAGACAAAGATGCTCAAGAAGGCTACGAGCTCCGCCGGGCTCTTTAACGGCCTTTGGCGCCTTTATGCCCCTGGGACTGGAAAAAAACTGACAGGGCCCTGACCATCATCCAAACGTCAGCTTTGGAAGTAACTTCAAAAGGTGAATGCATGGATAAAACAGGGGCGCCGCAGTCAACGATGTTCATTCCATAAGCAGCTAAAGACAGGGCCACGGTACCACCGCCGCCTTCCTCCTGTTTTCCCAAAAGGGTGCTCTGCCAGGTTACTTTACCTTGTTCAAAAATGTGGCGGATATAAGCCATGTATTCAGCCCCAGCCTCGGAGGCCCCATATTTTCCGGCTCCGCCAGTATAACGGGTAACGCAGGGCCCAAGGCCCAGGCGGCCAGCATTCAAATCGTCGTGGACCTCTTTGAAAATGGGATCCAAAGCCGCCTCGACGTCGGCCGAAATCGCCTGAGTTAGGGCGAGGGAGTTTTGGACTTTGTACCAGGTCGGCTCCTGGCCCGAGGCGCTAAAGGCCGAAGCGGCCAAGCGCTGGACAAAGTTGGTCTCAGCTCCAGTTGAGCCGTAGCTTCCAATTTCCTCACGATCGAATATGATCAACAGTATTGGTCTAGCTGGCTTGCTTACCCCCAAAAGAGCTCTGACCGAACAAAAGACGTTTAAACGATCGTCTTGAGCGTAGCCACCGATCAGTGAGCTGTCAAAGCCGACCTCTCGAGCCACCCCGGCAGGCACCAATTCAAGCTCGGAAGAAATCAAATCATCTTCCCTTATCCCCCAGCGGTTGAATAAGATCTTCAAGAGGGCCTTTTTAACCCGAAATTTATCTTTGATTGGTCCTTCGGGGACGGAAGCCGCCAGAACATTTAGTTTTTCAGCGGGAAAGGCATCACTAAGCTTCTTATCCCGCTGTACTTTGCGATCGAGATGGGGAAGGATGTCGGTAATGGTCAAAACTGGATCGCTTGAGTCTTCGCCAAAACGAATCTCAACTTCGCGGCCGTCTTTAAGGACACAAAAACCCCACAGGGCCAAGGGCCTGGTCAACCACTGGAACTTTTTAATTCCACCGTAGAGATTGCTTTTAATTAGCGCATAGCCCTCGTCTTCGTAAATACACTTAGGCTTGAGATCGAGGCGGGGGGCGTCACCGTGAGCCACCACCAGATTGAAACCTAAAGCCGGGTCGGCCTGGCCAGGGATAAAAAGACCCAGCAGTTTGCCGTGGTGACTGAGGTAGCCTCCCGAGCCAAGTTTTTTATCGGTCAAAAGATCGGTAAACCCAGCCTTGGTCACTTCTTTTATTATCAGTCGGCTGACCGCTCTTTCGGTCTTGGCCGAACTGAGGAAAGCCCGGTAATCAGCAGCCGTCTTTTCGAGCTCCTCTTGGTCCCTGGAAGTCAGATGCTCCCAAATTGAGATCCTGGGCCCCAAAAAAGACTGCTCCTTGGCTTGATCGGGCTTTTCTTTTTTTATCATTAAATCTCCTAGCTTAATAGCTCATATTAAATAAATTTCAGACTAATGTTATTATTTGCTGCACTCCAGCAAATAATAACATTATAATAAACATATCATGCTAACTATATCAAATACATTTTTTACAAAGAAAAAGACCAAAACCAGGTAAATCCGTTAGTTTTGGTCTATAACCGGAATTATCTAATTTTTTTAGTCGTTAAAAACCGACACTATGATTGTCAATTTTTTTCAAAGTAATTTCAGGAAAAATTGCACCTTGGCCTTTTTGGTCCCGAATGACTTTTTTAACTGGGCCGTCCCATCGCCAAAAGCAGTCCCCCAGCACAGACTTCAATTTAGCGCGCCTCAAGGTCGGCCTATTTTTTAAGCTCCCCAGCTACACACAACGGGGGGAAAAAATTTAACTTACCATTTTGACGACATGGGATCAACGGTTTTTTTTGACTTCCGACCGCTTCCAAATGGCTTGATTGGCATTGGCCGAGGCCAAATTTTTATTGCCGTAAAAAAAGCTGGACGCAGTTAAACCGACCGTTAGTGCCGACCACGCCACCGATCCCCAGACGGTTGTACTTGGCATCCAACATGTTAGCCCGATGGGGGGGTGAGTCCATGAAGGCTTTAATGAACTCTTCAGGACTCCGGTACCCCTGGGAGATATTCTCTCCGGCAGCGCTGTACTTGATGTTGAGAGCTGCCAGCGCCGTGGCCCAGGACTGCCCGGAGGGCCGTTCATGGGCGAAAACAGCTTCGATTTCCGAGGCCCTGAGCTGGGAGGCCTCAGCGGCTTTATCATGCCATTCAACTGGAGGAATAGCCAGAACCCGGCGCTCAACGTTAACCAGATCAAAAACTCGTTTGCGAAAGCTACCCGTGTCGACTTTATTGGTAGCCAACAAAACAACCAAAGACACATTCCCATTAGCCTGACGGCTGGCCCCGACTCCAATTCCGGCAAAATCGGGCCAGTTCAGTTGTTTGAGGTTTTCCGGACTGGTAAGAAATATTTCCAGCAGCTTTTCGGGGCTGGTATTGCCTACCATTGTTATGGGCTCAACAATCCGGCCCTGAACTCCTTGGCGTTCTAAAACCTCCTTAAGATCAAAAATCTTGCCTGGTTCCGGGGTCATCCTGGAGGCCTCAGCGGCGGCCTGATACAGTTTCGCATCGGCCAGAAACAGTAAAAGCCCCCTTTTGAGGCGCTCAGCATTGACCAGCTTGATAAATTTAGCGGAGTAGACCTGGGCCGACTGGTCCAGGTCATCTCGGTCAGACCAGCCTTGGTTATAATCGGCCTGCCTGGTCAAGCCCATGACCTCCGGACCAGAGCCTAAAGAAACCCTCGGGTCGGTCAAGGCCACAATTAGGCCAACCAAACTGACCAGGACAATTATTAAAAAAACTTTGAGATCTTTGAGCATTGTAATTTAACCCTGCATTTCGGTTTTTTTATTTTGGGCCTTGCCGCCACCGAGGCGGCAAGGCAGGCTCGACAAGATTGTAACCATATTTTTTTGACTTTGGTCCTGAAGAGAGCCAACGAGCGGCCATTATTTTGTCTAAGGTAAGCTCTGACTTTTATACCACTTTCGGTTTTAATCAAAAACTTATTGAGCACCATTTAACATAGAATGAACCTTGAGTTATTGGCTGGGTTAGCATCTTAGCAACCTCCAAGGACCCCCTGCCCACTTAAATACATGACCAGTTGCTATGATACCGAAGCAGCGCTCAAATATTAAGCAAAAATATGAATCTTTTGGTGTCGGACATCAAATTCATTGAAACCACCAAAATCCCTGGCTTACCAAGTCAAATCGGCTGAGCTTTTTAAGTTGTCTATCTGGCCTTTAAAAAAATGTCAGCTCACCCAATAACAGCGAATGGTTCAAGAGTAAAAAATCAAAATGCAGGGTTAATAATTGCGCCTGACAACCGGCGGCCGAAAAAATGACTCACCTCAGCAGGGACGCCTGGGCGAACGCATTTGAGGGCTCCGCAATTTTTGGACCTCCTCAAGGCTCAGAGAAATATCCCAAATCATGTCCCACAAGACCCCCATGAGGGTGGAAAGCTCAGGACTCTCAATAATCAAGGCAAATTTCTCGCCGGAAGCCACCAAAATAGCCAGCCTCTGGTCATAAATATATAAATCGGGGCTATGGGGCGGGATGATTTTGGGGAAATAACGTACCTCTCTGAGGTATTCCTCTCCTGCCCGATAGATGGAATCATCAAGGTCAGAGTCCCTGGTCCGAATGGACCGTGACTGGATGCCTCTTTGAAGCCTTTTTTGGACTGAACGGCGGGCATTCTCCAGGCTCTCAACCGCCAGTTGAGCGTCGAGAGAGCCGAAATAACGGTAATTATCACCTTTGATATTGACTAGTTCGTCAAAAACCGTCGTCACCGCCGCCTCTCCCTCGTAATAGCTGATCCGGGGATTGGCGGGCCCGGAACCGTAAAGGGCTTTTAATTCCGGCATCAGCAAAGAGATCGATCTCAGCCGGTCCTCGGCCAACCGGTTAAGAATTTCTGGGTCGCAGGCTTTATAACGGCGTTTGGAACCCATGAAATCAATACTGACCATGTTTTTGGCCACCAGCTGTTCCATGAGAGCATAAACATTGCTGCGGTTAAGACCGGTGGAGGCGGCCAGCTGACTGGCCGACTGACCTCCGGAGCGAAGAATAGCCAGATAAAGGGTGGTTAAGTTTTTATTTAAGCCTAAAGCGTCGAGGTCCTTTTCAGTAATCATGGATACTCCCGTAGCCACAAACGGCTATTTTTTAAAGGATAATAATATCCAATCTCAAAAACAATGGCAAGAGCGCAAGAGTTGAAGAGTTGGCAGCTAATGGGTCGCCTGTTGCAACTTTCCGGGTGACTTTTCGGCTT
The DNA here is from genome assembly GCA_031271165.1 of Deltaproteobacteria bacterium. Classification (GTDB taxonomy): domain Bacteria; phylum Desulfobacterota; class Desulfarculia; order Adiutricales; family Adiutricaceae; genus JAISWF01. The sequence goes on from JAISWF010000185.1 coordinate 10,481, forward strand.
CCACCGGCTCTTGGAAGCCTCAGCGCCGGCAACAATGTCCCCTGACTTTCATCGAACCTACTCATCTGACCTTAAAGTTGTCCTCGGGCGGACCTAAAACTGACAAGACCCAGGCGACATCGGTTAATAATTGTTCGGACATTGGTGACATTTTTTTTACTTCTAAATTTTAATCGATACCTTAATATAGCGGATTTTTGCTTAGATTTCTAGGAAAAATCGCTGGGGCTGTCAAGACAATTAAACAATTCGTCTTGACAACCTGCCCCTACTCTGCCAAGATAGAGGCATGAATATATATACCCAATTAGCTTCTCTTCCAGGGTCATTTCTGCTTTTAATGGCCGAGGCCGGTTGTTTACTTCTTTATCAATAAAACAATAAGCCTTTTTTCTGGATTTTAAATTGTTTTTTGCCTTCTTTGGTGGACTCTAACTGCCCAAATCACGGCCCGAAAGGAGGGCGGCTCAAGGGTCACCAAAATCGCATCCGACCGAATGCTCCGCTCGGTCTTCAAGGAGATTTCATGCTTCCGATATACAACGTTTTGACCCCCTCAGAGGTAACCCAAATCCACGAGGCAGCCCTGAAAGTGCTGGCCACGGTTGGCATAGCCGTTGAACATCCCAAAGCCCAAAAAGCCTTGAGCGAGGCTGGGGCAGAATTATCAAGTGACGGCCAAAGAGTCTTTCTCAATCACCGAACCGTGGAAACCCTTTTGGCCAGAGCGCCGAAAGAATTTTTGTGCGCCGCTCCAGATCCTGTAAACGATATGATCATGAAACTGGGAGGAACCTACACCCGACAAGGCGGGGGCCCGTTTTCCTTTTACGATATGCGCAATCAAACTTCCCGCCCGCTGACTCTGGCCGACGCCGTAAACTCTGTTAAGCTGATAAACGCCCTGCCTCACATCAATGCCCCCAGCACCGTTACCCCCCAGGACGTCCCGGTGGCTACCTACGACATCCGGGCCGTCAAGACCGTTTTGGAAAACACTCGCAAACACTTCTGGGCTCTGACAACTGGCTCAAAAAACCTGCGCTACGAGCTGGAGATGGCCTCGGTTGTGGCTGGCGGCCGTGACAACCTAAACAAACGACCTATTTTAAGCGGCATCTTTTGCGTGATCGCCCCTTTAAAATTCCCGGCCGACGAAATTGATCGCCTCATCCTTTACGGCGATTACGGCATCAACGTTATGACGCCCCTGACCATCCTCATGGGCGGCAGCGCCCCCTACACCATGGCCGGCTGCATGACCCAGATGACCGCCGAATTTTTGGCCTCAGTGTGTTTGTGTCAATCCCTGTGCCCAGGTTTAGGCCAGTGGTACTACACTCTTTTTCAATATCTGGACATGAAAACCGGACTTAGCCTTACTCACTCCCCTGAGTTGATGGTCCTGGCCGCCGCCGGGGCTCAGATGAGTGCCTTCTACGGCCTGCCGAGTCTGGCCAACACTCTTTTGAGCGGTGACTGCCAGCCCCATCAGGTGATATTCCATTACGGAATCAACATACTGATGGGCCTGATTAACGGCATAACCTACCAAGTAGGTGCCGGTTCTTTAGAGTGCGGTAATCTTTACAGCCATCAGTCGCTGGTAATCATCGACGAAATCCTGGACTATCTCAAAGCATTTCGAAACGGAATATCAATTACCCCGGAAACTTTAGCGGTAGAAGACATTGCCGAGCAGGCCGACAAGGGAGAATACCTTTCCAGCCGCCTGACCATGAAATACCTTCGGCAGGAAAAACATCACCGCCCCGATCTTCTCAACTGCCCGACTCTTTCCAACTGGCTCAAAGATCCCAAGACCATCGTTGATCGAGCCGAGGATAAAGTCCAAAGAATCCTGTCGGCCGCCCCCCAGTCAAGCGTCCTTTCCGAAGAGGTTCAAAGGGAGCTGGCGATCATAATGGAGGCAGCCGAAAATGAGCTGGGCTGACGGTCATGACCTCAGCCTTTATAAGGGAAAACTCCGATTTTTAAGTCTTTGCGGTTGCCATGAGCTTTTAACTTAATCTTTAATCATATTTAGACCTAATTCCCTGCTACTTACTGCATCTTTTTAGGTCATAAAAAGTTTTACCTTCTAGATACCTCGCAGCCTCTGCTGCGAGGTAATTTATTTAAAGCCATTAATAATACCTGGAACAAAGATCAACTAGAACGTATTGCCTAAAAAATTTCTAACGGTACTTGACATCGGTTTGGCAGGTTAGTAGGTCCAAAATTGCCGAAGGTCTAAAGAAGCTTTGGACAATACCGGAAGAAATAGTATTAGCGGTTCATATATGTCATCGGATTTTAAACTGACAGCCCAAGCTCAAGTCTTTGACGTGTTAAGCCGGTCCCAAACTAGTTAGATGGCCGGGGGTACCAAAATCGTTAAATTTAATTGAAAAATTTTGAACAAATAGTCTATCGACACTCCATGAGCACAGAATACCTTGCTGCATCCAACTCGGATGGGCAAAAAAAATAACAAACAGAGTTATTTTCGTCCCGATTTATCATCTTATGAAACCTGTCAAACTTCTAAGAGGCCTAAAGCAAGAGTGGCCACAAGCTCTGCCGCTGGCCGGCTAGGTCATTTTTTCCAACCCTGGCCGGGGTGGCTTGACAGTAAACAGTCAAAGCCGCCTTTTTTTGCGTCTAAGGGTCGTCAACCAAGGCCGCAGCCGAACCTCCCGCCAGGATATCACTTTCAAGATACTGTTTTCTGGGGAGCCGAAAGAAATTCAGTATCCCAGAGTTCCGGCCGCAGCCGGCCGCCGAGGGAGCTAGAAGGTGTCAGATTGTTAGAATAAATTTTCGGACCTGCAGCGCCTCCATCGCCTGTCGCCATGTAAACCCCGCTCTGGACTGCCACTTTCCGAGAGGCGGCCCAGCTGAGCCTGCCATTTGAGGCGTTTTTGCCGGTTCGCCGAATCAGAAATGCTGGTTGCGCCTGCTTTGAGTTAAGATGCCTCCATAAAAATGCTATTGCAGCTTGGAAAATGAGTTTCCGGCCAGGGCCAGAAAAAGGAGCCAAGCTGTCCGGGAGCCGCCTCCCCATCGGTGACTACCCTTGACAAGGACAGCTCATTGGATTAACGTAATCCAAGCGATCATCACTTGACAGTTAACTACATTTTGTCATTTTTTGTCATGTTATAACAATCTAAGTCACCAGGCAGGCTTTTTTGGCCCAAAACCTCGGCTTAATACCCATGTTGTCACCATCAGTCCAGTCAGGTGCGGTCCCCAATCCCCCGACAGACCCTCAGAAGAAATTTATGGCCCGGCCGCCAGCTGCGATTGCGTCACTGACGATGGGCGGCCCCCTAAGCTCCGAGAGGTTAAAGCTTGAGCCTGACCCGGCGGAGAAGACTCTAACGATCCAGGCCATAAAAACCTTCCCGCAATTTTGTCTTGATATTGATATAGAGCTTCCAGGGTCAGGGATTACCGTGATTTTCGGACCCTCCGGAGCTGGCAAGACAACTTTCTTAAACCTTCTGGCCGGACTCGACCAACCCGACCACGGCCGAATAGTCCACCGAGGCCGAGTGCTTCTCGATTCCGCCGCCCGTTTGTTTGTCCCGCCGGAAAAACGGGGCCTAGGCTCAATACTGTTCACTTAAGATAGATTACAGGTTCGATTGAACGGGACTGGTTAAGTGGAGCCCCTCTTTTCCTAGTAGCATAATTGCTCATCTTCCTCTTTACTCCCCTGGGGTTCGTC
>JAISWF010000187.1 GCA_031271165.1 Deltaproteobacteria bacterium
GACGAACCCCAGGGGAGTAAAGAGGAAGATGAGCAATTATGCTACTAGGAAAAGAGGGGCTCCACTTAACCAGTCCCGTTCAATCGAACCTGTAATCTATCTTAAGTGAACAGTATTGACTTTAGCCGGAATAAATCTAGCGGAAAACCAAAAGACATCGGTCTTTATGTTAAAATATAAACGGTGGTTTAAAGCCTGAATCACTCCTCAAAGCATTTTTTAACTCCGCCTGGAGAGCAGGGCGCTTTTAACCATGCCATTATTATTACCCACTGGGATAGCCAAGTTCTCAACGATACGCGGTTACGATAAAGGTAAAAAAACCGATCAAGTCTTTATTTATGCCGATAAAACTGAACTACTCTACAATCTTTTAAAAACTAAGTCCCCCTATTTTTTGTCTCGACCTCGGCGTTTCGGCAAGTCCCTTCTGGTCGATACCCTGGATGATATCCTAAGAGGCCGCCGGGAACTTTTTGAAGGGCTCCAAATTTACAAATCCAACTATGACTGGCAACCTTATCCAGTCATTCGGTTAAGCCTGGCTGCAATTGATACAGAAAGCGTAGAACTGTAAAAAGTGATTTAATTGCGGAACTGCAAGCTATCGCCGATCGGGAAAATTTAACTCTTAGAGGTTCCACCCACCCGCCGTATTTAAGTCGCTTTTCGAAAAACTTCACTCCAAGTACGATCGAGAGGTAGCTGTTTTAATTGATGAATATGATGCGCCGATTCTAAGTAAACTCCATCAACCTACGTTAGCCGATAAGATCAGAGAATGCTTGAGACTTTTCTATCTGGTCCTCAAAGATAAGGAAAAGCTGAGAGGGTTTACTTTCATCACCGGAGTAACCAAGTTTGCTCAAGCCTCCATTCTTTCGGCTTTAAATAACCTCGTCGATATTACTCTAGATGAACAATATGCCAGCATCTGCGGTTTTACCGAGGCTGAATTTAATTCACTGTTTCCAGAGTATATGGAAGCCATGCTTGAGAGCTTAAAGGCAGACGGGGCGATGCCTCCTGAGGCTACGGAAACCAATCTCAAAAAATCAATCAAAGATTGGTATGATTGCTATACCTGGGACGGCCAAACGAAAATTTTCAATCCCTGGTCTATCCTGTTTGCTTTTAAGAAAAACCTTTTCGGTGACTACTGGACCCAAATGGGCGGGGTCGCTAGTTTTCTGGCTGGCCTCATCAAAACCAATCTGATCGATTCTGCAACGTTTAAATCCGACCAATCCATCACTAAGTCACTTAACGCCATAGAACTTAGAAAGGGCTTAGACCCGATTCCTGTGCTCTTCCAAAGTGGCTATCTCACCGTAGATAGAGTCGAAAAATCATCGGGCACTGCTATATTTTTTTTAAAAATCCCAAATCTAGAGGTCAGGGCCGGTCTTATCCCGCTTCTGCTATCACTGAAGCCCATTCAGGATCCTTTGAGGGTCTGGCGCAATGCCTGTAGCATGCTCAGCTCGCTAATCCAATTAGATGCCGAGGGCTTTGAAAACGCCTTCGGGAGTTTTCTGGCCGAGTTCCCATATAGTGTCCATGAGCCCCCTGAAGCCTATTATCATTCGCTCTTTCAAGCGGCCATGTTTTTGGCCGATGTCAACATTAAGACGGAGGTTTCTGCAGGGGACGGAAGGTATGACGCCAGCTATCAGGCTCCAGGTAAGAATGGGCCCTATTTCGTCTTTGAGTTCAAATACTGCCCAGCTAGTTATGACATCTTCCAGGACAGTCAGGCAACAGTCAATGATTCCAAAAATAAGCTTGAGCTGCTAAAGAAGATGAAGGTCAAGGCCAAGGAGGCTTTCAAGCAGATAGATGCCAAAAATTATGTCAAAAAGTTTTGGGGAGATGGCCATGACCTATACAATGTCGCAGTGGTGGTCAGCGGGCGGACTGAGGTTCTGGTAGAATTTATAAAAGAGGCGCCAAAAGTAAAGACAGTCGGCAAACGCCGATGACCAGCCTATTTTTTAGCTCACGTTGACAAAAACACATAATAAACACCTTATGTCTGGTTGGATTTGCCAGCCCATTGAGAGAGAAATAATCCGAACGGCTCGTGGGTAAACGCATACCGAAAAGTAAAGTTTTGAAATTATATACACCTAACAGCAAATTTATCTTTCCATATCAAATCATCGCATCTACATCTTAACAATACATATTACGCTGTCGCAGTAGGGAACGCCCCAAACGTTACCAGGGTGAGAGGCCAGGGGGAACCCTGATCTCAGGTGAATATCTCCACCCTCAGACTGGAGGGCCGCCATTGACCCTCCTCGTAAATCAAAACCAGGTTAAAACCCAAAGCGGTCTTATTAACCCGCCATTCCCCTCTAACCAACCAAGGGGACTGGGGCCCGATGTTATCACGTATCAGGTTGGCGCCGGCGGCTGGTTCTGAGACGGTATAGGGACGCGACTCCAAAAGGACCAGTTTCCCCCGGTTCGGAAAAAGGGTCAGGCTCTCTTTGTAGGGCGTTAAAATTTCGAAAGCTTTTTTAAGGGAGGCCGGATCGTCTTTTTGCCGCCAAGGAAATGACAGGTTGCGATGAAATTCAGTAAAATCACCTTTGACCAAGGCGTCAACCCATAGAGTCATGACGTCGCCTAAGACTTTACGGACTGGGACCTCCTGAGCACCAGCTTGCTGTGCCGCCGTCCTAAAATTGACTGCGGCCCCATCGGTCGACAACTGGGTGGAGTTCCTGGCTATACCGTAAGCGGGGGTTTTGGCAAAGGGCCACAAAGTCTTGTCGGTGACCAGCCGCCAGCCCGCCCAACCCAAAACCAGTAGCATAAACGCCATGACCGTATAAACCGGCCAATTTGATTGCTTTTTTTTTCGTCGGAATCTAATTGCTCTGGCAGCACTCATAAAAACAGGGCGTCTCTTGTAATAATGGTACCCAAAAATGGGTGTAAGACAACTTTTAAAAAACTAAAAACCCTTGGTGTTTCGTAGTTCCCGACCCACGGCGGTTATAAAAGTGGTCGATTTTTTTAATTATATCAGGCTAAGAACCAATTAGCAAAATTTTGTCATCTCCCCTCGCATCCCAAAGCCTCAACTTAAGCTAATATTTTTTTCAGCTCCTTCTGCCAGGCGGCGCAGCTAGCCTTAAAAGTACACCCCCAGGGCCGGCCGGCTCGCTTCCTTAAAGCCCCCCAAGGGGTGCTGACCAAGAAGTATCTTAACCAGCAGCCGATGGGCAGTCAACCCCGAGCCGCCCCACTGGGACGGGTGCTGCTGCCGTTCACCACATAAGAAGCCGGAATAGTAGTTAAGGATCTCTTTAAACAAGCCCGCCGCCTCAAAGAAATTACCATGGCCCAGGCGGAACTCAACGACGGCCGCAAATTATGTGCGGTCAACGATTTGTCTATCGGCCCCCGTAGTCACATTTCGGCCCGTTATCTGTTGGAATCCGGCACAGCCAGCGAAGTTCAGTCCTTTAGCTGGGTTATCGTATCGACCGGCCTGGGCTCCACCAGTTGGCTCAAATGCATCCTGGCTGGGGCCGCCTCTTTGAACAGGCTCAGACAGACGGTCTTCGGCGGCCGCCCGCCACCTAAAAAAACCGACCAGAAGGAAGATGACGGCCGCTTCTCTTGGGCGGCGGACTATCTGTGTTTCAGCGTCCGGGAGCCTTTTTCCAGCCGCACTTCTGAAACCAAGCTGGTGTCCGGACGGATGGATGCCAAAAGCCCCTTAGTCATTACCTCACTCATGCCCGCTCACGGGGTCACTTTCAGCGACGGTTTGGAAAATGATTTTCTGGAATTTAATTCAGGCCATAAAGCCTCAATCACCGTGGCTGACAAAAAGGGCTGCCTGGTGGTTTGAGGCGGCCCGGCCAGCTAACTTTCGGCCTTGGAAGCGAGCAGGAGCGACATGGCGATGGAAAAAGAATTTTTACGGCCATATGATCCCAAAATATATGACCGCCCCAACACTAGTACCTTGTACCGTCAGAAATGACTGGATAAAGTCTCTTAAGCTTAATCCTGGCATCGGTTGTACTAAACTGCCAATCGATTTTGATTCTTCTGTTGTTTCGGTCATTCTGCCAGGCCGAGACTTCTCTTCTCATAGTCTCAAAGTCGGGAATTCTT
>JAISWF010000277.1 GCA_031271165.1 Deltaproteobacteria bacterium
GCCGCTAACTAAAAAATGGGATACGACATTTCCGCTGAGCCGCTAAGCCTAAAATTACGACATTTTCGATGAGCCACAAAACCAAGGATACAATACGACATAATCGCTCAGCTGTTAAGTGGTGGCATACGACACTTTCGCTGAGCCTGAAAATGCGACAAAATCGATGAGCCGCTAACTAACAAAATACGACAAAATCGGTGAGTCGCTAACTGACAAAATACGACAAAAACGCTGAGCCACTACCCCAATTGCGACAGAATCGACGGGCCGGAAAATACGACAAAAACGCTGAGCCACGACAATAGCTATGGATTCCGCCCCGAAAGGAGCGCCCATCAAGCTATGCGGAAAGTTAAATCTTACTTCGATGAGGGATACAACTGGGTCGTAGATATTGACTTAGCTAACTACTTTAATACTGTAAACCACGAACTTCTACTTAATATGCTAAGAGAGGAAGTGAAAGACGAGAGATTAATCTCATTAATCAATAAATTATTGAGAAGTGGGGTTCTTGTCGATGGACTAATAGGTTTTACGGAGGACGGAGTTCCTCAAGGAGGACCATTATCACCATTACTTAGCAACAAATACCTTACAAGGTTTGACGAAATGCTGGAGAGTAGGGGTCTCCGGTTTGCAAGGTATGCTGATGACTGTAACATCTACGTTAAATCCAAGAGGGCGGCGGAGAGAGTGATGACAATTCGACCCGCTTCCTTGAGGATGTCCTAAAACTGAAAGTCAATCAGACTAAAAGTCAGATTGGTTCCCCCAAAATCCTGAAATTCCTTGGATTCAGTCTATGGAAAGTCGGGAAGAAGTCAGGAATTAGGATACATGAGAAGAACGTCACAAGGTTCAAGGATAAGGTCAGAGCGCTGACCAGAAGGAACCGTGGTATTTCATTCGAACTACTTCTGCACTGTCTAATGACGTACATCAGAGGGTGGATAGGTTACTTTGCCTTAGCTAGTCTAAAGGCAAAAGCCCATGAATGGGACGGGTGGATACGTAGACGGCTCAGAATGTATATCTGGAAACAGTGGAAACGGGTCAAAACCAGATTTAACAATCTGAAGAAGCTCGGAGTAGACAAAGAGAAGGCCTGGATGTGGGCCAATACCCGGAAAGGATATTGGAGAACAGCTGGAAGCCAAATTCTGACAACAACACTGACCAACGAATACTTGCGAGAGCAAGGATATGTGGAGTTGTCAGAAATGTACAAGGAACGCCAACATTATTCTGCTTGATCCGAAGAACCGCCGTATGCCGAACGGCACGTACGCAGTGGTGTGGGAGGGGTGTGGGAAAGCCACCCCCTACCCGAATTTTAGATCTCAAGGAGATACTTTAACAAAACAGCCGAAATGACGCTACCAGCAGCAGTGGCTAGCATGTCCAACAGGAACCTGCCCATAGGGGGTCCCTCCTTTCCAGGGGAGACCTTACTCATCATTAAATAATATCCCACTTCCAAAATCAAGTATTACCTCAAAACAGTCAAACTGCCTATCAGCACTGAAGACATATTTCCTTATAGCCATTAAATTTTTCACTTTACTTTATTGCTAACCCAAGCTCCAGGCTGTAAATGGTTAATTGAATACGCTCTTATAGTAACGAACCGGCCTTGGTGACCACAGACATTTTCCATTTTTTAAGCAGGTCCCAAGCTATCAGAGACAATAACCATCAAGAAGAGAAATCTTAGTTTCCTTAAATGATTCATCAAATTTATAAGCTCTTTCTTTAAAAACTTCAACCAAGACAGCTCGAAGTGGCTATCTGAACTCTACAATGATTATTTTTTTGGCCATAAAATGAGTCATAGGTTCTTTATAAGTCTTTTTAGAAAATAGCGCATCGTAGACATCAGAGATGGCCATAAGCCTCCCCTGGAGGGGATGGTTTCTTTCGCCAGACCATTAGGATAGTCAGTGTCGTCCCATTTTTCATACTGGGTCAAGGTTAAAATCATGGTGTACTCCAAAAAATGAGCGTCACTCTCAATTAGGCTGGAAGTAATTTTATCAATTATTTCTGCTCCAAAGGTCGGCTGGCGCTTCATAGCCTCAAATAACTTTACATTATTTCGGATTGAGTTTACCTGGTTTTTTTTAAGTAATGCGTCACTAAAGGAAATCTTGCCAACATCATGGAACATGGAAGACTGCAGAAAGATGTCGAAATGCCATTTACTTATTTACTTGGCGTATTGCTCGCAATTGGCCAGACCTTCCAGCAGTTAAGAAAACTACTTCATTGTCCGATAGATGTGTCCCCAAGTAAAGTCATCACGGCTGGCCACCAAATCCACCACCGTATGGAAGACAGTCGCCTGAAGCTTGACCACTTTTTCGGTTTCTTCTTTGACCATCTTTTGAATATTTAAATTAAAATTCCTCAGGTCGTAGTTTTGAATAAATAAGTTGATGCTGTTGCTCTTGAATTGTCAGATGGGTTTTAACTCTCAGCGGCCAAAGTTGTTGTCGAACGGCTTGGTGACATAATCAACTGCTCCATTACGCAGACCTTCAATCTTGGTGGCAAGATTGGGTTGGAAAACATGTTGAAGTAAATCTGCAAAGCAGGAGTTTGAAAGTGTCTAATAATTTTTAACCCGCTTGGTGCTCATCTAACTTCAGTCAATGATTACCCCAAAGAAAGCTGGCTACTCAATGATCCTCTTTAAGCGATGGGGACCGACTTTTTGGACGGGTAAACAGTATTTTGACAACAATGCTTTATGGGGGATAATCTGGCAGCGATTATAGCTTGGCTTAAGCTCTGCATAAATATTTAAATTAGAAACTTTTCGTTGTCAAATGTCGGTGGTTAAAATTTAATATTGGTAGTATGGTTAATTTTAATTTGACACCTCTGTGACAAAATGATAGAATTAAAAATGGTGAGCCATTTGGTCTTACCGGACAACTGGCATAAAATTGCAGATCATTTTCAAACTAACTACCTATTGGTCCGTTGGTCGCCTCCCGTATTTTTGATTCATAGAAACTAGTACAGCGGCCTTGGCCGATGAATCTAAAGGCCGGGACTGGGTTGTAATGTGTTATATAGTTTTTCTGGGATAATTGAGCTAAACTACTAGTATACCTTTCAAATAGGATAACCCTCAAAGTAAATTAGGCTCCGTCACTTTGGTTTTAGTCAGGGCCTCCGGATCAAATAATTGATACTGTTTTCGTTGAGCATTTTTAGACGGTAAGCATTTCAATATCAGATTCCGGTCTTGGGTTGTAAAAGGGCGCACCCAATAATAATGCGGCCAACTATGATTTCAACTCTGACTGCGATTATCCCCAAGAATGGCGTTTTTTAATGAGCCTTACCCACAGAGCCCGCAAAATTTTAGCCTTGCCCGAGCTGGCTCCCGAACTCAATGTTGCCCCTTACGGCCAACTCAAAGGCCTCAAAATTCACCTTTTGGGGGTCGGCGGGGTGGCGATGGCCTCTTTGGCCGGATTGCTCCTGGCCGAAGGGGCCTTGGTTTCGGGGACCGATACCGACGTTTTTCCTCCGGTCAGCTTGATGTTGAAGCGGCTGGGCCTTGAGGTCCGGCGGGGCTATGACGGGGCGAGCCTATATGACGACCCCGATTTGGTGGTGATCGGAAACATCATCAGCCGGAGCATGCCCGTTGTCTCAGTTTTGCGCGATCGCCAAATTCCCTACCTCTCACTGCCCCAGACCTTGAGCCACTATTTTTTGTCCCGCACTCTCAACCTTGTTGTTGCCGGCTGCCATGGGAAAACCACCATCACTAACATGTGCGCCGCCCTCTTTGAGGCCGGAGGACTTAAACCAGGGTACTTGGTGGGCGGCGACAGCCTGGACTTGGCCGAACCGTTTAAGGCGGCTCACAACGGCGGCTGGTTTATTGTTGAGGGCGATGAATATGACAGCGCTTTTTTCAACAAAGTCCCCAAGTTCGTTCATTACCGGCCCCACACCGTGATCTTGACCTCGGTGGACTACGATCACGCCGACATCTATCCCAACCGCCAATCTATGATCGACGCTTACCTTGAACTCATGCGGCTGATTCCGCCCCACGGGCTTCTTATCGCCCGAGGCGACGACCCGCAGGTTCGGGAGGTGGCGTCCCAGGCTCAGTGCCGAAAGCTTTTCTACGGTCCTGAAGGCCACGATTCAGAATTAGAGCTTGAGGTTGGCTTTTATCGGCCTGAGGGTTTGAGCGGCTCGTTTTACCTTAAAAACCCCTTTGGGCCCCCTTTGGCCTTGTCTTTGCCCCGACCGGGGCTGTACAACGCCGTCAACGCTGCTGCAGCGGTTGGGGCCTTTTTGGCGGCCATGGGTGACAGCCGGGCGGTTGCTTCCGGCCTTGTCAATCACGGTGGGGTCAGACTCCGGCAACAGGTTGTTGGGGTTTACCCGACTAAAGAGTCGGAGTCGAAAGCGATCTTGATCGACGATTACGCCCATCATCCCACTGCCGTAGCCAGGACTCTTGAGGCCATAAGGGCGGCTTATCCCAACAGCCGGATTTTGGCCGCCTTTGAGCCAAGGAGTAATACCAGCCGGCGGGCAGTTTTCCAGGAACTTTACTCAGGGGCCTTTGCCGTTGCCGACTGGGTCTTTCTATCACCGGTGGTTAATCCCACCAAAGCTCCGGCAGGCGATCGGCTTAACTTGGCTAAACTTAAAAAAGATATTGTCAAGGCAACGCTAGCCAAAAGTATTGATGATTTGGCTCAGCGACTGCTCAAAACGGCCGAGCCCGGGGATGTGATCGTACTAATGTCCAACGGGGACTTTGGCGGACTGGCCAAAAAAATGGCTCTGGGTCTGGCCAAAAAATTTCCCGGCCCCAAACCGGTAGCCCCGGACTACCAAAAAGATCCCGGCGTATTAGGGTACTATGAGACGGCGGAAGACGATAAAGATGTAAATAGCCGGGAATCATCGGAACAATTGACCGGCCAGCCCACGGACCGGGGATTTTCAGAGGCCCCGGCTCAGGATTTAAGCCCTCCAGTCGATCAGGCATTTTTGGCTGTCTCAAATGAGGATGAGATCTTCGGCCAGCGGCTGCAGCCGCCGGCTCAAGACTCCTGCCCCTATCCCATTGAAGTCCTGGCCGATCGTTTGGGGTTTGAAATGCGCGACCCTTCGCTTTTCTTGGCCGCCGTCACCCATCGCTCCATGGTCGGCGGCTCTAACCGCCAGGTTTCCAATTGCGAGACCAGCAATCAAAGGCTGGAATTTTTAGGGGATGCAGTTATCGATCTTTGCATTGCCGAATTTTTGTTTCCGGTCATGCCTCGGCTCAACGAGGGTCAGATGACCCGCCTGAGAGCCTGGATGGTCTGCGAGGCCCGGCTGGCTGAAGTGGCGGCATCAATTCATTTGGGCCAGTACATCATCATGACTTCCAGCGAGCGGGCCTGCGGCGGAGCTTCCAAAAGCTCAGTTTTGGCCGACGCCATGGAAGCCTTTATTGCCGCCTTTTTTATTGATCAAGGTATTGAGGCCACCCGGCTGTTGATAACCAAGCTTTGGTCTCCATACTTGGAATATAATTTTTTAATGCGCGGCCCAACCGATCCAAAAACCGATCTCCAGGAAGCCAGCCAGGGCCTGAAAATCGGACTCCCCACCTATGTCACCAAGATTACCGGGCCTCCCCATTCCCCGATTTTCCATTCCGAGGTCAAGCTCCTGGGGCAAATCGCCTCCGGGCAGGGGATGAGTAAAAAAGAGGCCGAACAAGAAGCAGCCGGAGCCCTTTTGGAGCTCTTAAACCAGCTCCATCCGTGGTTTGCCCAACGCATCTGTCCCCGCTCCGATGGTGAAGACTGGCCGATGGAGCCCAAAAACGACGGCGAATCTGATCAGGGCCCCAAATCAGATTCTGAGATCACCAAAACCCGGGTCCCTAAGTCCAAAAGAGGCCTGTAGTGGAAGGCAAGACAGCTAATCAAAATTTAACCGAGGATTATCGGGCCGGCTTTGTCGCCATCGTCGGGGCGCCTAACAGTGGTAAGTCGTCTTTGCTTAACTTTCTTTTGGGTCAAAAAATAGCCATCGTCACCGCCAAACCCCAGACCACCAGGCACCGAATCTTGGGGGTGGTAACGGAAAAAATAGGTCAGTTGGTTTTTTTTGACACCCCGGGCCTCCATCACTCCGAAAAACTCCTCAACCGCTCCATGGTCGCCGCCGCCAAATCGGCTTTGGCTGATGCTGACGTTTGCCTGTGGTTAGTTGATGGCTGCCGGCGCGGCCCCGACCACGAGGCCGCTTTGGAAGCGGTTATGGCCCGGGGTGAAAAACCCTTGGTTGCGGCCTTAAACAAAGCTGATCTGGTCAGTGATGAGAAGATGGAGGAGCTCAAAGCCGAGATCCAGTCAGCGTGTTCACCTAAGGCGGCTATTGTGGTCTCGGCTAAGACCGGCCAAGGACTTAAGGAGCTGCCCCAATTATTAATTGGCCAGCTCCCGGTGTCGCCACCCCTTTACGGGGAAGACGAGCTCACCGATCAAACCCTGCGGGCAATAGCCGCCGAGTACCTCCGGGAAGCCGTTTTTTGTCTGACCAGACAGGAAGTACCTTACAGCGTGGCTGTCTCCATTGATTCTTTTTGCGAGCCCGATCCAGCCGACCGCAAGCCCTTGTACCGCATTGAGGCCACCGTTCACGTCGAGCGCGAGAGCCAAAAAAAGCTCCTCATCGGGGAAGGCGGCCGGAAAATCAAGAGCATTGGTATGAAAGCCCGCCAGGGTTTGGAGGAGTTTTTGGAGTGCCAGGTTTTTTTGTCAGTTTTTGTGCGTATCACTCGTGATTGGAGCGAAAAAGAAAAACTTCTTGAGGAATTTGGATATTTAGATTCTAAATTATCTAAATAACTAGCTATCCTGACAGTTGTTTGAGCCCAGGCGTCTAATGCTTTTAATTTTACCAAAGTTCCTTAACCGGTTAAGGATTCTTAGAGCCGTCAAAGATATTTTGGACTCTAAAACCACCGGCGGCTTAAATGCTCAGGAAGGCCTGCTAAACCAACTCTGCTCGACTGCGGGGAAGGGCAGGGCGCTTTTGGCGGAAGGTTATCTCCTTTGACCTTTGGTGGGCCCATTACTTCTGCCATGCTGCTGGCGGCCGGATTCGGTCAAAGGCTTAGACCGCTTTCTTTGCTACGTCCTAAGCCGCTCTTTCCGGTTTTGAACCGCTCCATGTTAAGCCATTGGTTGGGCCGCCTTTGGCAGGCCGGGGTCAAAAGAGTGGTTGTCAATGCCCATTATTTAGCCGATGAGCTTTTGGTGGCCCTGGCTCAGCAGCGCAGTGTTTTCGGCAGTTTAGAGATTATCCACAGCCCTGAATCTGAGATACTGGGGACGGGCGGCGGCCTCAAGCAGGCGGCTGACTTTTTTGACCGGCCTTTTTTTGTGGTCAATGCCGATATCCACACCGACATTGATTTGAAGCTTTTGGCTGAGGCCCATCTGGCCGATGTCATTCGTCCGCCGGCCACCATAGCCTTAATTGATCGGCCGGCTAAAGCCACCGTCAGTATCGGAGCCGGCGATCAGATTATCGGCTTCCGGAGCCCCAGACCACTACCTGGGGAAATAAAAAAACTCTGCGGAGCCGGCCTGATGGTTTTAGAGCCCCGGGTTTTGACGGCCCTTCCCGACGGTTTTTCCGACATTATTGAGCAGCTGGCTAATTTTTTTCCTCATGGGCCGGCCGGTTACTTTTGTCCCGGAGCTGCTTGGACCGACATGGGAACGGCTGAAGATTATCTGGCCTTAAACCGGCTTTTGGCCCAAGGCGGAAAGTTTTGGGGCGGGGTTTTGGTCGAAGGCTCAGGGAAGCAGCCCGAAGGGGCGTTTGGTCAAGGATTTGTGATCGCCGAAGAAGGCGCCCGAATCAGCCTGGGGGCGAAAATTTGCGACTGCGTCCTGTGGAAAGAGGCTTCCATTGGGGCAGGGGCTTGGGTCACCGGGGCGGTGGTGGCCGGAACGGTTAAACCCGGGGCGGTCATCCGGGGCGGGGTGGTGGTTGGTTAAGACCAAATTTTGGCCCACAACTCTTCCCAGAACTTTTTCCCGATGAGCCTTTGAGCCTGACTAAAATGACCTCTAATGGCCACAACGGCCCGCAAAAGGCCTCCAAATGGCCTATAAGCCCGGCATTTTTTTTTAATCTCACTGGTTTTAATTTCCCATTGAGGTAAATTCTCCGCAGCTTTGCTGCGGCGGGCTCTTTTTTCTCTGACCTCTTTTCTTGTCATCCGAAACTATGATGGCTATAATAATAAAAAGAAAATTATCAGAGGCTTGAGAAGTGTGCTCACAAAGTACATCCATACCTAAGCAGCATAACGTATCAGTAATAATGTACCATTTCGTATGCCGAGCTAAGTATCGGCCAGTAGCATTCAGCGATGCGATAGATGTGGTAGTTCCTTCCTTACGGAAATTTGCCAGGAAATAGAAGACCTTTACGATATAGTGTTTCTGGGAATTGGGACCGATAGAGAGCAGCAGCATTTTTTAGTACAAAGTATACCAACCCTAAGCTGGTCATAAATTAGGCGATCAATTAAAAGCATAACGGCCAAGAAAATCTTTGAACGTTGCCCTGAAGTAAAACAGAAACTTTGGGGAGACAATTTTGATCAACCGGTAAAAACCCTCAAAAACCTGAATTCTTAAATTTTTTGTCAGTAATATCAAGAAGTTAAAAATGACAAAAACGAAAAAATAGACTTTTTACTGGTCGATCAATTTTGGAGCGAAAGGTATTACGTCTCAACTGCAGGTAAACATACAAATGACCATGTAATATCTAATTACGAAATAAAAACAAGTAAAACAAAACAAATACAAAAAAAATTATATTCCAAAATGCCATAAAGTTTTTTAGATAGGCAACCAATCGGTGCTTACTCTTAAAATGCCCCGCCGTCTCTGCGGCAGGGGGCTTCATGCCAGTTCTTTAACCGGTAATTTTGGCCAAGCTTGGTTGAAAGAGTGTTTTTGGTCAATTACCATTTTTACAAATACTACTTCCTGTGGTCAACAGACCATTTTTGTGGGCTTATCCCATGACCCAGACCCCCGATCCCCCTGATATTACCCCGGGCCTGCCTCCAGAGGTTGACAACTGCCTGCTCAATGCTCTGGTCTGGGCCGACCAAATTTGGCCAGGCCAGGAGCGACTTTCTTTTTCCATTCTTCAAGGCGACGCCTCCTTGAGGCGTTATCTACGCCTCTTCCGAGATGGCCGCACGATCATCCTCATGGTTGGGCCGGACAAATTGGATAACCGCCGCTGGCTTTACCTTGGCCGCCGGCTTTGGTACCATGGACTGCCAGTTCCTAAGATTGCCAAAGTTGATATCGCTAGAGGCCGATTTTTGCTTGATGATTTAGGCCAATTGCGTCTGGACTTGGTGGCCGGCGACCAACCTGAAGCCTTGTCTTGGTTTTACCACCAACTGGCGGTGGTTTTGGCTGACTGGCATGACCGGGCCCTGGCGGCGGTAGGTCCTGATGGGATCTCGGTCGAGGGGCGCTCGAACCCTCCTTACGATCAAAAATTTGCCCATGACCAAGAATGGCTTTATTTTATTGAAGGTTTGCGGCTTTTAGGCCTCAACAGCAAGCCCTTGGTCGACAAACTGTCGCTGGAGGCCGCCCGTCTGACCAGTGCCATTGGAAGCGATCCGGACCGAGTTCTGATCCACCGTGACTTCCAGAGCCGTAACGTGATGATTTACGGAGGTCAGCTCAGAATCATTGACTGGCAGGGAGCCAGGCTCGGGCCGGCGGCCTATGA
>JAISWF010000112.1 GCA_031271165.1 Deltaproteobacteria bacterium
AGGGCAAGCGAGTTTATCGACAATACAAGAGTATATTCGGCATCAAGGTTAATCAGGACCGGAACGCATTCATCCGCTAGACTAAAGTCTACCGGTTTTCTGCGATAAGACTTATAAACATTGCGGGCTTGACTCCCTTTTCAGGCGCGAGATTGCGGGAATCGAACAGTGGCAGAGCAAACATTGATAGAACCCAACCTTAGATCGGCCTTGATCACCGGAGGCGGTCGGGGCATAGGTGCGGCTATCGCCCGCAAATTGGCCGCCGACGGTTTTGAGATTTGGCTTAATTATCTAGGCCGCCATGAATCTGCTGAGTTGGTCAAAAACGACATTGAGAGTGCCGGCGGTCGCTGCCGCTTGATTCCTTTCGATGTGTCCGACGAAGCGGCTGTGGCCACAGCTTTGGATGCGATGTTGCTCGAAACCATTCCCTTCGCCGTGATCAATAACGCCGGGTTGACCAAAGATGGACCGCTCGGGCTCATGAGTTGGTCGGATTGGTCGCGGGTGCTGGATGTTAATCTGACTGGTTTTTTTCTTGTCACCCGTCGGTTAATCCCTCATATGCAAAGGGCGCGGGTTGGCCGGATCGTTAACATTGCGTCCACTTCCGGGCAGACCGGTCAACCGGGCCAGGTCAACTACGCCGCTTCCAAAGCCGGACTTATCGGGGCGACCAAGGCTTTGGCGATGGAAATAGCCAAGCGCAACATCCAGGTCAACGCCGTGGCTCCTGGTTTCATCGACACCGAAATGATTGCCGAGCTTCCGCTGGATCGCATTTTGAAGAGCATCCCCTTGGGTCGGCTGGGCCGGGCTGAGGAAGTTGCCGAAGCAGTGTCCTTTCTGTGCTCACCTGGAGCCTCCTACATCACCGGGCAGGTGTTATCCGTCAACGGGGGGCTTTTTCTGTCATGATCGGTCTGGACAACCAGCGCGGCGGTTGCTGATCTTGGTCGGTGCCTTGGTGATAGGTGGCGGTTTGTCGGGCCTGGGAGCTGCTTTGCTTTTAAGCCGACTCGGGCGCCAAGTGGTTTTGGTGGAAAAATCACCTAGGCTAGGTGCGGTGGTTAGAGGTTTTCAGCGGCGCAGTTACTCATTTGAAACCGGTTTTCATTACGCCGGCGGGTTGTCCGAAGACGGGGTACTGTATCGTTATCTCCAAAAACTGGGGCTTTTTCGCCACGGCCTGAAAATCCGTCCTTTGCCCGATCCCGGCGGAGAATTTCTACGGTTTCCTGCTAGCGGTGTCGATTTCGCTCTGCCGCGTTGTTTTGACGAATTCCGACGTTTATTCCCAGGAGCCCCGGAAGTGGATGATTTTTTTAGCCGCTGCCGGGAGGTTTTCACCCGCTCGCCCTATCTCAACCCGGACATTTCGGCCTTTGATCCCTTGGCCTGGTATAATAATGAAGAAACCCTGGCCGCAAGTTTGGACCGGCTACCGGTTTCCCAGCACCTGAAAAATGTTCTGGGCTTTAGATGTCTCTTGTACGGAGTTAAGCCTTCCGAAGCCTCTTTTGACCAGTTCGCTTTGGTCAACGCATCCTACTTTGACGGGGGATTCACCTTTAAAGGAGGAGGAGAAGCCCTAGTCAGGGCCTTTGAAGCATCGTTGTTGGAAGCCGGAGTCACGGTCCTGACCGGCTGCGAGGTAGCCGAGATAAAAATTGATAGGCTCAATGTGGCTGTAGCCGCCCGGTATGTGGACTCCCATGGACAGAGTGAGGAAATTGATTTCGCCGAATGCGTCTATAGCGGCTCTCCGGCCAAGCTGCCGCACTTACTGCCCGAAGGCGCTTTGCGTCCGGTGTTATGTCGTCGGTTGCTTGGCCGGAAATATACTCCGTCTCCGTTGATGGTTTTTGGCCTGACCCGTTCGAACTGGATGGAGGACCGACAGTTGTTCATCTGTCCCGAGCGTCAGGAAGACTGGTTGGAGCCGGCCCACGGCGCTATTTATGCTAGTGGCGGCCAAGGGCATAACAGCCGCTGGCCGGTGTCGGTCGTGACTATTGCCTCGAAAGAGGGGACTGCTCCTTGGCTTCAACCGGATCTGGCCTATCAGGCCTGGAAGGCCCGCCTGGCGGAAGAGGCCAGCCGGCATTTGCTGGATAACTGCCCTGAATTGGACGGGGATTTTGAAATTGTCGAATCGGCCACCTCCCGGACGTTGGAACGCCACAGCTTGGCCTTTGGGCCGGGAATTTACGGCCAACAGCACGGCGTCGGCCAGGTTCCGATTCTGCCGGTGACCCGAGTCGGCCGCCTGGTCTTGGCCGGGCAGAATATTGTCTTGCCAGGCCTCCTGGGTGCGTTGGTTTCCTCAGCTCTGGCGACGGGCTTTCTGACGAATCATGACGCGGTTTTGGAGGTGCTCAAGTGAAAGGCCCCTGGGAACGGGTGGTCATCACCGGCGTTGGCGCAGTTTCCCCTTTCGGTTTGGGGGCCGATCTTTTGTGCGCTAAAATCGGCCAGGGTGAGTGTGCCTTGGGTCCGCTGCCCGGAGGAGACCGAGTCAAGGATTTAGGAGTCAAAGCGGCCGGCTTGGTGCCGGAAATAGACGCCAAATCCATTCCCCGTACCTTTCGCCGTTCGATGTCTCCGATGGGAATTTTTGCCTGTCTGGCCGCCCGCGAGGCCCTGTCCAACGCCAGGCTTGAGGATTATCCGCATGATATGGGCCTGGCCGTTGGCACCACCATGGGCAGTCCCCAGACCATGACTGAATTCTTTTCCGAGTACCTGAGCCGAAACGGTTTCGGCAATTTGCGCAGCACCACCTTTTTTAAAATAATGGGTCATGGGGTGGCCTCCAGTTTGGCTCTGTCCTTGGGCTTGACCGGACGAACTCTGGCGCCGTCGGCCGCTTGCGTCGCCGGGCTCCTGGCCATAGGGCTGGGTTACGAAACTATTGCCTCAGGCCGGGCCCAGGTTTTGCTCTGCGGCGGAGCCGAGGAATTTGATGTCCTGACCGCCCTGACCTTTGATCATATTCTGGCCGCTTCCCATCACCCGGATCCGGCCAAGGCCAGCCGCCCCTTTGACCTCGATCGTGATGGCTTGGTCTGCAGTGAAGGCGCAGGACTGCTGGTGCTGGAAAGCCTGCCCCAGGCCTTAAGTCGCAGGGCTCCCATCGTGGCCGAGATCACCGGTTTCGCTACCAACACAGCTCCGGCCAACCTGGTCCACCCCGATTCAGAGAGCATTGCCCAGTGCATGGCTCAGGCTCTGGACGACAGCGGCTTGACAGCGGCTGACGTTCAGGCTATCAATGCCCACGCCACCGCCACCGTCGAAGGCGACCGGGCCGAAGGTCGGGCCATTGAGAAAATTTTTGGTTCGCAAACTCCGGTCAACAGTTTCAAGGGCCAGTTAGGGCACACCATGGCTGCCAGCGGTGCGCTGGAACTTATTTTGTCGATCTCAATGATGAACAATAATTGTTTTTTGCCTACCCGCAACCTGGAAACCATCGACCCGGAATGCGGCAGTTTGCGGCTGCCAAAAGAATCCCAAAAATGTATGATTTCTGCAATAATGAAAAATAGTTTCGCTCTTGGCGGTGTCAACGCCAGCCTCATAATTGAAAAATATGAGGCCTGATTGGCGGCCGCAGTTTAGTTTTACGTAAAAATAAGTCTAAGGATAGCTGATGCCTGAAAAAATTTGGAAAACAGTTGCCAGTGCCATGATTGAGGAATTTGAGCTTGAACCGGGACAGATGGTACCGGAGGCCAGGATCAAGGACGACTTGGGTCTCGACAGCCTGGACGTGGTGGACATGGTGATTGTTTTGGAAACGGCTTTTGACTTCAAAATCCAGGACAAGGCGGCTCTGAAGAAAATAATCACTATGTCCGACGTGGTTGATTTTATCGTCGCCACCATGGCCGCCGAGAAAGTCGAAGCCGCTGGCGGTTGAAGGCCATGGCTAAAACCATTTCTCTAATTGCGGCCAATGTCTGGTGCTGGGGATGGCTAATCATCGTTTCAATGGCGACCCTGTTGGTAGCCCCTCTTTGGCTGTTGACGGCCAAGCCTCGCGGTTGGAGTCTGGCCCGGGTCATCCGGGAAGGTGCTTGGCTTTACGGCTGGGTTTATCTGGCTTGCATTCGTCCTTTCGTTCGGGTTGAGGTGGTTAATCCTCATCTGGTTAAAGAACACTCGCCAGTCATCATGGCCGGCAATCACCAGTCTTGGCTGGATCTGATGCTCTTGGCCACTCAAAAGGAGCGCAATTTTTGTATCCTGGTCGGAACCTGGCCGTTCAAACGATTGTTCTTTTTTGGGCCCCTCATAAAGCTGGCCAGAAATGTAACCACCGAAGGCGTCGCCGCTGATGAAATTCTGCGTCAATGCCATCGGGAGGTTGCTACGGGGGCCTGCATTCTGGGCTACCCTGAAGGCACCCGGAGTTTTGACGGCTCCCTTGGACGCTTTCATTCTGGACTCTTCAAGCTGGCGGTGGAGCTTAACTTGCCGGTGGTTCCGGTAATCGTTAAAAACAGCCGCCGGATTATTTCCAAAGGCTCCCTGATTTTTCGTCCGGGGTGTATCAAAATAATTTTTGAGCCTCCCATTGGATCGCAAATGTTCGCCGGAGAACCCATCCCCCACCGAGCTTTGTCCAAATATGTCCGTCAACGTTTTCTAAAGGCCTTGACCATAGCCCCTCCTCAGTAAACTGTCGAGTCCTGAGCGCCAACAAATCCCGGCCGTTTAACCTCGAAAAGCTTCATACCAATATGTTGTCATACTGCGATTTTTATAAACTGCCGACGGCACCGATTTTACAATTAAAAGGAGACAAATTGGATGCAGTGATTCACCAGTTTGGTAATCGAGTTTCTTTCCAAGCCTTAATTGGGGCGATAGCCTGGCTGGACTGACAGGCACAAGCTCTACACAAACGCCACATGATTATCAACAATCCATCAGTTAGCAAAAAAATACCCTGCATTCATTCATCCAGGGAAAATTGAAGCTTAAAAGGTAGGATAAAAAACATAAGTACTTAAATTTATAGTATTTTTTGACGCCGATAAAATTCGTGTCATGCTATATTGTTTTAAAGGTACAAATAATGAGAATATTAATTTAGTATTTATTGCATTTGCAATTCTTATTTTATTTTTCATCATGGCAGTTAATACCGAAGAAGCGGTAATTTTTTTGATACCACTTATATTTTTTCGATGTATACAATATATCAAGGTGTGCTATTTTTTATAAAACAAATAAAGTTTTGTGTAATAAAATCAATATCAATTGCTTAATTATACATTAATTAGATATTAAAAATTAATATTTGTATATATAGTATTTGAAGATTTGTTTATATAGTATAAATTTTTAAAGCTAGATATGCCAAGAGGTTGCTGCAGTACATTAATTAAAGATTATGTTATGCAAAATAAAGAAAAACATTGATCATATGTTTATATTTAGAAGTTAAGGCTAAATTTACTTGATTTTCACCTGTTTATTTTTATGCGGCCATTCTATGCATAGTATTAGCAGCATTTATTTGCATTAAAATTTAATTTGTGCAAAGTTTTAATGATAATATTTTTAAAGTTTTTTTATTCTGCTGTCAATATTTATATTTATTTATATTATTAAATTAATAATTTAATAATATAATAATTTAATAATTTAATATCGTTTATTAATGATATACAGTCTCTGTTGGTTATCAGCTTTGTTGTATCAATTTTAGTGCATAATAACTATATTGCCAATCAATTATGTTTATATAATTTTAATCAATCGAGATATTAAAATAGAAAAAAATATGAAATGTTTTAATAGTAGGGTAGGCAACTGGCGAGGTCTCCATTGATTGGCTCCTTTTCCAGTCACCCCCCGTCAAACCGGGCATGCGGATTTCCCGCACCCAGCTTTCACTGTGACGATTCTCGACTTC
>JAISWF010000006.1 GCA_031271165.1 Deltaproteobacteria bacterium
ATTTGTTCTATACATAAAACAACGAAAAAGTCAAGCAAAAAAAAGACTGCTAGATCTTGTTATTATACACTGACTTTAGCTCTGGATACACTACAAACCATTGCTTAGTATAGCCTGTATAAGAACTCAAAATTCATAGGTGGCGTCAACCCGATATCTAGATAAAAATTTTCTGTCTTTTATGTCCTGTGACTATATTCGGAGTATTTTTTAGTGAACGACCCTAATCACTCCAGTTTTCGCAACAACCACTTCCAACAACCGGATCTGACCGACTCCGAGTATCAGACCATTGCTAATTTCGTCCACAAAGAAAGCGGCATCAACCTTCTTGACGGCAAAAAAGAACTCGTCCGGGCCAGGCTTACCAAGCGGATCGGCCAACTCCAGATGAAAAACTTCAAGCAGTATTTCCAGTTCGTCATCAACGACACCACTGGTGATGAGCTCGTTTTTCTCTTAGACGCCTTGGCCACCAACCTGACCAGTTTCTGGCGGGAACCGCAGCATTTCGATTTCATGATCAAAACCTTCCTCCCCGAACTTGAGGCCAAGCGCCGCCGCCCTGGCAGCGAGGGCCCCCGCTTGAGAATCTGGAGTGCGGCTTGCTCCTCTGGGGAGGAGCCCTACACCATCGCCATGGTGACTTTTGACAACAGTCCTTTTTTTGCCAACGGTGGAGATTTCCGGATCCTGGCCACCGACCTTTCCACCAAAGTCTTAAACATCGCCAAGAAAGGCCAATACGGTCCCGAGAGCGCCAAAAACGTCCCCCCGCTTTCTATAAGCCGTTTCATGACCAAGCATCAAAGTGAAAGCGGCGGCTACATATGGGCTATCAAACCGGAAGTGAGACGGATTATCTCTTTCCGGCGCTTCAACCTCATGGATCCTATGCCCTTTAAAGGGCCCATGGATCTGATTTTCTGCCGTAATGTAATGATTTATTTTGACCGGGAAACCATTACCAGATTGGTTGACAGGTTCCATAACCTGCTGGAACTGGGAGGGTATCTGTTTATTGGACACTCTGAGAGCCTCAGCGGTCTTACTCATAAATTCCAATATGTGGCCCCATGCATCTACCGCCGAATCCAGAAGTAAGACCAAACCCGCCCCGCTTTTAGTCTCAAGGTTATGGTATTAGAGGAAATTGATGATAAAAGTACTGGTAGTCGATGATTCGGCCATAGTCAGAAAAATATTTACCGAACAGCTCAGCCAGGCCAAGGACATCGAAGTTGTGGCCACCGCCCCCGATCCCTACGTCGCCAGGGAAAAAATCATTGAGCTAAATCCTGACGTAGTGACGTTGGACATCGAAATGCCGCGCATGGACGGTATTACGTTTCTAAAAAAAATTATGGCCGCTCGCCCCATCCCCGTCATTATAGTCAGTTCCCTGACCCCCAAGGGTAGCACCATGGCCCTGGAGGCCATGGACTGCGGGGCCGTCGAAGTCCTGGCCAAGCCTGGCGGCTCTTTTTCCGTCGGTGAGATGGGCGCCCAACTGGCTGAAAAAATCAGAGCCGCCGCCAGGGTCAAGGTCACCAAACGGACCCCGTCGCGTGAAACTGGCCCCCAGACGGCCATCAGGGAAGGAGCCATCACTCAGACCACCAACAAGGTCATTGCCATCGGTTCATCGACCGGGGGCACCGAAGCTCTCAAGGAAATTTTAACCCGGCTTCCTCATGACACACCTGGAATAGTTGTGGCCCAACATATGCCCGCCAATTTCACCAAAGCCTTTGCCGATCGGATGAATGGCCTCTGCCGCATCCACATTAAAGAAGGGGCGGCCAACGACAGCGTTTTACCAGGGGTCTGCCTAATCGCCCCGGGCAACTACCATATGTTACTTAGGCGCAGCGGGGCTCGTTACTATGTGGAAATCAAGACTGGGCCGATGGTCCACCACCAGCGGCCGGCAGTCGACGTCCTTTTTAAATCGGTGGCCAAATACGCCGGGGCCAACGCCATCGGGGTGATTCTCACCGGGATGGGCTCTGACGGAGCTGAGGGCATCAAAATCATGAAACAAGCCGGGGCCAAAACTCTGGCCCAGGACGAAGCCTCCAGCATAGTCTTTGGTATGCCCAAAGAGGCCATCAAGACTGGTTGCGTTGACAAGGTGGTTTCTCTTCGCAATATGCCCCAAAACATTTTGGACATGGTGTGAACCGCCTGATGAGCCCAAAGTCGGTCAAGCAAGCGGCCAACAGCGGCCCTGGCCGGATAACCTCAGCCGTCCAGACGGCCACCTGCGTAGATTTGGCCAGCGGCCTGTACCACCGACAGCACTTTCAACTGTCACTTGATTATGAATTTAACCGCATGGTGCGCACTGAAAAGCCTTTGGGCTTGATCGTGGTCCGCCTGCCCGCTGAAAATGACCAAAACATCAAGCCGATGGCTTCTTTTCTCAAAAACGCTTTAAGGCCTCTTGATCTAGCGGCTAAACTCAGCGACCGGGAGATCGTTATTCTTATACCGGAGGCCGACCGCGACCGGGCTCTTCGCCTCCTGTCGGCCCTGGCCGAAGAATTCGGCGACGGTGGTCAGGAAAACACCTCCCTTAGCTACAGTGGTGCCCTGGCCAGACCTTACGAGGATTGGACACCGGAAACACTCCTCTCTAGAGCCCGCGACGGCTTTGACTCAGCATCAGCGGTTACCCGCCGAATGCTTTCGGCTGCCGGCCCCTGGACCGAGGTCTCCACCGCCTTGGCCTCGGCCGAAAAAGACAGCCTTTTTGACGGATTTTCCTCACTGGCTCACAGCGGCTCCAATACCGCTCGACCTGGACGCCGGTAATGCCCCTTTGTCAACTTGGGATTCGCCAATGCCCATCTCCTAAAAAAACCATATTTTTAATTAATGCATTTCTGATTTAGCTAAAACCGTGCTATTATGCCATCAACTAATTTTGATCGGACCCAAAAAATAATCCTCAGCGCCACCACTCTCATTGGAGTGGTTTTTTTGGGATTTATGTTCAAATTCTTCCACCATGGCTTTGAATTTACCGATGAAGGCGTTATCCTCTCAGTCATGGAGAGACCTCGGGAGTATCCGACCTTTCATCTTTTAACTGGTTTTCTATTTAATCCCCTTTACCGGCTCCTGGACGGGGACATCGCCCTGCTGCGCTCTTTTAATTTTTTAATTTTTTTCCTTTTAGCGACCAATTTGTCCCGGCTAGTTCTGCTCAAGACCAAACCAGCCCAAACCGAACTTAAAGGCCCTTGGCTTGTGACCGCCTCTATGGCCCTGGCTTTCGGCTCGCTGACCATATTTTTGTTATGGCACCCCACCCCCAACTATAACCTCCTCAATTATATGGCCCTGATGATAACGGCCTCGGGCCTTGTTGAACTCAGTGATACTAAAAACGATAATAATAACAAAAGCGCCCCAGTCTCCTGGGGCGCTTGGGCCACCATCGGCCTCGGAGGGTATCTGGCCTTTATGGCCAAGCCCTTTACGGCCGGGGGCCTGCTCTTTCTGGTAATCGTCTGGGCGGTGTGGTCGGGCCACTTTAAGCCTAAGGGTTTACTCCTGGCTGCCGTGGTCGCCTTCGGTTTGCTGTTTATCTCGGCTATCTGGATTGATTCCTCGCCAACGGCTTTTATCCAAAGGTTCCTAGCTTCGGTCAGAGAGGAAAAACTCTCCGGGGCTCACAGCGTTTTTACGCTGGTAACTTTCTTTTGGCCCTTCCTATGGCAGAACCTGAGCTGGGAACTTATGGTCGGTTTTTTGGTCCTTTTTCTGCTCGGTTTTTCCCTGGGGTTTACTGAAAAGGTCAAAAATATTTTTAAAATATTCCCAGTCCTGTTTTTGGCTGCCGTCACTTTCTATTTTTTTGTCCGCTACTACCCTCTACTTATGTGGTTCAACTATTTGGCCGGGTACCTGGTTTGGGCCCCAGTTTTGGGAACCGTCACCTGGGTCATCAAAAATCGGTCGGCCAGCTCAGTTATCAACCGCCCGCTTTTGGTTATCCTGAGCCTTTTTTCGGTGGCCTACGGGCTGGGCAGTAACAACTCTTTTTTCCTCACCGTCTCTTTGGCCTCCTTTTTCATTCTCCTGGCCTTAACCGGGCTTGTGGGTTCGCTCTCAAACCCCGGCAACTATCATTTCAGGGTTACTGCTTTAGTCTCCATAACCGTCCTGCTCTCGGCGGGGGTGGTCATAACAGCCTGGGGTCACCCCTACCGACAGCCGCCCAAGCTTTGGTCTTACTCAGTTATGGCCCCGGTCCGCAACGGCGGCCGTCCACTTTTCTTCACCCCCATGGTTGGCAGATATCTTTTAACCCTCCACCAACTGGCCGCTAGTTCAGGTCTGGCCGCTGGTACCCCGATGGTCGATTTAACTGGGCGGGCTCCCGGGGTCCTCTACGCTGTCCAAGGCTACACGCCGGGAGCTTTTTGGCTCAATTCCTTAAATCCGGGCGCCAATCAGTACGCTCACTACATGCTGGCCAAAATACCATGTTCACAATTGGTCAGTTCCTGGGTGCTGTGGGAAAAAATCCCTCCCATCAGACCGCTGGATCCGGCTGTCCTTGCGCCTTCGGGGATTAATTTCCCCGATGATTTTGAGTCGGTCGGCTCGGTCAGATATACCAGCGAATACGGTCATGGTTCTCCTTACTCCCGTCTGCAGTATCTATTAAAACCCATAAAACAATTTGAGCCGGCCGTCCAGGCTTGCCTGGCCTCCCGGGCTGCCCATTAGCCGCCACTATTAAGCAGCGGCCTTTTTTCAGTTGGCCGCCTCGACCGTAACTTTATCAAAAATCAAATTGGGCCCTTTGCCGCCCCAAGCGGCAGAAAAATCATTTTCGTCAAACTTGACAGTGGCAATAAACATTCCACTGTTAGTTAGCTCAGCTCCGATCGTCCCTTCCACTAGCCCTGGTACCGCTTGGTTGGGATAACTCTCTTGGCTCCCATGAATGACCAAATCAGCCTGTCCGGTCGCCAGATCGTTGTCAGCCGGGGTCAACGCCAAGGCCAATTTGACCGGCCGGCCAATCAGCTTTTCCGGGAGACCAACCTTAACAGTCACCCATTTAGTAGCTAATTTCCACTTTTCATGAATATTAACCCCTAAAATCACCACGTAGCCATGCTCTTTAAACCATAAAGGCTCATAAACATACAATTCCGAACTATGTCTTTCTAAACTAGAACTATTAAACAAACCAGCAAATGACCTATCAGAAATAACAATATAGTTATCTGTACTATTTATAAATTTACTGAAATCAGCATGCATAAAATTGGTATAAAGCCAATGGGCTTTAACTAATTTAACTTTATACGGTGGATTATTATAAAAATATCTAGCAGCGAGCATTAAATTAGAGTCATCTTGCAAGTATAAAATGACAGCAGAGCCTGGTTTGACATTTTTAAAAATACTAGACAATACATTTATATATGTTTCAGCGGATACAGTACCATATACCTTCCCCGGAATCTGTTTTAATGGCAATATTAAAGAAAAATGATAGCCAATAAATATTACTATCAAAAGTGCAGGAATCAATAAAACAATTTTGATCCATTTTTTCCAATAAAATCTAAAAACAGTAATAAATAGAGCCAAAGGAACAAACGATAGCGGCAAGACGACAAAAGACGCAAATTTCCAAGTTTGATATCTGTTGCCAATAAACATATAAACCAAAAGATATATAATTAGAGACACTAAAAAGGTCAGGCTAATGGCCCAAATCAACCCGGCCCGCTCTGGGCTGGACGAGCGGCCCCAGACCACCGCCCCTTGAGCCTGACGTCCGAAGGCCCTGGCCGACCCAAAGGCCAATCCCAATACCACCACCACAAAAGGCAGATAAACGAGAGGTTGGCCACCCTCTTTGGAACTGGTAAAAAAGTCACTTAAATAAACTGGCAACCCGGACAATAGCCAGGGGTTTATCAGAGGAAGGAGCCAGCCTACTGTCTGGTTGGCTGTCTCCATACTCCGCTTAAAAAGGTGAAAGGCTCCAAATGGGGCCAAGACAAAACTAACCAGGCAAGCTACCACAACGGAAATTACCCCCAGCCGGGCCCAACGCATCCGGTCGGAGGCTTTGGCACCAGGAGCAACCTGAAAAAAACCAAAGATAGCTGAGGCAATAGCCAACATACCAATATAAGCAAAGAAACCGCCAGGGTAAGCTAAAAAAATTAGACAAACTGGCAAAATACATTTTTTTACTAAATAACCAAGCCCCAATTGGCCTCTATTAGAGCCATACAACTCTGCAATCCCAGTCGCAAAGGCCAAAGTCGCCACCATTTGGCCCACCATACCTCTGAAGACCGTGTAATTGAAAAAGGCCCCGATGATCAAACTCAAGGTTACTACCAGGGCCGGCCAAAATTTTAAGTCGAATATTTTGGCCACCAGAGACTGAATGGTGGTTCCGGACCAGACCAACAAGGTCACCATAAAAGCGGACAAAATTACCAGACACGATTGACCAGAGGCTACGGAAAAGAGGGCAAATATTATGTGAGTACCGAACGAATCATATGTTAAATCGTAAAATTGATGAGTTAGCGGAATAATGTCAGGGTTTATCCGGCCCAGCCAAAAGTCAGCCATCTGGGGCCAGTTAAAATAGTCAGAGCTACCAAACATCCAGATGTCCATTTGCCCCGAAGGCCATATGGCTGAATACAAAAAAGAAAAGATCAAGGCCAAAATTAAGGAGGAATAAAAATACTGGTGACGACCCAAGGCCTGGGATAATATCTTGATTTTATTCTGACTTTTTAAAAAAACCGGCAATGAAATAATTAAAAAATGACCTACAAAGCCAATAAAACCCGAGTATAATATTAAATTTAAATAGATGCGATAATTATCAACTACTCCAAAAAGAAGCCAAGCTAAAAACGCCGTTAACGTCAAACCCGCGATTAGGGTCATCGGTTGTCCGTAATGTGGTTTTTTTTCGATTTTGGTGGTGGTTAAGACTAGTGTTCCCAAAAAGTTCAGCGACAAGCTAAGAACAATGAAAATACTCATGTAGGAAAAGATTGATTCTATTATATTTGAATAATAATTCATAAATACCTGTAAATCAATAAAATTTTTGGTTTAGATGCCGATTTCAACGTGTGCGTTCAGGCCCCCCCCTTGAGAGTCCAAGGCGAGTGTTAGAGTCATAATGAGAGACATAATGGCTCAGGTTTTTTTTCCCATTTTTTGGCTAACCCTGTTCATTTGAATTGC
>JAISWF010000129.1 GCA_031271165.1 Deltaproteobacteria bacterium
TGCAATTCAAATGAACAGGGTTAGCCAAAAAATGGGAAAAAAAACCTGAGCCATTATGTCTCTCATTATGACTCTAACACTCGCCTTGGACTCTCAAAGGGGGGGCCTGAACGCACACGCCCTCATAATGTATTGATTTTTTAATTTTAAATTCTTTTTGCCTCTATTATTCGGCCTTGAGCCCAGGTTTTTTTAGGCAATAAAAGAGATTGATTCGCAATCGCAATTTTGTTAGGATTGGTTAATTTAAATTTTCTGGAGTCCAGTCAGACCATTGCAGCTCTTCCAGAAAAGTTCGGCTATTTTTTATTTCCGGGCTGAAAACCCTGATGCTTTTTGATGGACTTAAAAATCATTAAACTGGCCCGGAAAAATGCTCTGCTAGTTGAAAGAGTTTTGGTTATCAATAAACCTTCAAAACAATTTTCAAAACTCCCTGTCATCCTCGTCAGCCGGCGAGATTAACCTAATGAGGAACTTAGATGAAAAACATTTTTCTTCTTACCGTTTTAGCTCTTTTCGGCTTTTTAGCCTGGTTCGGGTTCAGCCCGGCCGCCCAAGCCCAAGACAAAGTTGTCAACATTTATTCAGCCCGGCATTATGAATCTGACAAAGAACTCTTTGACCTTTTTGAAAAACAAACCGGCATTAAAGTCAACGTTGTCAGTGCCGAGGCTCCAGAGCTCATCGAGCGGATCAAAAGAGAAGGGGCGGCCACCGAGGCCGACCTTTTTATCACTGTTGACGGCGGCGTTCTCCACACCGCCAAAACCACCGGTATCCTGCAGCCCATCGTTTCAGATACGGTTCTCAAGAACGTCCCCGCAACTTTAAGGGACAAAGACAACGCCTGGGTGGGACTTACAACCAGGGCCAGGATCATCGTCTATTCCAAAGAGAGGGTGAAGCCCGAGCAGCTTTCCACTTATGAGGATTTAGCCGCTCCCAAATGGAAGGGCAAAGTCGTCACCCGTCCTTCCTCGGGACTTTACGATCAATCACTTTTGGCCTCATTAATTACCTTGGACGGTGATGAAACCGCTCTCAACTGGGTCAAAGGCATTGTCGCCAACTTCGCCCGTCCGCCCAAAGGCAACGACCGAGCCCAAGCCAAGGACATCGTCGCCGGCTTGGGAGATGTAGCCTTGATGAATACCTATTACATCGGACAGATGCTCAACTCCAAAGACCCTGAGGAAGTCAAAGCCGCCGAAAACGTTGGCCTTTTCTTCCCCAACCAGGCTACAACCGGGACCCACATCAACGTCAGCGGTGTCGCCCTGACTAAGGAAGCCAAAAACAAGGACAATGCCATTAAACTGATCGAGTTTTTGACCGACGTCCAGGCTCAAGAACAGCTGTCGGCCGGCAACTATGAATTTCCGACCAATCCCAACGCCAAAAAGCATCCTCTCTTGGACAGCTGGGGTTCTTTTAAAACCCAGCAGATTGATTTTTCAGCCCTCGGAGTCAATAATCCCAAGGCCGTTCAATTCTTTATTGAAGGTGGCTGGAAATAGCCTCGGCCACTAAAAGAGTCAGGCGGGCCTGTGCCCGCCTGCTCGCTAATAATATTTGGAGTGCGACCCGGTTTCTGTCGTTTCTGGTGGTCGTGCTGCCTTTCCTGGCCCTGGGCGACGGAGTCTTTTCCGCCCCCAGCCAATACTGGGATTACGTCCGCAGTCACCTGCTCGGGGCTTATTTCAGCGAGACCATTGTTCTGACCGCCAGCGTCGGGGCGGCTGTTTTCGCCCTAGGAACAGCTTTGGCCTGGGTTATCAGCTTTTATGATTTCCGGGGCAAGTCCTTTTTTGAAGCCACTTTAATTTTGCCGCTGGCTATTCCGCCCTACATTGCCGCCTATTCTTACGATGGCCTCGTTGGCTACACCGGGATAATCCAAACTTTTAGCCGAAACGTTTTAGGACTGTCCTTAAGCCGCTTCATTTCCGGGGTTCCAGCGACAGTATGGGCCGTCTTTGTTTTCAGCGTCACCCTTTTTCCTTACGTTTATATCCTGACCAGGACATTTTTACTCAATCAAAGCGCCGCCGTCTTTGAAAACGCCCGCATGCTGGGAGGAGGCAACTTCCGGCTTTTTTTTCGGGTCGGCTTGCCGCTTCTTTGGCCCTCAGCCTCAGCCGGGGCCATCCTGTCGGGTCTGGAAACTCTAAACGACTTCGGTGTCTCCAGTTATTACGGACTAACGACTTTTACAACAGCCATTTTTACCGCTTGGTTCGGGATGGGCGATGCCGACACCGCTGTCAAACTGGCTTTAATCCTGTTGGGGCTTGTTTTTATAGTGCTTTTGATCAGAAAGGCTCTCCGAAACGCCCGCCGCTACCAGATCGTCTCGACCAAGGAACGCCGCCTGGTCCCCCAGCGGGCCCGGGGAGCGGCCCAGGGGCTGATAATAATATTATGTACTTTGACTTTTCTGGCCGGATTTGGGTTTCCAGTGCTCCAGATGTTTTACTGGCTGACCATAAGCTTTGAGGGGGCCTTTAATGATGAACTGCTTAAGGCCGTTATTTTTACTCTTAAAGTTTCTATATTGGCCACTTTTATCATCATGCTAGCCGCCACCGGTACGGCCAACGCCAACCGGCTTTTTCGAACCCGCTTGGCCAACCTCTTTTCCCAAGGGGCCACTTTGGGCTACTCCATCCCCTCGGCCGTTTTGGCCATCGGGGTGATCAGCTTTTTTATCTGGTCAGATAAAATCATAACCGGACTTGTGCCTTTTATTGAAGGCCGGCCTTTGAGTCAAGGCTTAATAATACTTATTTTCGCTTTTTGTCTGAGGTTTTTTACCATCGGCTACCAAGCCGTGGAAGCGGGATTTGCCAAAACCAATCTAACCCTGACCGAAGCCTCCCGGACTTTGGGCCGCGGGGTCAACCAAACTTTTTTATTGGTCGATCTCCCTCTCCTTAAGCCTGCCCTTCTGTCGGGAGCGGCGCTGGTATTTATCGACATCCTCAAAGAACTGCCGCTGAGCCTTCTTTTAAGGCCTTTTAATACCGAAACACTGGGCACAACCGTGTACCATTTTTCTAAAAACGAAGTTTTGGAGCAAACCGCTTTGCCGTCTTTGGGCATAATTTTGGTTGGAACGATCTTTATCCTGATCATGAGATTTTGGTCGGAAAATGGGGCTAAGCGTGTTTCTGGAAGTTGAATCGCTCTGGTTTGCCTACCCTGGCCGTAATGCACCCTGGATATTGTCGGATTATAGCCTCAGCCTCCAAGCCGGCGAAATGGTGGGATTAGCTGGACCGAGCGGTCAGGGCAAAAGTACGCTTCTGCGCTTGATTTCAGGCTTGGAGCGGCCCAACAAAGGCTGCATCACCATCGAAGGACGGCTGGTGGCCAGCCCCGTTGCCCACATTGAACCGGAGGACAGGGAAGTGGGTCTGGTCTTCCAGGATTACGGACTTTTCCCCCACATGACCGTCAGCCAAAACATCGCCTACGGTCTCTTTCGGCTAAGCCGAGCCGAGAGAAAAAAGAGGGTCAATGTCATGCTGGATCTCATTCGGATGAGTGATTTGGCCGGCCGGCATCCTTACGAACTAAGCGGCGGCCAGCAGCAAAGAGTGGCCGTGGCCCGGGCTCTGGCTCCCGCCCCCAAGCTTTTACTTTTAGATGAGCCGATGAGTAACATTGATGCCATGCTCAAAGCGGAAATTCGGCTGGAAATTCAGAACCTGATGAAACTAACCAACACGACCTGCCTTTTTGTTTCCCATGACCTGGATGATTTAAACGCCATTTGCAGTCGCATTGAGTATATGGGTATGACCGAAGAAGCAGGTTAAACCATTCGCTAGCCCCAGGTCTAAAAAAATCTAAAGCCCCACCAAATCTAACGCCCAGCCAAATCTGTCCTCGCATTCGCCATCTATAACTCTTCCGACTCCAAAAATAAACCCAACCTGAAAAACGAAAATACCCGGCCCGGGCCGTTCTTTTCCCAAATTTTCAAGGTTAGGATTTTTTAAGGCCAATAACTTATCTATCGTTTGGCAAATAGATTTGATTTATTTTGTCAATAGAAACACTAAACTAAACCAATACAAAAAAGATCGCATATATTTGTCTTTTTATGAAATTAATGGCTTGATTGGGCATCAATTATGAGCCGCTTCCTGGTGTGCGTTCACGTGGGCCGCCATAAATGACTAAGCAGAAGGGACAACTTTAAAGAACATATCTTGAAGGCCGATGTCGGTCAAATCTGAGCAAAAGTCATTCGACGGTCCAAACGTGACCACTTTAACATGGCTTAATCTAAGGGGGAACCGCCCCCTTGGGGTTGGACAAATCCATAGCCGCATTGACCTTAAATTATGAGTAAAAAATTGACTCGGAGGTATTACTTAAGAATAGAGGGCGCAGGCTCGTTTTTGAGCCAAGCCAAGTAGCATTCTTTGAAGAATTGGCTAAAGGTTTTTCCCTGCTTTTCACAAGTGGCTCTGATAGACCAATATCTCTCGGTGGCCAGTCTCCCTTTTTCGCCTCTGGTACCTTGGGTCACATTTATAGCCATGACAACTGGTCTGATACTTAGCTCGGCCGCATTATTGGCGGGTTCCACTCCAGGATTTTCTACAAATGTAGTGTAGGTATGGTCTTGGCCCTTGAATCTCTTAGCAAAGGTCGCAGGTCTGCATCGATCTGGGGCGTTAGCGGCCTCAGTGTTGAAATCTTCAACAATTTGTCTGAGGTTTTCAAGATTATCTAGCGTCGGCTCTTTGTTGTACGCCTTTCGGGCGTCAAACAATGCATTGATCAGTGCCAGCATTTTTTCTCCAAATTTGGAGATTTCTTGGTCAGTAAAATGGTCCGCACACCGCTTATATTCACGTTTCAGATGAGCTAAACACGTTTGCAGAGTTACACCAACTGAGTCTTTGGCGAAGCTCTGGTAGACACCATAGTAATCACAATGGATGATGCCACTGTAACCAGTAGTGAGAATGCGGTCAACTGTATCCCGGCTCCTGTTGCCGATAACGTAGAGCACTGATATAGGGGATACGAACACCCAAGTGGACAGCCTT
>JAISWF010000219.1 GCA_031271165.1 Deltaproteobacteria bacterium
TTGTTTCTGATGCGAGTTCACGCCTGGATCACACGGGAGCCGCCTTGAATTGGTAAGTGGCCGTGTGAAAAAAAGCCGCCTTTCGTTGCCTTGGACAGGGGGGGCTGAATAGTTACAAATTTTTATAGCGGCCATTAAGACATCGTTTCTGTTTGTCCTTGGGTTGGATGAAAAATACATCAATATCATAAAATCCACCCGGGACTGATTTTTGGTCTGGAAAATTCGGGCTTATTAAGTTAAAATCTTTCAATGAAACCGGGATTTCCTGAGGCGACCCGGGTCAAGACTATTTAGAATCGTTTTTCACCTCAGGTCTCCGCTCTTTCCTTCCCAGCCAGTGAATTTTTAGAATTTTTCGGAGGAGAACTCCGACCCGCTCTGAATCGGGCTTGGTCGGAACGATAGATCATAGTTTTGTCTATAGCTTCTTATTTTTTATTATATTTTAAAGCGCTAAATTAACGCTAGTTTGTGGGTCAGGCTCTGTTCAGCCAGGTGTTTATACTCGAGGTTGCCAACTCGGCCACCCCAAACAATGTTTAAATTAAAGGAGATTTTTTTATGACTGTAAATGTCGGCATTAACGGTTTCGGTCGCATTGGACGCCAAGTGCTCAAGGCCATCATTGAGCGTCACCCTGACAAGCTCAAGGTCGTCGCCGTCAACGATCTGTTTGACGTCAACACCAACGCCCACTTGCTAAAGTATGACTCCAACTATGGTCGCTTCCCCGGCACTGTGGAAGTCAAAGGGACCAGCTTTTTCATCAACGGTCAGGAAGTCCAGAACTTCGACAAAAGGGACCCCAAAGAGATACCCTGGAAATCGCTGGGAGTGGATCTGGTCATTGAATCGACCGGCGTCTTCACCGAGGCCGACAAAGCCAAAGCCCACATCGACGGCGGAGGAGCCAAAAAGGTTATCATCAGCGCCCCGGCCAAAAAAGAGGACCTCACCGTAGTCCTGGGTGTTAACCATGACAAATACGACCCACAGAAGCACTTCATCGTCTCCAACGCCAGCTGTACTACCAACGGTTTGGCCCCGCCGGTCTTCGCCCTGTTTAAAGCCTTCGGTATCGAAAAGGGCTTGATGAACACCATCCACAGTTACACCAACGACCAGCGCATCCTTGACCTGCCCCACAAAGACCTCCGTCGGGCCCGGGCCGCCGCCCTGAACATCATCCCCACCTCCACTGGAGCTGCTAAAGCCTTGGCTTTGGTCATTCCCGAACTAGCCGGCAAGTTCGATGGCTTGTCCCTGAGAGTCCCCACCCCCACCGTCTCAGTGGTCGATTTCACAGCCATCCTCTCGAAAAAGGTCACCACTGAGGAACTCAAGGCGGTTCTCAAAGAAGCCGCCGAAGGTCCCCTTAAGGGAATTTTGGGCTACGACGAGGAAGGGCTGGTTTCCATGGACTACAAAGGCTGCCCGTTGTCCTCTATCGTCGATGCGCCCTTCTGTCAGGTCCTCGACGGCAATTTGGCCAAGGTTATTTGCTGGTACGATAACGAATGGGGCTATTCCAGCCGGGTCAGCGATTTAGCCGCTCTGATGGCTGACAAAGGCCTGTAAAATCAAGCCCTGATAGGAGAAGCCCGCTTTGAACCTTGAAGACAAACTCAAGGCCTATCTTGGCCAGATCACTCCTCCCAATGCGGCGGTGGCCTCAGTGGCCGCCCAAAGGGAGTTAGATCTGGCCAAACCCAGGGGGTCTTTGGGCCGCCTGGAAGAACTGGCCGTCCAATTAGCCTCCGTCCAAAATACCCTCAGGCCCCGCTCAGAGAGTAAGCTAATCGTCGTATGTGCAGCCGATCATGGAGTGGTGGCCGAAGGGGTCAGCCCCTACCCGGCCGACGTCACCCGCCAGCAAATCGAAAACTTCCAAGAGGGGGGCGGGGCCATTACCACCTTGGGAAAAACCGTCGGAGCCAGGGTATTGTTGTTTGATGTCGGCGTCAATTACACCTTTAAACCTCATCCCAACCGTATTGACGCCAAAATAGCCATGGGCACTAAAAACATAGCCCAAGGTCCGGCCATGACCCGTCAGCAGGCCTTACAATCTGTCTTGGCTGGTTTGGAACTGGTCCTGGCCCAGCCGCCGGTGGACATAGTTGCCGCCGGCGAAATGGGCATTGGTAACACAACTCCGTCATCGGCCATCGTCAGCATTTACACTGGGCTATCTCCAGAGGAAGCTACCGGTGTCGGTTCGGGGATTAGCCCGAGCCAACTGGCCCACAAAGCGTCAGTTGTCAGTAAAGCCCTGGCCATCAACAAACCCGACCCCGCCGACCCGATTGACGTCTTAGCCAAGGTCGGCGGCCTGGAAATCGGGGCCATGACCGGTGTCTATCTTGGAGCAGTTGTCCGCAAAGCAGCCGTAGTTATCGACGGTTTTATAGGTGCCGCCGCCGCTTTAATCGCCGAAAAACTCTCGCCCGGTTTTTCCAAAAACCTCATCGCCGGTCACCGTTCCAAGGAAAGGGCCCACCAAGCTGCCTTAGACAGTCTGGGCCTGGTCCCTATTTTGGATCTGGGCATGTGGCTGGGAGAGGGCAGCGGCGCAGCCGTAGCTATGGGTCTTTTGGACTGTGTGGTCAATCACTACAACTTGATGCGCACCTTGGCTGAGGCCGGAGTCAACGACACTGTTTAATCCAGTCCCCAAAGACCACTTTTTTAGTCAAGCGGCTTAAGCTGGGCCGCCGGGCCAGAAAAGACCACCTTTAGTCAAGCAATCAGACCAGCATGACTGTTTTGAGTCGCCAAAGGCGCAGTTGTTAGCCCTAAAACGGACTCACGACTGCGCCTTTGGTTTTTCCCATGCAGCCAAAACTTTTCTCAGCTTTTTGCATTTTTACAAGTTGTTCTTATTACAAATCTTTTTTCTTGTATAACCTAAATTCCATCACTTGTTTTTCCGGGTCGTAATATATGTGGGCGTCGATATCTGAGCCGTATATCTTGGTTGCGACACATACTCCGTATACTTCGTACTCGTCGATGCGGTTTGCCGCTTTGCGTATGCTCGGCTTGACGCTGTCGATAAGTGCCGCAGCCTCCAGTCTCCTACCGGGCAGCGCCGTGATGAAGCTGTAGCATTGTCCCGCATGTATTTGAAATTGTCGTCGGTCACGAAGCCCCTGTCCATCACAAATCGCACATTCTCTATGCCTAAGTCTTTGGCTTCGGTCATCATGCTATCAGGTCCGTCTTGTCCGTTATGCTCCCGCTGTAAAGGCAGTATAGACCGGCAAATGGGACAATATCCCGTAGTACATGCCCAGATTCAGTTGCGGTAAACGCTCCTTGTCCCTGTTA
>JAISWF010000252.1 GCA_031271165.1 Deltaproteobacteria bacterium
CACCTTTTATTGGCCTTGAGGGCCGCCACAAGCGGTAAAGCCTGGTCGTTTTCCAAAAGGGCGGGCGTCTGACCGATAAAATTACCGTAAATTAGTTGAGGATGCCTTAAAATAGCCAGCATCTTACAAAGCTGAAAGCCCGGGAGCCTTTTTAAATTTAGGCTTCCAGGCTTTCTTTGTTTTTCAATTATTTCTGACTTTTCTCAAAAAGGGCTTAATGGAGCCGCCGATGGGAGTTGAACCCGCAACCTTCTGATTACAAATCAGATGCTCTGCCAATTGAGCTACGGCGGCCCAAGTCATATCTAAAGTGGTCTTATCTGGCGATTGGCATTAAAAAAAACCAGCCACCGGCCAAGTATCCCATCAACCCGGCAGCTGTTGACCAAAAATTCCTTCCGCAGCCTTGGTCAGTCCAGCAAAGCCCGGCGGGAAAGACGAATCTTGCCCTGTTTGTCAATGGCTAAAACCTTAACGTCGATGAGGTCGCCCTCTTTGACGTAGTCGGTGACCCGCTGGACTCTTTCGTTGGCCAATTGGGAAATATGAAGAAGCCCTTCAGTCCCCGGCAAAATCTCCACGAAAGCCCCAAACTCAACCACCTTGACCACCCGGCCAGAATAAACCTTGTCAATCTCCGGGGCCTGAGTATAGCGCCGGACGGCGGCGATAGCCAATTGGGCCATCTCGGCATTGGGGGAGTAAATGGTCACCTTGCCACTGTCTTCAACCTCCAGGCGGCTATCGGTTTCAGCCTGGATGCTTTTGATGATCTTTCCGCCTGGGCCGATAACGTCTTTAATCTTTTCCGGGTTAATGGTGATCACAAAGGTCTTGGGGGCATATTGGGAAATCTCAGACCGGGGAGTGCTTAAGGCCTTGCTCATGGCCTCCAAGATGTGAAGTCTCCCATCCCGGGCCTGGGAGAGGGCCTGGGTCATGATCTCCCGGGTAACCCCGCTGATCTTAATGTCCATTTGGACGGCGGTAATGCCTTCCTTGGTCCCGGCCACCTTAAAATCCATATCACCCAGATGGTCTTCGTCACCTAATATATCGGTTAAAACCACCACCTTGCCGTCGTCGACCACCAGTCCCATGGCCACTCCAGCTACCTGGCCGGATATGGGAACGCCAGCATCCATCAAGGCCAGAGAACCGGAACAAACCGTGGCCATGGAAGATGAACCATTGGATTCCATGATTTCCGAAACCACGCGAATGGAGTAAGGAAATTTCTCATGGGAGGGCAGGACAGCCTTCAAAGCCCGCTCAGCCAAAATTCCGTGGCCGATTTCTCGGCGGCCCGGAGCGCCCAGACGCTTGACTTCTCCAGTGCAGTAAGGCGGGAAGTTATAGTGGAGCATGAAAGTTTTGGAGGTCTCGCCGATAAGGGTGTCGAGTCTTTGGTCGTCGTAGCTGGTGCCTAAAGTGACAATGCCCAGACTCTGGGTTTCGCCGCGGGTAAAAAGGGCGCTACCGTGGACACGAGGGAGGTAGCTGACCTCACAGTCGATGGGCCTGACCTGGGTAAAGTTCCGGCCGTCAATGCGACGGCCTTCATTTAAGATCAGGCTCCGCAGGATATCCCCTTCCAGCTGGTGTACGGCATGGGAAATATCGGAGGTCTCGTCAGGATTGGATTCGGCAAAGTCGGCCTTGGCCTTGGCGGCAATCTCAGAAACCTTATTTTGGCGGGAGAGTTTTTCGACCGTTGTCAGAGCCGCAAGCATGTCCGAACGATAACGCTCTTTGATCTCGTTAATTAAAGTCTCATTTCTGACAATCTCGGGGATAGGCCTTTTTTCCTTGCCCAGCACTTTCTGCAGGTCAAGCTGGAGCTTTAATAGAGGCTGAACTGACTCCTGAGCCAGGAAAATAGCATCCAAGACCGCCGCCTCACTGGCCTCCTTGGCCCCGCCTTCAACCATGACGACGGCGTCACTAGAGGCAGCGACGATCAAAATAAGATCCGCTTCGTTAATCTGGGCCTGGGTGGGAGCGACCACCAGCTGACCATCAACCCGGGCCACTCTAGTGCCGGCAATAGGGCCCTGAAAAGGAATGTCGGAGAGCATCAAAGCGGCCGAGGCGCCCAACATGGCCAAAAGATCGGGGTCGTATTTTTCGTCAACCGAAAGAGCCTGGGCAATGACCTGGGTTTCGTAGGTCCAGCTCTTGGAAATCAGCGGCCGGCAGGGTCGGTCGATAAATCTGGAGGTCAAAGTTTCTTTTTCGGTCGGCCGTCCGATCTCTCGCCGAAAAAAATTGCCCGGAATTCGGCCTACTGCGTAAAAACGCTCTTGATAATCAACGGTTAATGGTAAAAAATCGATCCCTTCGCGCTTTTCGTTGGAAGCCTGCGCAGTAGCCAAGACCACCGTTTCACCCATAGTTACGATCACCGAACCGCTGACCTGTTTGGCGATCTTACCAGATTCAATGGTCAATCTAGCATCGCCGAACTTAGTTTCAACTTTCATTTTTTCTCCTCACCCCAACCCGCTTTCCCGGGGGGTCAATGGGACCTCCCCAAGGTTCCGGAAGTCACTGCCGCCGCTTTCGGCCCGGTGATCCGGCATGGGTCCTGCCCTATAATTGATGATGTTTCCCACATTCCTTCATTCGGGGAAAAATCCCCCTGGCTAGGCCGCCCCCATGGCTGCCCAGCCAATCCAAGGCCGTTTTGACCCTGGCTCTGCTGGCAGAGCAAGCCCCCTGATTAGTTATTCGAGGGCCGCAAAAGACTGCCATAAACTGCCTTAGGCTTATTTGCGCAGACCCAGCCGGCTGATTAGCTCACGATAGCGGCCCATGTCGTTGCGTTTGAGGTAACTTAGCAACCGCCTTCTTTGGCCGACCAATTTCAAAAGCCCACGCCGAGAAGCGTGATCCTTTTGGTGAGTCTTAAAATGACTGGTCAAAGAAACAATACGCTCGGTCAAAAGCGCCACCTGGACTTCGGTGCTGCCGGTGTCAGATTCATGTTTGCGAAAATTGCCGATAATCTCGGCGGTTTTGGCTGTACTTGTAGTCATGGTCTCCCTGCCATTGATGTTATGTTGGTCCCTTAAATTTCTTCGGGACGAAAAACCCTCAAGGGCCGCAAGAAAGGCCCCTGGGGCTGACCCGGAACCGCCCGGTCGGGCAGTCCGGAAATTTCAGCTAAAGCGATCAGAGTGCCATTAGGCCCAATCACCTTCAACGGACCCGGGCCGGAGTAATTCTGAACCTCCGGCGGTACGGGCAAAAAACCTCCCGAGCAAAAGCGCCCGGCCTCCAACGACCCCAGCTCCACCTCCTTGAGGGGTTCGAGGGCCTGTCGCGGGGAAAAAAGTCGGGCCTTTAATTGCAGGCC
Organism: Deltaproteobacteria bacterium; assembly: GCA_031271165.1. Lineage (GTDB taxonomy): Bacteria > Desulfobacterota > Desulfarculia > Adiutricales > Adiutricaceae > JAISWF01. The sequence goes on from JAISWF010000252.1 coordinate 3,359, forward strand.
GTCGGCCGGAAGGCCGGCCGCCTGCTCCAAGGAAAAGCGGCCCACCGTCAGGCGACGGAGAGCCGCCAGGGCTCCGCCGCCCAAAGACAATCGGCAGCCCAAGTCGCGGGCCAGCGATCTGATATAATAGCCCGAGGAAACGGAGGCCCAAAAACTTAGGTTCGGCGGGTCCCAGTCCAGGCAGGTCAGCCCATGAGCCGTCACCATTCGGGCGGGAATATCCAGCGGTTCCCCGCTTCGAGCCGCCCGGTGAGCGCTGCGTCCGCCCACTTTGAGGGCGCAGTAGGCCGGAGGGACCTGCGGCCCAGACCCGACGAAAGAAGCCAGAGCCGACTCAATCTCCTGGCGGTCAGGCCAGGGGCCATGATGCCGGACCAGCTCCCCTCCAGTCACATCATCGGTATCAGTGCTCAGACCCAGCTGGATGACCCCCTGGTAGGTTTTCTCGTGCTTGACCAGCCAAGGTTCAAGCTTGGTGGCCGCCCCTAGCAAGACGAGCAAAAGCCCGGTAGCCATGGGATCGAGGGTCCCGGCGTGACCGACTCTTCTTTGCCCGGCTATCCGCCGAACGGCGCCCACCACATCATGGCTGGTTAGGCCGGGCTCTTTGTCGATCAACAAAAGGCCGCTAAGGCCGGAATTCGGGGAGCTGGATCTCCGGCTCACATTGCCTCGGTCAGGTGGACCGGGGCCCGGGCCAAAAATTTTTCCAGAGCCTGTTCCGGCTCGCAATCTTCCTCAAGATAGGCCGCTGCCAGCTGGTGGCCGCCGCCACCAAAATGAATGGCCAGAGCCCGGGCATCGACCCCGGGCCGGCTGCGCAGGCTGACGCGGGTTTGCCGGGGTCCGTTATATTTAATCAAGGCCCCCAACTCAACTTTGGCCAAAAGAAGCGTGTATTCAACCAGACCTTCGGTCTCCGAGAGATCGCTGCCCGCCTCCCGAAACATCGGCTCAGTCACCATGATGGTGGCCACCCGCCCACCAAGGTGAACCTTCAAGGTGGCCAGGGCTTTAGCCAAAAGCTTCATCCTCGAAAGCGGCCAATTTTGCTTCAAGGCCCGGTTAATACGCTCAATATCAGCCCCTAAGGCCACCAGCTCTGAAGCCTGCCGCAGACATTCGCTGGTGACGTTATTTTGACTGAAAGATCCGGTATCGCTGATCAGGCCAGCCAAAAGAGAGTCGGCAATATCCTTGGACATTGGGGCGTTGATTTTTTTCAGAACCTTAAAAATCAACTCACTGGTAGCCGCCGCCTGGTAGTCCAAAAAGGCGGCCTCAAAAAAGGCCGGTTCCTGACCTAAGCTGTGGTGATCAATGGCCACAAAAGGCAGAACCGGTCCATGGGGGACAAAGGCGGCGGTATCCGACCAAGCCCGGTGGAGACTGTGACAGTCCACCAAAATCATGCGTTCAAATTCTCCGGCCAATTCCGGACCGTAGGCGAGACGCACAAACATGTCCCGGGGTCTCATCAGAAAATCAAGATTGGAGGGGACCAGACCGCTGAGGCCGACGGTGACCTCACGTCCGAGATGCCGCAGGCCCAAGGCCAGGGCCGCAGCTGAACCGACCGCATCCCCGTCGGGATTGAGATGGCCGACGATCAGTATTTTGCGGCCAGAAAGAAGCTTGGACAAAAAAATATCGGAGGGCTCTTGGCCCTGCAAGTGTGCCGCCAAATCTGATTGGTTGGGGTTCATTGGCAGTCAATCGCTTTCAGTCCGACGGGCAAGAGAAAAATCGTCAGGCGAGGCCGAGGCATTGGAAAGTCCGGAAACTGGGTGGGCTGAAGGGGAACCGGCGAGGGAATCGAAGACCTGAGGCTCGGCGTCATTTTGGACCGCCTCTTTAACCTCATCTGAATCTTTGGTCTGATTTTCAGATGATTTCTCCCCCTCCGTCTGGGCCTGACCACCGCCCAGACCAAGATCGGCCAAAAGCTCACTAATGCGGGAAGCGTAATCTGGATTTTGGTCAAACTCGAAGACAACCTCTGGTACGTACTTGACGGTCAGTATTTCAAAAAGCCGGTGCCTGATAAAACCCTTGGCCCCCTCCAGGGCCGAGCGAGCCTTGGTCCGTTCCTCTTCGGTACCCAGGACGCTGTAGAACAGTCTCACCTTTTTTAGATCCGCAGAGACCTTGGCCTTGGTGACGGTGACCACGGAAAGCCTGGGATCTTTACATTTTCTAAGTAAGAGTTCGGCTACCATAGTTTCAATGAGGCTGTTGAGCCTCTCTTGTCTGATCCGACTCATGAGTGGTCCTCCCGATCGGCAAAATCCGACTCGGACAACTCCGGTTCACCAAAATCAGATTGAGCGCCGGCCAGGGCGTAGCCCTCATCATCAAAAATGGGGCAGACGATTTCGGAATCGACCACCTCGGCGTCGGCGTTGGTCTCGACAAAGTTGAGTACCCGGTCCAAAACGCTTCGGAGCAGTTTTCCATCCGGGCCGCAGACCGAAAAACCCAAAAGAGCCTGGGCATGGACGTCTTGTTCGCCGACCTCGGAGGCCGAAACGTTAAAGCGGGATCTGACCCGACCCAGGAGACTTTTCACCACCCGACGCTTCTCTTTGAGGCTGATATTGCCTTCCAACAGCAGAGCCACAGTCAAAAAACCCACCACCGCCACTTTGAGTTTCCCCCGGCTCTCAAATCTCGGCCTCCGCCGTCCGAGCCGCTTCGGTCACCCGAGCTGCCTCAGCCGCCCGTTCGACGGCCTCGTTAACCAGTTCCACGGTGGCTGCGGTCTCTTCGATCTGGTAGAACTCCAGACGATCGCCAACCTGGATATCGCTGTAGTTATCCAAATTGATGCCGCATTCATAGCCGCTTAAAACCTCACGGACGTCATTTTTTTCGCGCTTGAGCGTACTAACCCGTCCGTCATAGATAGATTCGCGGCCCCGATACAGTCTTACCCGCGCCCCGCGAGTAACCTTGCCGTCAGTAACGTAAGAACCGGCCACCACCCCGACTTTGGTAATGGTAAAGACCTGACGCACCTCAGCCTGACCCAGAATCTTCTCACTCTTGACCGGATCGAGCAGACCAGCCATGGCCTCTTTGATATCGTCCAAAAGCTTGTAAATGACGTCGTAGTAACGCACCTGAACCTGGACAGAGTCGGCCACGTCAGTAACCTTGCTGGAGGGGGGTTTAACACCAAAGCAAATAACCAGGGCGTTGGAAGCTGAGGCCAGCATGATATCGGTCTCGGAAACCGCACCAGTAGACGAATGGATGACGGTGATTTTGATTTCCTGATTGCTGAGTTTACCGATGGCATCCAAAATAGCTTCCAAAGAACCTTGGACGTCAGCTTTGACGATGAGGTTGAGGCCCTTGACAGCTCCAGCTTTGATGTGGTCGAAAAGGTTTTCCAAAGTTAATTTGGAGGTTTTGACCAACTCGTTTTCACGCTGCTTTAAAAGCCGGTGCTGGCTGACTTGGCGGGCCTGCTTTTCATCTTCCATGACCACAAACTCATCGCCGGCTTGGGGGACCCCGCTGATACCCTGAATCTCCACCGGGATGGCCGGTCCAGCCTGCTCGACCCGCTGGCCTTGATCGTTGAAAAGGGCCCTGACCTTGCCGCAGAAAACGCCGCAGACATAAGGATCGCCCTGCTTTAAGAGACCCTCGCCCACCAAGACCGTAGCCACAGCTCCGCGGCCCTTATCAAGCCGGGCTTCAATGATCCGACCCTTGGCCGGGCCTTGGGTGCGGGCTTTGAGTTCCAAAAGATCGGCCTGAAGAAGAATCAAGTCCAAAAGCTCATCGACTCCCTGGCCAGTCTTGGCGCTGATGTCAACAAAGACCGTGTCCCCGCCCCAGGCTTCCTGAGTCAGTCCCAGTTCCATCATCTGGCGCCGAATGCGTTCAGGATCGGCCCCGGGTTTGTCAACCTTGTTGACGGCCACCAAAATTGGCACTTTGGCCGCTCTAGCGTGGTCGGCGGCCTCTCTGGTTTGAGGCATAACTCCGTCGTCGGCGGCGACGATAAGAATGACCAAGTCAGTGACTTGGGCGCCCCTGGAACGCATGGCCGTAAAAGCCTCATGACCAGGGGTATCTAGAAAGGTTATATAACGCTGGCCAACCTTGACGTGGTAGGCACCGATGTGCTGGGTGATGCCTCCAGCCTCTCCCTCCTGGATTTTGGTCTTGCGGATGTAATCCAAAAGGGAGGTCTTACCGTGATCGACGTGACCCATGATGGTCACCACCGGTGAACGGCCTTCGAGGGGATATTTCTCGGCCGTATCCGAGATGGGCAAAAAAACATCTTCGTCAAAAGCCGACTTTTCAACCTCGTAGCCGAACTCGGCAGCCACCAAGGTGGCGGTGTCGAAATCCAGCGCCTGGTTAAGCCCGGCCATGACCCCCATGGTCATAAGCTTTTTGATAACATCTCCCGCTTTGAGTGATAAGCGGTGAGCTAGCTCCGAAACAGTTATCACCTCGTCAACCTTTATCCGGCGCTTAATGGCCTTAGGAATGGTTATCTCGGTCTTGGCCTGAGTTTTTTTGGGGCCCTTACCCTTTTTAGAGCGGGTTCGGTCCCAAGTACCTTCGGAATAAAGATCGGTGCGTTCCACCAATTCGCGGCGTCGATTGGTCCGAGAGGTCTCTTCGGTGCCCGTGCGTTCCGAAAAAGGGCCGCCTTTTTTCTTACTACGATCGCCCCGTTTACGGGTCTCGTTTCCAGAAGACGGCGCCGGAGCTGGCTCTGGGCGAGTCCCTGGTCTGGGAGGCTGAGGCCGTCCAGTTCGAGGAGCAGTACTCGGCCCGCGTCCGCCCGCCGGGGCATCTGAGCGGGGCTGGGGACCGACCCTGGCGCCGCCAGTTGAGCGAGGCGGAGCTCCTGTTTTGGTTCCGTCAGCCCTGGGTTTGACCATCCCAACAACCCTGGCCGCTTCATTAATTGGCTGATTGCGGCTGTCCTTGGGCCGGCCGACAGAGCCCACTTCCGTGGTCACCTTACGGATGGGCCCCTGTCCGCCACGGGACCGATCGCTTTTGCTTTTTTGAGTATCAACGGCGGCTGCCGAAAGAACTTCGGTAACCACGGCTATGGGGCCGGGTTCTGGAGGGCTGACAACTGTAGGCGACTCTGATGAAATTTCTTCGGTCAAAACAGGATCAACTGGCTCAGGAGCCGGCACCAAAACTGGACCAGCCGATTGCTCGACAGTCTTAGGTATCACTCTAATGAAATCTGGAGTTGGGGTTTTTTGCGTAGCCGCTGATTGCACTTTATCTTTGCCCTTAGGATCTTGATTGGGAAGCTTGGTCTGGACACCGATAATTGTGGCCGTGTCAAAACCTTTGGTTGACTTGCTGGAACGGGAGTTAGTGCTGCCCTTGGGAGTTTCGTTACCATCGCCAGCTGCTCCGGAATCGGTCGAAGCCGGGGCGGCCGCCTCGACTGGCTCGTCGGTGGTTTCAGGCTTGGCAGCGGGGGTTTCTATTTCACCTTCGGCTAGGGATTCCAATTCCTGGGCCGCCCCGCTTCCTTTTTTGCGGCGTCTGACCACCACGCCAGCTGCCGCCAGCTGAGTTTTACTGGCTATTTGTCGTCTAATATCTTCGGCCATGCTGTCTTCAATACTATGGGAGGCGCTAAGTTTAGCCCCGGTCATAATATTAAGCTCAGCCATGCGCTGAAGAAGTTCGGTGCTGGTCATCGACAACTCTTTGGCCAGTTCATGAATCCTTTTCTTACCCATCCCTTTGCCACCTGTAAATATTGTTACGGGTTGAGAACTTCAAGGGCTGAAAGATCTGGGTCCGACACCCTCAGAGCCCGGGCCAGCCGGCCTTTGAGGGCCGCCTTGGCCAGACAGCTGGGACTGTCGGTGCAAACCCAGGCTCCACGCCCTTTAAGTCTCCGCCCGGGATCGGCGGTCACAACCGCCCGACCGCTATCGGGCCGGAGAGCCAATCTCACGAGCTGATCTTGAGGGCGCCGGACCCGGCACCCCACACAGGTCCTTACCGGACCGCTCGTTGGCTGGCTTTCGGTCAAACCAACTCTTCCTGGCCGCCAGGCGCCTCAGCCAGCCTGACCCCATCTCCAGAACCGCCGTCACCATTGGAATCGGCTGGCGAAGCCACAAAATCGGCCTCGATCTTATGATCGACAGTCTCGTCAGCCAAAGATGGCCCGCTGGGGCTGGAAGCTTCAATTGGCTCAGAAGCCTCCTCTTCGGATGTCAGCTGACTATCCAGAGGCTGGTCAGCCGACTGGTCATTGAGGGATTCGGCTGAAGTACTGTCGGCCGAAGCCAGCGGTTCTTGCTCGGTCTCCAATCGGGATGATTTCGGAGCAAAAAACTCCTTGGCCATGGCTTCCCTGGCCGCCTCCTCGGCATCTTCCCGATCGAGATTTTTAACGTATTCCTTGGCCGCCTCCCAAACCTGTTTGGCCTTATCAAGGCCAATGCCCTCAATCATGGCCAACTGCTCAGGGTCGACTTCCAAAAGATCCCTGGCCGAGCCGTAGCCCGATTCAAAAAGTAAATCGGCGGTAAACTCACCTACTCCCGGAAGACGAATCAAAGACTGATAGCCGTCCTTAAGAGCCCTTTGGTACTTGCTCTCATTTTTTACGTCGATGCGCCAGCCAACCAGACGGGAAGCTAACCGCACGTTTTGCCCTTTGCGACCGATGGCCAGTGAGAGCTGCTCATCGGGGACAACCACCTCAAGGGATCTGGCGGCCTCATCAACCACAACCCTGATCACTCCGGCCGGAGCCAAGGCACTAGCGACAAAATGGGCAATATCAGGGCTAAAGGGGATAATATCAATTTTTTCGCCCTTAAGCTCCTGGACCACGCCTTGGACCCTTGAGCCCCTTAAACCGACGCAGGCGCCGACCGGGTCAATGTCATTGTCGGTCGTGGTCACCGCTATCTTGGCCCGGCTTCCTGGCTCCCGAGCCACGGAAACAATTTTGACGATGCCTTCGGCAATCTCAGGCACCTCGGCCTCAAAGAGGGCTGACAGGAAATCAGGATGGGTCCTGGACAAAAGGATCTGGGGGCCGCGGCTGACCAGTTTGGCGTCTATAATCAGAGCCCGGAGGCGTTCGCCGCGATGATAATAGCTTTCTCTGGGAATCTGCTCTGAGGTCGGCAGCAAGGCTTCGGCCCGGCCAAGATTGAGGACGATGTTGCCTTTGTCCACTCTCTGGATGATGCCGTTGACCACTTCGCCGACCCGGTGCTGGTATTCTTCAAAAATAAGATCGCGCTCGGCGTCCTTCATGCGTTGGATGATGACCTGTTTGGCCGACTGGGCCGCAATTCGCCCGAAGTTGGAAGCCTCCAGCTTGACGCCCAGTTCTTCGCCCAAGGCCGACTCGGGGTCAAGTTTTTTAGCTTCCTCCAGGGAAATCTGGGTCGAGGTATCGGTTACCGTCTCAACCACTTCTTTGAAGTGGAAGATGTCAATTTCTCCGGTCTCCTCATTGAAAGTGACCTCAAAGTTATCGCTCAATCCATATTTGCGCTTGGCAGCCGATCTCAGAGCTTCCTCAAGGGTGAGGATCAGTACCGAGCGATCAATGCCCTTGTCTCGACATATCTGGTCAATAATTCTTTTGAGTTCCTGATTGTTCATACCCACTCCGAAAACGTCATCCGGATTTAACCGGCCCTGGGAGCCCGGCCTGTTGCCGCCGCCAAAAAAGCGTGGCCGGGGGTTTGGCGCACCCCGGAGACCGTCCCCTGAAAGGGGCGATCGGCGCATATCGGCCGGTCTTCCTAAATCTCCGGCACCAAGCGGGCGCTGACGACATCCTCCAGCCCGAAAGTTATCTCCCCTTTATCGGTCAGAAGCCTCAGTGGCCCGGTCGCTGAAATAAGCCGCCCGACACAATTTGAGGAGCGGCCTTCCTGGGAAAGCTTTATTTTAACCTGTGCCCCGTCAAAACGCCGAAAATCACGTTCATCTTTAAGGGGCCGGTCGAGGCCGGGACTGGAAACCTCCAAAGAGTAGGCGGGGCCGTCGCCCGGGTAAATCTCATCTAAAAGGGCCGAAACGCGGCGCGAAAACAATGCGCAGTCGTCGACGGTAACCGCCGAACCTTTAAACGACCCGACCTCAGACGGTTGGACCAAACGGTCGATGACCAGCTTTACAGTTGAGGCCCCCGAGCCGGAAATAACTCTGGCGCTCACCAGTTCCAAACCCAAGGCTTCAAGATGGGGAATCAGCTTGGGGCCGAGCTCGTCAAGAGCCTTGTGCAAAGAAATAATATCTGTAGCCTCGGTTTTTTTTCGGCCCGAGGCAGATCTACGGCGGGCATCGGGTTTGTCTTGGAGACCCATAAATACTCCCCACCCTTAAAAAAGAAAGCGGGCTAGAGCCCACTTTTTTGACCAAGAGGGTTTTGTTGTCAACGAACCGACTGGCGGAAAGCTTTTAAAGCTTCCCAAAAGAGTCCCTCAGAGGATCCTGGTCGGTAAATGGTCCACCCTTAAGCGATAAACCATTTCAGCCCGCTCAATTGAAAGGTCCAGGTCAAAGCTACCTTTGGCAGGGAGAACTAGGCAGGCCAAAAGCCCGGCGCGGAAAGTCCCGTTCCAGGCTGGCGTTAAAATACATGAATCTCTTTGACAAGTCAAGCTTTTTTGTGGCTGGCAGCTCAAAGCAGAATGAAATGGTCAAAACTCTCAAAAAAAAAGCCTTCAAATTGATTGAATTGGCCCCTGATTTGCATAAGTCATGTTAGGATGGTGAAAGGTCAGTCCCATACTTGACAACAGGAACTGTAGCCAAGAGTAACTGTGACCCTCGCCAAGGAAAATCTGAAGAAAGCTTGCAGCCAACCTGTGGGCTGCCCCAAGTGGTGCATGGGAGGCTTTCGGAGCAGACGAGTCGGTCATACCAGAAGAAGTCCAATCTGGATTGGTAAAGAGCTTTACAAAAGCTCCCGAAAGTACTTCAGCTTACGATCCGGCCAGATTTCCGGGTGGATGATGGCCGCGACCTCCTTGACCATATCCGAGAGTCGGCCGGTATCCTGAAACAAAATTGCCTCCGGCATGTAAACCCTTCCCCCGGGTCCAAAACTTTTCAGGCGCGAAAGTTCGGGGTGGTAACCCAAGTAATCGGCTTTGGTCTTGACCTCGCCCTCGTAAAGGACAGAGGCGAAATAAATATCGGCCTGGGCAGAGGCCACCAAAAAACTTTCCAAATTTAGTTCCATTGAACCGGCCTTGAGGGTTGACAAAACATAATCCCCACCGCAAATTTCAAAAATTTGGCTCAGCCAGAAATCCCCGTTGAGTGGATAGACCCGGTTGTTAAAATAAATTCCCCAGCTAATTTGCGGCCGGGGCCGGCCTTTGGTCGCCTCAGTTACCAGCTCCAAGGTCATTTTTAATTCGGTCGTCAAGGCCTGGGCCTCAGAGCGGCGTCCCAAAAGGGCACCCAAAAAATCGAACAGCTTGATGCGGTTGTCCAAGTCATTATTGACGTGACTATAGGTGACCGCAACCACAAAGCCCAGCGATTCAAGAGTTTGAGCAACTTGCAAACTGGAGCTTAAGATCACATCGGGCTTAAGCCGGCGGATGACCTCAAAATCCAAAGAGTCCCAAAGCCCGACAAATTCCAGTGAGCCGCTTCTGAAAGCCTCCAAGATCTCCGGCAAGTACCAATTTTCTGGCAGTTCATCGCTGCCGACCACCACCGAAAGCTCGCCCAAGGCCATTATTATGCCTGGATCATAGGTCCCGGAGGCAGCCACCACCCTTTTAACCGGAATCCGGATAACCCTTTGCGGGATAAAACCTGGTGGGACTTCTGTCTCCCAAGGGACCAAAGCCAGATTCCGGCCGGCGCAGTCAACCGCCTCTAACCAGTCACCGTGATCGGTTACCAAATAACTTTGGGCCAGATTATCCGGTAGCCCTGGGCCCTGGCAGCCAGCCAAAAAAACCGCCCCTCCGGCGGCCATCAGCCAGATGGCCGTCCAAAAGACCCTAAAGACGGCCTGAGTCAAAAAGGACGGCCGCCCAGGTGTTTGACGGCGCCCAAAAAAAGGTGACGGAAGTCTAAAACCGTGAGTCATCTTGGTTAACTCGGCCCAACCACGGCCCCCAAGCCAGCCCGGTGGCGGTAGTCGTCGAGTTTTTTCCGCCAGTTGGGAAGCTGGGAACTGGTGATGATGTCAACACTTCCGCCCTGAAGGTCGCCGCCGAAAGCTTCGGTCCCTTCCTCAAGCACTCCCTCCAGTGACAGATACTTTTCCTTTAAAATCTCCAACACCTCCGGCTCCGGATTCCACAAGCCCCTGGATTGGGCTTCGAGGAGCCGGCGGCCAATCTCTTCGAGGGCCCAGGGATTTTGAGTTTCAAAAAAATTTCTAACCTCATCGTCAGCCAACAGTCCTTTTACCAGGCCGTCAAAGGCAGCCCCATCAACCTCTCCAGTTGTTGCGGCCCAGCCAAAGGCGTTGGTGACCCGGCGGGAAATCTCGGCCGCTCCTTTATATCCCTGTGCGATCATGTTTTTGATCCAGACCGGGTTAAGGAGCCTGGCCTGAAAACAACGGTTGATTTCCGCAGACAAGGTCCGGATAACCGGAACGGAGGTCTCCCTGGTGTCACCAAGGTAGCTTTTGATCTTGACCCCCTTAAAGTACCCAGCCGCTTGGGCCATTCCCCCCTGGGCTCCAAAAAATCCTCCGCAGCCCAGAAAATCCTGGTGATCGTCATGGAGGTTGAGCATATTTAAATCCACGCTTTGGAGCTGACGTTCAAAAAGCTCCGGGGCCGCCAGGCCAAAGCCGTCCGACCCGTAGGCGTGGGAATGATGGTGAACAAAAATTTCGGCCAGTTCAGCCTCGGTCTCCCAGGCCGAGGCCATGATAGCCAAATAAGTTCCGCTCTCAAAAGAGCCTGGAGCTTGGGAAAAAATCCTGGTGGTCGCCCGCCGCCAGGCCAAATCCCGGTTGGAATCGGATTTTTCAAGCTCCTGGGGCATGGCCTCCAAAGCCCGGGCTCGGACGTAATTAGCCTCCGGCGGCTCATTGAGGGCCGCAACCAAGCTGATAGCTCGGTCCAGATACTCATATGATGATCTAAAACAATCCCTGATAATCCCACTCATGCGGCAGGTCACATCAATTCTGGGACGGCCGAGGGCCTCTAAGGGAATGACTTCAAAGCCGGAGGCCAGACCAGCTGGGTCCCAGGTCGGATTAAGACCCATCAAGGCCAGCATTTGGGCTAAGACCTCGCCGTCAGCCTGGAGGAGATCGGAAGAGATCCAAAAAAAAGCCATATTATTCGGATAGCGGCCCTCTTCAGCCCAAAACCTGTCCAAGGAGGCCTTGGCCAGCAAACGGCCCACCTCGGCCGCCGCCCGAGTCGGGGCCCGCCGGGGATCGCGGGAGTAAAAATTGCGCCCAGTGGGAGCAGCCGAATCAAAACCCCGGCTTAAAAGCCCAGACGGCCCCGGAGTTACAAACTTTCCTCCGAGTGCCTCGCTTAAAGACTCAAGCTCTCGGCAGGCCCTGAGCCTGGCTTGGAGATCGCTTATTCTTTTTTCAGTTCGAGCCAGTTCAGTCAAGATGGGGCCAGTGGATTCGGACTGACTTAAACTCTGATCCGGACGGGGACCAAAATCAGTCCCGCTTACTCCGGAACCAGCTTTCGAACTCACGGCCGACAAGCCTATTGGGGCGGCTGGAAAAGTCAAACCGACCAGAGCTGCCAGCGGGCCCTCGGCCATTGAGCGGCCCAGAGCCTCAACCAAGGGCCGGCCATTTAAGACCTCCGCCGACAGCCTCCCTGCTTCGGTATCCAGCGCCGCTGCTACCTCAGCCGCCGATATGAGCCGGCCGTTGGTTTTATACTTTTGGTTTGAATTTTTTAAAAGCTCGGTCAGATCGAGTCCCAAGGCTGCCGCTATTAAGAATCTTAAGGAGGGGTTGTCGCCGCTCTCATAACGCAAGGCGCAGGCAACGATTTTTTCCAGCTGCTCGCCTTCGGGAATTCGGCCGAAAACGTGAAGCGACTGCTCAATGAGGCTTTGGGAAACAGTCATCAAAGCCCCTTTCAAGGCCCGAACAATGGACTCAAATGAATCTGATTCCATCGGCAGATCCCGGGCCAGGGGCGAAGAAGAGAGCTGTTCGCGGATCAACAATTCGAGCCTGGATTTTCGCTCGCCGCCTTCCGAGCGCTCCCATTGACCGATCAGATCGGACAGATCGCTGAGCTCCCCATGGAGGCCGGCCTGGCTCATGACCGGCTGAAGGTGATCAACCAAAACGGCATAGGCCCGGCGTTTAGCCATCAGGCCGTCAGCGGTCACACCGCTATTGTAAATGTAAAGGTGGGGAACGGTCCCCAAAGCCAAATCAGGTAGGCACTCTTGCGATAAGCCCAGACTTTTACCGGGCAGATATTCAAGATTGCCGTGGGTTCCGACGTGAATTATCACATGAGCCCCAAAGCCGCGTTCATCGGTCAGCCACCGATAGGTGGCCAAATACTGGTGAGGTGGGGGGATCGTTGGATCATGGAGAATTTTGCAGACTCTTCCATCACAGCGGCTCCCGGCGCAGCCCCGCTTGGGCTGGACCAATACTACCGCCTTAGGGCCCAAGGTCAGCCCTGAGACAACCAGGTCACCTTCAAAAACCATGGCCGCCGGTACCCCGTCGACCTCCCGGCCTGGGGGCTCCCCCCAGGTTTCGTCTAATCTGGTCTGAACGCTTTTGGGGAATTCATCGTACCAAGCTTGGTAGTCAGCTAACGGCACCCGAGCCAGAGCTCCGCCTTTGCCGACTATCTCTTGAACTGTTGTCCATCTGAACTCGCTGATGGCCTTGCGGCTCATGATGGTATCCAAAAGGCTCCGGCCGCTTTCGGGCGGCTCAATGGACCAGCCACGGCTTTTTAAAAAGCGGGCAATATCGGTCACCGTTTCAAAGGCCTCCAGGCCGGAGGCCGTTCCAATAGTGGCCTCGACTGAGGCGCAGGGGGCGTTATGTAAAATTAAAGCGATTTTGCGATTCTCAACCGGCGTCCGCCTCAGCTCCACCCACCGCTTAACCCGGTCGGCCAGATGCCCCACCCGCTCCAGGTGCGGGCGGCGGGCTGACTCAAGTTCTATTTTTGAAAAATCACTTTCTGTCCCCCCAATCAACATCGGTTCTATGACTCCCTCAAATTCGGGCAGGGTCATCGACCAGCTGACCTCGGGTCCCAGACCTGACGGATCAAGCTCCCATTGGGCCAAGGAAAGACGGTGACTGACCGCCGGCTGCAGGACCTGGACCCCCAGCTGGCGAAAAAAAGACGCCGCCGGACCGGCCGGGGAATCGTCGCCGATATAGCTGCTGCCGGTCTTCTTTGCTCCCAAGCTTAAAACGGCCACCAGTTTTATCAAGACCTCAACTGCGGCCGTCCCATCGACGCCAATGAGGTTTTCCGAAAGATACTTTAGGACGTCAGCTCCCTCCCCCAGCCCTTGATCGACAAACAGACACCTCACCTTAAGTCCCCTGGCCTCCAAGGCGCAGATTAAGGCCTCTTCGACCAGCGGGCGATCGACATTCCAAAAATGCCGATGCATTAAAATCCCGACCGTCGCCGGGCCCAAAGACCGCTGGTGAGCGTAGGGCTCATAGAACTTAAGATAATCGGAAACATTGGCATAATACCTGTCCGGGGCCTGAGGATGCCAAATTCCAAGGTTCGGGGAGCGTTCGACTTGAACCTCAAAATCAGTTTTGGCCGCTAAAGCCAGCATGACCGACCACAGCGTTCGGGCGTTGGCCGCTCCTCCGTGAGTTAAAAGCTCGCCAATACTCTGGAGAATTTTTCCGCTGACTCCCCGGCAAGCGCCGGCTGCACCGTCCATGGTCAGCCAGGCTACCGGCACCCCGTCCGGGAGCCCATCGGTCACCGGCCCCCAAACCGGATCCTCGGTCTGAAAGACCAGGACCGCATCGGATCTCTTAATCAGGCTCAAGGCCTGCTCCAGCACCTGCTGGTCCTGCAAAGCCCGGGCTGGAAATACTTTAAGTTCGGAAGCCGGAAAAAATGAAGCCGCCTCAGCCATCCAACAATGCAGGCCGGCCGGGATCAAAGCGGTGATTAACACTTTTTTACCTCCCTTTAAAAAAACCCAGGGCTGGGCCCGGTGTTAATAAAGTCAGCTCCGAATTATCAAGCTCCGGTACCTTCCGCTCTGGCCCCGGCCCGGCGAACCGATTGAAGATTGTCACTGATCTCCATCAAAGGCTGACGCCGAACCCGATGCGGCAGGGCCAGCTCGGCGGCCTCCTGAATATCGGAGGCTTCCACCTTAGTCCGATTGCGGTAGGCAGCCAAAGTTTTGGCAGCCTTAAGGATTATAATATCGCCCCGGTGGCCGTCGACCCCGAGTTCCAAAGAAAAACGAGCGATTTTATACAAACTGTCCCGATCGATCTCCACTTGGCCGATTAATTGCCGGGCCCGCTGGATAGAATCGGCAATTTGCTGAGACCTTCCGGCAAATTCCAGGGCCAAACCCTCTGGATCGCTGTCAAAGCGGGCTCTTCTTTCCAGGACCTCGACTCTGGAATCAAGATCGGTTAAGCCCCCGACGTTGACGCAGAGCCCGAACCGATCCAAAAGCTGGGGCCTTAACTCCCCTTCCTCCGGATTCATGGTCCCAACCAGGGTAAAACTGGCCGGATGAGAAAATGACACCCCTTCGCGCTCCAAAGTGTTGACCCCCATGGCCGCAGAATCCAAAAGCACATCCACCACGTGATCGTCGAGCAGATTGACCTCGTCGACGTACAAAATGCCCCGGTGGGCTTGGGCCAAAAGACCGGGCTCGACTCTTTTTTCACCGGTTTTAAGGGCTCTTTCCAAATCCATTGACCCAACCACCCGATCTTCGGTGGCCCCCACGGGCAGCTCGACCACCCTGACTTTCCGCCGCTCAAAGACCGGCGGACTGGTCACCGGACGGCCCAGGGCTATACTTAAATCCTCATAAATCTCGGCCTCGTCGGGTGAAAGCCCAAAAGGGTCCCCCCTGATAACTTCGATCTCAGGCAGGATATCGGCCAGGGCCCGGACAGCGGTGGATTTGGCGGTGCCCTTTTCCCCACGGATTAAAACTCCAGAAAGGGTGGGGTTGATGATGTTTAAAATCAAGGCCAGCTTGAGCTTATCCTGTCCAACTATGGCCGCAAAAGGATAGACTGCGGTCTTATTTTTCATGTTGATCGCCTCAAAAGATCACCTCACAAGTGACCCCAAATGTGGACTTAAAAATGCTCTCGAATTTAATCGAGTGCGTAATTGGGCTTTGACCCATGGCTTTAGCCATTAATTAGCTAAATCTTTTAAATTTAAATCAAGGCGGCTTAAGGCCTGCCGCTGGTAACTAAAGACCTCGGGAAAAAACCTTCGAAAAAACCCGGACCTAATTTTCTTAATCCCATTGACCTGCCCCATCTTAGCCCTGGCCAGTCATAATGGCCTTAGGAAAAAAATGAATCGTTTTTTACCAGATCAACCAAAGTCTTGCTTTTGAGATTTTCTGTCTTTAAGTAAACAGCCAAAAGCTTGTCCGCCAGTTTTTGAGCCAAGCCGAAGGTTACCGCTCCCGGTTCCTCGGTATCGACCACAATGTACTTGACTCTCTTTTCCCTGGTCATCACTTCAGCCAGCCTCAAAGCCTCCTTGACGGGGTTGACGTTTTCCTCAAGCGAAACGTTGCCCCGCCCGTCGGTAATGATGATGACAATGGGTCTGGCCAGTGGATTTTTACTCAAGGCGTTTCGAACCTCCCGGGAGGTTACTGTCAAGGCCGAACTTAAAGGCGTCCGCCCGCCCACCGGCATTTCGGCCAGCAACTTTCCGGCCAGATCGATAGACGAAGTCAGAGGAAGATTCACCTGGGCCTGATCCCGGCGAAAGGTGATCAGGGCCACCTGATCTCTTTTTTGGTAAGCGTCAAGCAACAGAGACATCACCGCCCCTTTGGAGGCGGCCATCCGGCCCCTGGCTCCCATGGAACCGCTGGCATCGACGGTGAAAAAAAGATAATTGCCCATCTTTTTCTCCCGAATGGCCTCCCGGAAATCAGGTGGTTCGATGGCCACGGTCAGGCCTGGACGCTTTTCCCGATTCAGCTGGTAGGGGGCCGCCGCCCTGATGGTGGCGTCAATGGCGATGTCCCCCGAACCACGGTCGGGGCCGCTTTTGACGTAGCGGCCTTGTTTTTGGATAATCCGGCTGCGGGACCGCCGGCCGGAACCCTTTCGGCGAATCCGGTCAAAAGGACTCCGGATGGGAACTACACCAAAGGTAGGCCCGACCTCAAAGACCGTCTCGGCAGCTATCTCCGTAGCTTGGGCAGGAGCTTGGCTCGTCTCGGCTGAGTCAGCCGGGGCATTGACCTTACTTTGAGGCTGACTGTCTTGAGAGCTATCTGTATTTTCGGGTTGGGACGATTCCGGCTGCTCTTTAGTGTCTGGTTGGTTTTGGCGGTCTTGCTGGTCGGATGAATCGGGCGATTGAGATGGCTCGGGTTGGTCATCTTGTTGTTGTTGTTCAGAAGACTTGGAGCGGTCGGGTTGCTCCTGAGGCTTTGGCGGCACGGCCTCCCTTTGCCGATGGGCCAAGACCAACGGAGCCACCTCAATGACCTCTATTTCGGTGACCTGCTCCATACCATTCCAGGCGGCCAAAGCCGCTGCGGCGCGTTCGATGATCAAATCAGCCCGGTGTCCGGCCACATTGTGTTCCTTGGCCAAATGCGAAGCCAACTTTCGAATAGATATGGGGATCATCAAATGGGGAAGTCTTTCGGCGGCCGCTAGAAGTTTTTGCCTCAGTTTTTGGGTCTGAGCCTGATAGATATTTCTGAAGGCGACCGGGGAAGCGTCAAAAGCCTCCCGGCGGAGCATGAGTTCAACTCTTAAATCAAGATCGCTTTCCGATTCAACCTTAACTGAAAGCCCGAAGCGATCCAGAAACTGGGGTCGCAGTTCGCCCTCTTCGGGGTTCATGGTGCCCACCAAAACAAATCTGGCCGGATGGCTCAAAGACAGGCCCTCGCGTTCCAGACGGTTGACTCCGGAACTGGCCGCATCCAGGATCAGATCGACTAAGTGATCGTCAAGGAGGTTAACCTCATCGACGTACAAAATGCCTTGGTGGGCCTGAGCCAAAAGGCCTGGAGCCAACCGCCGACAGCCGGTCGCCAGAGCCTCACCGAGATCCAGGCCTCCGGCCACCCGGTCCTCGGTGGCGTTTAAGGGCAGGGTCAAAAAAGGCGCTGGCGCAGTTTCTAAGGGCCGATTACTCTCAGGCCGAGCGTCAGTGAAGCCGGTCGGATTTAAAGCTTCCGGCCCAAGCCGCTCAAAAGGCCCGGCCGAGCCGAAATAGCCGGCTTTAAAAGCCCGGTCAGCTAAAGGATAAACCGGCGGCAGGATCTCGCTTAAACCTCGGGCGGCCGTGCTTTTGGCGGTCCCCTTTTCTCCTCTGATGAGCACTCCTCCGATCGAAGGGTTGATCGCACACAAGATAAGAGCTTTAACCAGCTCCTTTTGTCCGACCACAGCCGCCAAAGGGTAAAGCGGCCGGGTCATGAGAGCTCCCGCTGGCCTTCGGGGTCGAGGTAATCCTCAAGCTGGCCCTCAAGCTCCAAAAACTCGTCTCGCAGGGTTTGAGCCAACTGACCCGGATTTTCCCAAAGACCCCGGGCAATGGCTTCCAGGAGCTTTTCCAAAATGTTGCGGCGGGCAAAGGGGTTGACCTGGTCCATCCATTGGCGGGTCTCGGGTTCCAGGGCCCAGGCCCAAGCCGCCTTTTCATACATCCAATCTTCGACCACATTGGCGGTGGCGTCCCAGCCGTAAAGGGTATCCATCATGTGGGAGATGTCCCCGGCGCCTTTAAAACCGTGACGCTTGAGTCCGTCGAGCCATTTGGGATTGACCAAACGGGACCTTAAAACGTGTTTAGCC
Source organism: Deltaproteobacteria bacterium (assembly GCA_031271165.1). Classification (GTDB taxonomy): domain Bacteria; phylum Desulfobacterota; class Desulfarculia; order Adiutricales; family Adiutricaceae; genus JAISWF01. The sequence goes on from JAISWF010000252.1 coordinate 21,375, forward strand.
TCCTCGTGGGTAGTCCGGACCCGTACTTGATCGGAACTGTCACCCATCAAAGACAGGGGCTCAACCCCACGGACGGCCCTGGAGGCGGCGATGAGTCCGCCATAATAGTTATAATAATCGGTACAGGACATCATATCGTATTCGCGGCTATCCTCGTTTTTGACTGTAACATCCATCCGTGAGAGCACTCTCCGGAAGCCCTCCGGACGGACCAGTCCGTAACTGCCTTCGCCGTAGGCGTGGCCCGACCAGCGAATATAAATCTCCCCGAGTTCGTCTCGGTCCTGCCACCGGCCGCTTTCAACCAGCTCGGCCACCCCAGCCCCATAAGTCCCCGGCGGGCAGCCAAAGACCCTGAAGGTCGCCTCCCGGAAAGCTTCCTGCTGGCTGCGCCCTTGGAGCCGGTAGGCCTCCATATCGGTCAGAACATGAGCCCGGATAAAATTTGACTCTACCGGCTCCGACAGCGTGGCGGCCATGATCGCCGCCCGGTCCAGAAAATCGACCAGGTTGGGAAAAGAATCCCGGAAAAATCCCGAAATCCTGGCCGTGACATCAATTCTCGGGCGGCCTAATTCCGACAGAGGGATAACCTCCAGACCCTCAACCGTCCCGGCCGAGCGCCAAACCGGCTTTAAGCCCCAGAGAAACAAAATCTCGGCAATATCGTCGCCCCGAGAGCGCATGGTGGAGGTGCCGTAAACCAATATCCCGACATTGCGGGGATAATTTCCGGTCTCAGCCAAGCAGCGTTCAATCAAAGCCTGCCCCAGGCGCTGGCCGACCTCCCAGGCAGCTGGACTTGGTATTTTGCGGGGATCGACCGAATAAAAATTGCGTCCGGTCGGCAGGATATCAGTCTGGCCCCGGCTGGGGGCTCCGGAAGGCCCCGGCGGTACAAAACCGCCGCCCAAGGCGGCCAGGGTGTTGGTAAGTTCAGCCGTGGAGCCCTTTATATCGGGCACTAAGGTTTGGCTAATGTGCCTTAAGACCTCCAAAACCGCCTTAAAGCGAGCCGAAGCGTCTGGAGCCGCCGGGGCCGATTCTTCGTTTAAATTATCTTCTTTGACCGCCGGACCGGATCCATCTGCTTTGGCTGGGATTGAGGCTGGGCTTAGAAAAGAGTCGCCTAAAGCAGCCGATTCGGCCAAAAGGCCGATCAATTCCTCCCGGGCTTGACTAAAGACAAAATCATGCTCGGACAATTTATCAACCAGAGCAACCGAAAGCTTGTGGATGCTTTCGATGACCTGCGCCCCGGTCAGCCCCCCAAACAACCTTAAACCTGGGTTTTGAGTAACCTCATCAAAATCATAACCAAGGCTTGCCGCTATTGCCCGCCTCAGAGAAGGACGATCGGGACCAGCGACCCTGGTTAGCTGAACTATTGTTTCCGTAAGCCGCCGACCCGTCGGACTCTGCCCCAGGACGTGCAGGCCGTCGGCAATCATGGTATCGGATAATTCCCCGAGATAGGCGTGGAGGGCCGCTAAAAAAGAATCAAAATCTTTTTTGGCTTCTTCAGCGGTTATCCCCAGATCGCTGTCGAGATGGGCCTCTTCGACCTGCTGCCAGATAAGGTTTTCCAAAATCTGGACTTTCCCGGGGTCTTCAGTCAAGGCCAGATGCCGCTCTGAGATTATGGCGTTGACCTTTTCCAGCTCGTCGTACAGGTCGGCTGAAGTCAGGGCCGGAGTCAGGTGATCGATGATGACGGCGTAACTTCTTCTTTTGGCCTGAGTCCCTTCACCGGGGTCGTTGATGATATAGGGATAGATGTTGGGCAGATCCATGATCGACAGATCGGGATAACACTCCCTGGAAAGCCCCAGTGACTTTCCCGGGAGCCATTCCAGAGAACCGTGTTTGCCGACGTGGATTACGGCCATGGCCCCCCAGACTTCTTTAAGCCACCGGTAATGGGCCAAGTACTGGTGGGGCGGCGAGAGGGAAAAATCATGGTAGACCTTCTCAATGTTTTCCAGATACCCCCGGGTCGGCTGAATGGTGATAAATACATTGCCGCAGGCTAGACCGCTAAAAAGCATTTCATCTTGATAGACAAAGAGCTCTCCCGGAATGGGCCCCCAATCGGAGATCATTTTAACCTTGACCGCCTCAGGCAAGGCCTCATGCCAGGGCCGGTAAAAATCAGCTCCGGCCCGGGCCTCGGCCCGCGCCGACATAGCCTCGGGAGTCAGATACCTCCGGTCGGAGGTCAGGCGCTCGACAATTTCTTTGGCCAGCTCGTCTTCCCCTTCAAAGGTGCGGGGCACGTCATAGCCGGCCTCTTTTAAGGCCTTTAAGACCTCGACCACACTTTTAAAGCTGTCAAGCCCAGCTGCGCAGCCGATGCGGTCATTTCTGGGAGGATAATGGTGGAAGCTCACCGCAATTTTCTTGTCGGCATTGGGGACCCGCCTGAGCTTGGCCCAGTTGACGGCCAGATCCACCAACTTAGCGCACCTTTCCGGGTCAGGCTCATAGGAAACCAATAGGGCTTTGGTCAGCGGGTCGATTCGGCTCTGCTGCCTGAAGGCAAAAGGAACGGAAATTATGTTACCGTCAAATTCCGGCTGGGCTGCCGATAAGGCCACATCCATGGTCGCCAAGCCCTGGGGGCTGGCCTCCCAGACTTCTTTTGGCGCCGACGAAGTGGTGGCCTGGATGACCGGGATCCCCAGTTTTTCGAACAACTCCCGGCAGTCCGGACAGGTCAGAGTCAGGGAAAAGGACATGGGGCTGAGAAGGGCATCAATACGGGAGCGACCGGAGGCCTCAGTAAAAAACCGGGCCGCCGCATGGGCGGCTCCTGGATTGCCCAAATCTTTATCAATATAACGCATGTGAAAAACACAAACAACATTGACCCCACGGCTTTCCAGGCTGGTGATCAATTGGTCGATATGTCCAAGGTTCCGGTTAAGCCAAAAGGTCTGATAAAACCAGATGCCGACGGTCGGCTTGGCCGGATCAATTCTGGTCCGAAAGTACGTCTCCTCATCTTGGTCCAAGCTATAAAGGGGATGGTAGAGCCCCTCAAAGGCCGGGACCTTCGGCGGAGCCGGCTCCAGCTCTGGGAGGTTAGATTGAGCCTTCCTCTTTCCGGCCAGAACCGAAAGCTGCTTTAACAGCTCAATCAGGTTGTCCAGGCCTCCGTAAGCCAGGTACTTTCTGGTATCTTCAAAACTCTGGCTTCCGAAATTAGACGATATTTTCTGGGACCATTCCAAAGACTCCAGATCGCCCCCTTCCGGCTGAACATGGACAATCGGAAATTCCGGCTGGTTTTCCTTGGCCGCTTCCTCAAACTCCCGCCAGGCTGGAAATGATTCCGGTCCTCCATGAAGGTTCAGGACCACCACCTCGGAAGCCTGGGCCATTTTCACAAAATCAGTGCACCGGGAGGCGTCAAAAAGCTGGGCCTGGGTCCTTAAGTTAAGCTCCATCTGGCCGCCGAGTTCCCTAAAAGAGGCCAGAGCACCAGATAACGGACCAACCTCAAGGCCAGTGGCCGAAAAAAAAGTGACCTTAACTCTTGACATATTTTATACCAATACCCGCCAAGTCTGCCTTACGGCAACCTCGGGCTTTACCAAAGGCCAATCGCATATGGCTTGGGGCGGCCCAAACGTTTTTTTAGGCTCCCGAGGCTAAGCCGGCTTGCCCATCTCTAATTCTAAGAGGCAGGCTTTAGTTACGCTTTTGCTTTAAAGCCTCAAATCTTAAATCCGCGCTTTAAAAGAAGCCCGATGACAATGGGGGCCCCGAAAAAAGCCGTAATGGCTGAAATGGGAAGTTCCACCGGATTTAGCCACATCCGGGCTATCAAATCGCAAAGACTTGTTACCGCCGCCCCCAACAAACAGGACCCGGGAACCAAAACCCGGTTGTCAGAAGTCCCAAAACTGAGCCTGGCCATATGGGGGACGGCCAGCCCGATAAAGGCTACCGGACCGGCCATGGCCGTCACCAGCCCGGCCAAAGATGAAGAGGCCAGAAGAATAAAAATGCGAAAACGCCGGATATTGACGCCCATGGAGGCGGCGTAATCCTCCCCCAAAAGGAAGGCATTGAGAGGTTTAGCCAGAATGAATACCGCCAAGACCAAGGCGCCCCCCACAAAAAACATGATGCCAATCTCAATCCACTTAAAGCCGGAAAAACTCCCCATACCCCAAAGCACAAAGCCTTTAATTTTTTCCTTTTCGGCCAAGGCCGTCAGGATGGAGGTGACCGAGGTACAGACGTAACCCATCATCAAACCGACGACCAAAAGAGTCGCTCCGCCTCTGACCTTGGCGGCGATGGCTACCACTACCACCATGACGGCGTAGGCCCCGGCACAGCCGGCCAAAGTGGTTAAAAACGGCGTAGCATAGGTGAGCCGGAAGCCTATTCCCGTAAGCATGACCAAGGAAACTGTCAAGGTTGCCCCGGAGGAAATGCCCAAAATAAAAGGCCCCACAATGGGGTTTCGAAAATAAACTTGCAAAAGAAGGCCGGAGGCAGCCAAAAAGGCCCCGCCCATGACTGTGGCCAGGGTCCGGGGCAGGCGGATCTTCCAGACGATGAATCCAAGGTCCCCGGTCTCGGAGGGATTTAACAGAGTCTTAAATACTTCTGCCGCCGGATAACTGATTGAGCCGATGGTCAGGTTTAAAATCATCAGCACCGCCGTCAAAACGGCCAAAAGCCAAAAAACTGTTACCCGGCGGCTGTATTGGCGCTGAAAAATGACTTTGGCGTCCAGCAAAGCTTCCATAATTGTTACTCCCGAGGCAAAATATAATTACAATCCCAACAACCAACTAAGGCCTTCTACACCAGCCAAGAAGCACCCAAGACAAATCACCATTGGGTCAGGTTTAAATTTCAAGCCGATTTTTTCCTAAAAAAATCAGCTCCATAAATACCCAGCCCCAAAATAAAAAGTCCCAACCCGGTTAGATAAACAAAGGCCGAGCGGTCGCGGCGGATGGCCAGGGTCATATAATCCGAGCCCATACCCCGCCAGGCTGAGTTTTTTGGATGAAAATCGGTCAGGTAAAAATGGTAGCCTCCCAGCAACGCTGGTTGACCGTATTTAACTTTGGACTTAAAACTATTTCCGTCTGGGGTGGTTAGCTCCAGGATGAACCCCGGGTCAAGGTACCAGCCGTCAAAAAAATCCAACCGGCTCCCTTGGTAGAGCCTGGGGTTTTCCACCGTCGCCGACAGACTCCCTAAGGCGGCTGACAATTTTAAAGGCGGGCCCCCAGGAATCAGAGCTCGGCCGGGAAGGCTTTCGATGGTGGCGTAACTTAAAAGATATCCGGTGAGTATTACCAGTACAGCGTAATGCATGACCTGGGGTCCCAGCTTCCAAAACCAGCCGGCGGCCCGGTTTCTGACCAGGCGCCTGACCCTAATGGTAGTGCAGATCAAAGTATTGAGGCCAAGGAGCGATAAAAGCCCCATCAGGATAAAAAACCAGGCCGTGTGACCGAGATTGAAACGGCCATAAGTGGCCAGCCAGTCAAAAATCCGCATTTCCCCCAGCGGCAGGAAAGTGGTCAGATGGTTTTTGATGATCGGGTAGGCTAAAGCCGTGTCCAAGGCAATCATAAAACACAAAACCACCGACAGTTCCGTGCTGGCTATAATGCGCCACAAGACCGCCCCAAGGCGGACTGCGGACGAGCTGGGCTTGGCCTTAAATCTCATGGGCGGAAAACCGGGGGCCGATACGGCCCCAGATCTGACCAGCAGTTGACCAAAAGTACCCATACCAGCCCGGCCACAGCCAAGGCGGCCCTAGTCCCGGTTGTCCCCAGGCGGGTCAGGTAAAGGTGGAGGATGCCGGTAAAGAAAAACCAAGTGGCCATGAAGGTCACGATGACGGCGTCATCCCAGACTACCGCCAACCCCCAGCCCCGATATGACCATATTTCTCCAGAAAACATGCTCAGGGTCCAAAATCCAAAACCTAGCGCTGTCAGAGAAGTTAAGCGGCGTTTATAAACCTCAGGACTGCCCTGGCCAGCCCTGAAAAAGCAGCCTCCCCACAACCCAGCCAGCAAAAATGCGGCTTTGCCTAAGACCGTAAAAGCCAGGTGGAGATGGGAGAAAACCGTAGCGGTTTTAAGAAACGGCAGATAAAAATCCTTGGGGAAAAGCCAGCAAACCATCCCCAAAAGCCCGGCCAAAAGGGAGGCCGCCCCCCAAATCTTTTGGCTGTGGCCATAATTCCCCTGCTCAGTGACCAAGACCATAACGGCTAAGACTGGCGGTACGGCTACCGTTCCCAGGTACATCGGAGTCATTGGCCAGGCCAGCCAATAGCGCCATCCTATGTAGCCCAGTCCCAGGAGCGTCCCCAGAACAAAAGCCGCCCGTCCCGCCCTTCGGGTAGGCAGCCAAACCGACAAGGCGAAGGCCAGACCAAAAAGCCCGGACGAGGCCAACTGGGTCAAGCGCAAACCAAACATTTTTTCCTAAACCCGTCCCCAACGCAGCGGTCAATAAAACTTGGCTGCCGGCGTAAATTAACTTCGGGGACGGGTGGACACAAAAAGTTGGGGTTAGCCCAAAAAAAAACCCTGGATTGCTTAGTCAATCCAGGATTCCCATTTTTATCCCGAGAAGCGATCAGGGACTCAATACCCCGAACCGGCTGCCAGCCCCATCCCCGGGCTACAGGCAGTCGACAATTCCACAGGCAGGTCTTCTGACTTTCGGATCATACTGCCAAAATTGCCTTCCCAGCCCTTGAGCCAGTGGCCTTGTGACGGGCGAAACGCCCGACGTATTTTGCCAGTCCCCGATTACAGCGGTGGGTCCGTCCCCGAATCACACGGGTGTTCCCTGTTAGGCCCCCCAGGGGCACCTGTAAATGATTTACCTTACCTTATCAGTGACCAAAAGGCAAGCTCAATAGAAACCATGACCCCATCGACAAGGCGAAAGCGTCAAAAGTGCTCTACGTTATCGGCAACAGGAGCCGGGATACAGTTGACCGCATACTCACTACTGGTTACAGTGGCATCATCCATTGTGATTACTACGGTGTTTACCAGAGTTTCGCCAAAGACTCAGTTGGTGTATCTCTGCAAACGTGCTTATCTCATCTGAAACGTGAATATAAGCGGTGTGCGGACCATTTTACTGACCAGGCAATCTCCAAATTTGGAGAAAAAATGGTGGCCCTGATCAATGCATTGTTTGACGCTCGAAAGGAGTTCAACAAAGATCCGACACCAGATAATCTTGAAAAACTCCGACAAAGTGCTGAAGATTTCAACACTGATGGCGCTAACGCCCCAGATAGAGGCAGACCTGAGACCTTGGCTAAGAGATTCAAGGGCCAAGACCATACCTACACTACATTTGTAGAAAATCCTGGAGTAGAGCCCACCAATAATGCGGCCGAGCGAAGTATTAGACCAGTAGTCATGGCTAGAAATGTGACCCAAGGCACCAGGGGCGAAAAAGGGAGACTGGCCGCCGAGAGATATTGGTCTATCAGAGCCACTTGCGAGAGAAAATCCTTTAGCCAATTCTTCAAAGAATGCTACTTGGCTTGGCTCAAAAACAACCTGCGCCCTCTATTCTTAATTAATACCTCCTCTTCAATTTTTCACTCATAGTTTAACGTCAATGCGGCCAAGGATTTTTCCAACCCTAAGGGGAAGGGTTCCCCCCTAGATATTAAGCCATGTTAAGATGGTCACGTTTGGAGCGTCGAATGACTTTTGCTCAGGCTTGACCGGCATCGGCCTTCAAGATATGTTTCTTTAAATTTGTCCCTTCTGTTTTATCATTTATAGCAACCAGGCTGAATGCGTACAATGTTAAGGTGATAAATTATGAGCAGTGAAAGCAATGGCCTCTTGCCGCCAAAGTGGAATGAGCAACTTTTGAAGTCTAGCCGCCTTTATCTCCACAAATTGCATGCTCTGTCAGACAGAGAGGCTACAATAGTAGGGGTGGGGCATATAGAAAGAATTTTATCAGACGCTTTAAAAAGAAGACTTTGCAAGAGTGCATCTATCGACCAATGGCTTAAGGACGAATCTCATGAGATTACGTTTATGCTAAAGACTAAAATGTCTCATTCGGTTGGCATAATCAACGAAAACACACTCAAATCGCTTAAACTGTATGACAGAATTAGAAATGTATTCGCTCATGTTACTGAATGCACATCATTTAACTCCGAGCCAATTTCCAAATATATCAAGCAGTTTATTGAACATAATAAAGATTATTTTAATAAAATAGAGCTACTAACTAGAGTAGATGGACCTGTGGAGGAGTTGAAAATAAAAATTTCTTTTATGATGGCTCTTGATATTGCAGTACTTGAAAATATTGAGCCAATCATTAAACCCATAGTGCCAATAATCCAAGATTGGCTATAAATAGATTGAACCCGTCATATGTCCAGGACTAAAACTTCATCCTCTCGCATCCGGCTACGCCAGAGTGTCCACAGACGACCAGAATTTAAATCTGCAACTGGACGCTCTCGGTCAGGCCCGATGCTCTATCATCTATGATGAGACGGCCAGCGGCAAGAGCGCCCACCGGCCGGAGCTAGGCAACTGCCTCAAGGCTCTTTGAGCCGGAGACACCTTGGTTATCTGGCAGTTTGATCGCCTCGGCCGAAGCCTCTCCGATCTGGTGAAAATCGTCATGGAACTGGAACAGCGCGGAGTGGGCCTTGAAAGCCTTACAGAGCGCATTGAGACCCAGAGCGCCACCGGTATAAGCTAGTCTTTCATATTTTTGTCGCTCTGGCGGAGTTCGAACGCATTCTGATCCGGGAACGAACCAGAGCAGGTCTTGAGGCTGCCAAGAGCCGAGGCCGCAAGGGTGGCCGTAGAGCCAAACTTGGCTCCAAGCAGATAAAAGAAATTGAGATATTACAAAGCTCCGGCAGCAGCTCCTCCGATCTCGCCGCCAGGTATGGGGTAAGTCGGGCGACAATCTATAACTGCCTTAAGCGGCTGGGCAAATAACCACGCCCCTTTATCTTTTATTGGGGTATAATGTAGCATGAAAAATCTAATGAAAGGAGTTTATCAATGATGGATCAACTGACCCCCTTTATGAAAAAGCTCACCAAGGCTGAACGCGACGATATTTATAACAAGGCTATGGCGGCACTTGAGCAAGGCGATGATGATGAATATGATCGCTTGTGTTATATGTTGCCTGTTAATCCTCAGTCGGCCAATGATATAAAAAAATTAATCGGCATTGAAGCATTAATTGCCAGCGGCATAAATCTCATTGAAGCGGTGGAGACATATGGCGAAGAGTGGCTTAATAATTGATGTCGCTACCCATGCCGCCATGGCGATGGAAGCCCGAAAAAAAAGAGATGCCTCTACCAGCCATAAATCGTATTTAAGTACGGTGAAGCGACTGACCAAGGATATTGATGCTACAATTAAGTCGGCTCCAGACGAGCCGGAATTATGCGTCTTTGTTTCGAGAGAATGTTTTCGGTTTACCATGCAAGCCATGCCGGATCCAGCACAAGACCCTGGCAGGGCGACCGCACTCAGTCAGTGCCTTACGCTTACAGATTGCTTGGCAAAAGTCAGACAACCAGCCAAATACCGGGCTGAAATGCAAGAGCAATTTGGCCCGGATCTTGATCCCCGGAATTATCCGACCTCCCAAGATGCCTTCAACAGCATTATCAAAAGTCAAAAAAATCGCATATATCAAGAGGGCAAAGGATTTAATTCTCCTGTTGAACAAACCTTCTGCCGTAAACGGACTGATCTTCTGACGGCTGTAGAAAAGGGATATGACCAACTGCGGGATAATGCCCTTGGCATTGACAAGTTACAGAATAAAGGCAGAGAGCGATAATCGCCATGGTCACCATGCGGTGACTTCAAACGCATTATTCTTTATCATGGTTGGAGCAATAAGCTTATATGGGGTGACAACAAGCTTATTTTATCATCTCTGAAAAATGGTCCTAAGAGGGATGAGATAGAGAAGCAAGGTGGAATCAAGTTAATTTATATCGATCTTCCTTTTGATGTCGGTGCTGATTCCCTAATAGACATTGAAATAGGCGACGAAAATTTTACAAAACATCAAGAAATACTTTAGCAAATTGCTTATAATGAAATTTGCACTAACGAAACAAAATTATTTATCGTTATGATTTATAAATGTTTAATCTTGATACGTAATTTATTATCTAAATACTGAAGTTTTTGTTTATTCCAATTGAAAAATTAACTTTTATATTCATACGCTATTAGACCAATTTCATGCTAAAGATAGCTTTATAAATTTTATGACTTTAAAAAATAAATTTACATTCTGACTCAAAGAAAACTCATGATTGTTACAGACAACATCATTATTTGCTATAAGTCTAATAATTATACATGGCACTAATATTAGATTTCTTTACCTGACAAAACAATAGATACATGAAACAACAAAATTGAGTAATATACTGGTCGTCATTATTATTATTTAGCTGCTTGTTCAAGTCCAAATCATCGACAAAATTTTATGCATACTTATAAAGCAGTTAAATCTCATACAAAATGACGACACTATTTATCAATAAAATGCGTAAATTACACAATTAATATTGATTTTTTATAAAAAAATTAATTAAGTTTATTAGGTATCTTGATAAAAGCAAGAGAGCCATTTTATCTGATATATGGCCCTGTATTTCATAATTACGTGGTTATACGACAAATAACGAATTTCAGAATTATCCTACACAAAAACCTGAATCTCTTTTTGAGCGTATAATTAAAGATTCTTCTAATGAAGGAGATTTAGTTTCAGATTCATAGCCTGACGTCGAAAAGGTTAACGAAAACTCCATAGACAAGCCAAATCATTGAAGGATCTATATACTTTGTTCTTCGGTCCCACCACTGACTTCACCCAACCGATCCACGAAAATTTACGGGAAACGGCTTTCGTCCTGCTATGTGCTGATAACAAAATAAGGGCCACATACAGAGATGCTGGCATCGACAACGACTACAGAGCATTGCTCATCATTTTGCTCACAGCTGGCCGCCCAAATTACCCTGGACTACATGAATGCTTTGTCCACCAACCCATGGGGAGCGCCGGGTCTTACTCCCAAGGAAGTTTTCAACTGTAAGGCTGTGAAATGGGATCATTGCGCACTAATAAAAGCCATCAAAGATAACAGCATAAAAAGGTAATTTGACGGAGACTACAATTGTTTCAGGGGATCTTTGGCGATCATCTATCATCAAAATCGTTTGCCAAATTGCTACCAACCCAATTCAACACATGGCATGTGCTGAATTGGGTGGTCTCAATGGCTTAAAGCATTGGCTTTAAATTATAACCTAATAGAAAGATAAAGATACGTGGATAAATTATTGGATTTGTCGTCTTTACGAAATGCGGTTCTTTTTTACCATGAGGCTATAAGGGCATATGGAGAACTTGTTGACGGCGGTGCGACGATTACCCAGCGGGAACTGTTACGCTCCGGTTTGATTCAGACTTTTGAAACCACCTATGAGCTATGTTGGAAATCCATGAAGCGCTGGCTGGAGATAAATTTTAGCCCCGATGAGGTCAGCGGTATCAATCGTCGGGAGTTTTTTCGAATCTGTGCGGAGAACTCGCTTATTTATGATGTGAATCAGTGGATGGAATTTCATCAGGCTCGCAACAGCGCCTCGCACACTTATAACGAAACTGTGGCCGAAGAGGTGTTTACGGTGGCTCTTAAATTTTTACCCTATGCGCAGGACAGCCTTAAACGGCTTGAAGAACGATCATGATTCACGTCACCGGTGCGGAACTGGAAGTTATTTTGAAAATCCTGGAGGCCTACGCTCCCCAGGGTGAGGTATGGGCTTTTGGTTCGCGGCAAAAGGGAACACATGGAAAACATTCTGACCTCGACTTAGCTGTGGTGGGGGATAGGCGGCAACCCCTGTCCGTCATTGGAAACCTCAAGGAAGCTTTTGAGAATTCGACTTTGCCGTATCGTGTTGACGTGCTGGATTATTACACTGTGCTGCCGAGTTTCCGTGAGATAATTGATGCGGCTCATGAAGTCATTTTTCGATTAGATGGCTGATTGCCCTGGGTGGGAAGAAATACGGCTGCCCTGGCTATCTCATGACGCAACTCGAATTCGACACATGGCATGTGTCGAATTGCTACCGGCCCTCCAAATCGACAGCCTGGTTCATTTCGGGTCGCAGGTTCAATTTCGAAAGTGGAAACTGATCTCTTCGGATGAGCGCATATAGATACAGACAACAAGGACATTATCAGGACCTCGGTCAGCATATTCCATCAAATAATTAAATATCTCGAGTTACTCAATCTCAAACAGATCATCAATGAAGCCGGTTCCGAAAAATGGTACAAGTCATTCAACACTGAAATGCAGCTCAAGATCATGATATACGCTCATCTTGCAGGTACATCGTCTTTGCGGGAGTTGGAGAATGGTTTCAAGCTTTTTTCGCGGGGAACTCAACCACCTCGGCTTCAAGGACGCTCCAAGCCGCTCGACAATAGCCTATGCCAATGAACATAGGAATTAAAAGTTTTCGAGGACATCTTCAATGCCTTCGTGAGACATGCCAGAAATGTCTGCGCATCGTTGCCGTTTGGCAAGCCCAAGTTGAAATTCAAATTCAAGGGACCCTTGTATGCGATAGACTCCTCGACCATAGACCTCTGCCATTCGTTCTTTGACTGGGTTGATTTCAGGCGCACCAAAGGCGTAGTCAAATTAAACCTCAATGTTGGAGCACGATACCTATATTCCTGTCTGGACTTTCATTTCGGAGGCCAAACACCAAAACAAGAAAATCATTGAGACGCTCGATCCCTTTGCTGGCTTGGTTAAAGATGCATTCGTTGTTATTGACCGGGTGTACAACCATTACAAAATGCTTGACATCTGGAACGACAAGATGATCAACTTTGTCTGCCGGGCTAAGGACAACATGAAATATAACATAGTCGAGACCCGTGACGTCCCCAACAGGGTCGGACGGCCCTCCAACTCGTAGGAAGAAGAAAAGAAACCGCAATCCCACGTCATAAGGGGCGAGCTCATTGAGTTGGCCACCCCTAAGGGACAGTCCAGCTACCCCGGACGTTTGAGGCTGGTTAGATTCTGGGCCGAGGCGGGTGGGAAGGGAATCAATCGCCAGAGTTGCGAAATGCATTTCTTTACCAATAAACACCTCAAGGTCAAATCTTTTCTCGTTACGAGCCCCAACGCCGTTATAGCTTAGCTGTACATTGCTCTAAATGACCGTCCTCATTCTGAGATGCATACACGCGGTTGCCAAGGTGGATTGGTGCATCCCACACTTGTTAGCTATGCTCCGGTTGGCCCTCCACCCTGCACATAAACGTGTACGCTTGGCTGAATAGGAAAAGCAAGTCACTGTTGCCCAACAATATCAGGTCAGATGAAAAATCTATAGGGGCCAGGCTATCTTAAGTCGGCTTGGCCATTTGGGCCGGCTGTCACAAGGCCCAGGTCGGGATAGGCCCGATTTATTGGACAGCTAAACCAGGAACCCCCTATCCAGCTCTGTCTTGAGGAGGTGAATCCCATGATCGCCTCAAACCGTTGCCCCGTAAGGGCTTGATATGGTTAAGTTCCCATCCAGGAACCTCCCTGGGTGGTCGTCCCAGGGTCTTTTTTCTTGGACAGCACCCGGGAAAGTTGGTGTAAGGGGGGTTAGGATTTCACATCGCCCATTTTGGACGATAAGGGGGCTTATTTCCTAGGGTTTAGCCTACCCAACACCTAGTCTGGCGATTTTCTTGGACGGCTGCGACTAAACATAGTCTTTTTTGTCAGAATCTTTACTTTTTATTATCAATTTCTTCGGCTAGGGTTGGTCTGACTGCCCAGGGACGACCAATGCGAGAGGAAGAAAGGGCCGCCGCCTCAACCAGGGTTTGCCCAGCCTCCAAAGCCGTCTGGCCAGATTGAAAAAAACCCAATCTGATGCGGTACTGCTTTTTTCCGTCGATGGTCGTTTGATATCGGTACAAGTTCAAATCCGTGAGTCCGGCGGCTTTGCGCCCGGAAAGTTCCTTGAGAACTTCGATCGCCTTAGGCTGTCCCAAGGCTTCCCAAACGGCCATTGATTCGGCCTCGTCGGGAGTTGAGGAAAGATTTACAGCCCACATTGAGGACAAAGGAGCCGTCCTAAACCGTTTAACTTCAGCCACGTTTGGTCTAACCGTCCAAGGGACCCCTACTCCGGCCGCCGAGGCCAGACCTTGACCAACCGCTTCGGCGGCGGCCCGGTCGGGGAAGAAACCGACTCGAATGCGATATTGCTTTTGGCCATCAACAGTAGTTTCATAACGATAAAGCTGATCAGCATTGGACAGAGAGGTAAGTCGCCCCCAGACCTTATCAGCCTCAGTTTGGCTGGGAGAAGAAAAGATATTGGCCACCCAGAGCTCTGAAATCTGACTTTCGGTCGAGTCTGCTGCCGGAGTTGCAGCCTGAGGTGCTGACTGGGCTGGTACTGCGGCCGGGGGGTTGGCCGGGGTTGGAACCGTTGCGACTGGAGTTGAGGCTAGAGGTTTGGCCTGGGCTGGAGCCGCCGCTGCCGGAATTGAGGTTGGGGGTGTTGACTGAGCCGGAGACGGACTGGCTGGGGCTACACTCGAATCAGTCTGTTCGGAACCTGACTCCGTGGTCTGAGGGCTCTCATCGGCAGTTTGGGAAACAAGCTCGGTCGACTGAGTTATTCCATCGGCCCGAGGCGACCCGGTTGGACCTGAGGCCTCACCACCTAGGGCTGCGGATTCCAAAGACAGCGATTCAGCGGCAGTCTCCGAGTTATCAACGGTTTCATCGGCTACCGGCCAGGAATCAGCGTCTGGTCGGCCGGAGGTGGATTCTGCCACCTCAACCGAAGCGTTGGGGTCAACCCAGATAATTTCTGAGGAGATTTCATCAGAGGGAATTAGGTTGGTAACCAGTGCCGGACGTGACAAACCGAGCTGCTCGGAAACTGATGAATAATCGGCTTCTCCACCAGAATTAAGTTCACCGCCTGCCGAGGAACTTTCGGAGCCGATTACAATTTGGACGGAAGGCTTGGCCGCCTGGTTGGTCTCGCTCTTCTCTGGAGCAAGCCCGCTCTCAGACCCGGGCAAAATTTCAATATCTTGATGGGCCTCAACAGACAAAGCCTCGACCATCAGGTCGGCCTCAGAATTATCCACCGGCGGGGCAAAGCCTGATCCGGTTCCGACCTCAGGGGCCCCGTACATTACTCCCGATGAGGACTCCTGCTGTGAAACGGAAGGAGCGAAATCCCACTGCCCAAAATGGGAAGGCTGAGGAACGTATTGCTCTTCCTCGACCGGCTGGCTTTCAATTGGCGGAGCCGTCTCTGGCCAGGGTAAAGAAGGTTGTTCGGCAGCCGATTTTTCGGCAGTCGAAGTGCCCAGGGATACGATCGAAGGCGGTCCAACTGCCGTTGTTGGGGAGGGGGCTGGAGACGTCTTGTCGTCTCTAAAAGCCAAAGAGGCAATCACAACGACCAGGACGATCACGGTCAGCCCGATGGCCACAGCTTTAACCGGAAACCGTCCCCGGCCCGCAACTGAATGATCTAACAGATCGTCAGAGGGACCGGACCAGTGCTCCCCAACATCCAGCGGGGTTGGACCAAGGGCCGGACCGCCCTCTTTTTCCTGACCGGACTTCGAAGAGCCGCCTTCTAGGCCAGGAGCTGCGGACTTATCACCGATTTGGATAATGTCGTCGGAATCTTCGGCCATAGCTGTCAGACCTCTGTTACTAAAATAATTATTCAGGCTTGGTCGTCTCTGGCGATAAACCTTCAGACGCTTGTCCCGCATCGGCCGGAGGTGATGCTGCAAGTGCTTCGTCAGCTACTGGAGCAGCCAGCGTCGGTTCGATGGCCTCAGCAGCAGGGGCTGCCAGATCAGCCGAAGTATCAAGCGTAGGTTCAGTCACCGAAGCGGAAGCGTCAACCGCTGCTTCTGGAGATAACTGCTCCTCCCCACCCTCAGCAGTTGGAGCCGCACCTTCGGTCGGCAAAGCCGCCGGTTCGGGTTCTCTGAGATCAGCTAGTTTGATCTGGGTGGCATAGGCCCGGTAACCGCTGGGGGCAATCATCAGTAGTTCCTCGTAGGCTTTTTTGGCTTCCTGACGATTACCTTGGCTAAAGTTGACCCGGCCAATGGAAGAAAGGAGTTCAGCTTGGAAAGATTGGCTGCCCGGAGTTAGTGGGCCGTTTCTGATCAATTGTAAAGCCGACCTATAGAAGGTCAAAGCCTTTTGAATATCACCTTTTTCTTCGTAAAGGGCTCCCAATGTGGACTCAATTAATGGTTTAAGACTTTCTTCAGCCGGCTCCAGAGAAGACGACAATTCCTCTAAAAGAGGCAGGGCCTCATCTACCCGGTCTTCATCCAGATAGCTTGAGACCAAGGAATAGGTGGCTTGACGAGCACCGGCCGTACCAGAGTAATCAGTGCGGACTTTGTTGAGTTGGGAAACAACAAGTCCTGGATCGGTCTGGGCCAAGGCCTGATGATAAGCGTTGACAGCCTTTTCCTGGCGGGCCTCATAAAAATTCTTGACCATAATGGCTATCAAAAAGACACCCACCACGCTGGCGGCAATCAACCAAATTTTTTTGGTGTTGGTTAGGTAATAGTTGTATATTTTTTCGGAGGTAGTCAAAAACGCATCATTAGTGCGTAGAAGTGTCTTAATCGGAACTTTTTTAGCCATATATAAACTCTGATCATTTAGGTCCCCGGCTAAGCCGGTTGAAATAAAACCCACCTTTGAAGCGGGTTGTGCAAAAAAAAACTCCACTCCTTCCAAACTTGGCCCCCAGGCTGGCTGGCCAAGAAATCGGATGCTGGGAGGCCCGTCCCCACGCGAGCGGTAACTTTTAAACCGTCCGGTATTGAAAAAACAATTAGTTAAAACCTAAAAAACGCCCCCGACCGAAAATAGACGACGGCGTCAAGAAAATACCAAAAACTTCCAAGAAAAATCAATCGCTTTATTGGAAGACCTAAAAAACGCCGGACAGACGTCTCCAAACCAAAGATAAGTTCCAATTTCAGCGGGTATAAAATCTCCGCATGGCTCTTTCGACCACTTGATCAATCAAAGCTTCCAGCTCATCGACGGTGAGTTCGGCCACCGTCCGAGACTGGTGGCTGCGGCGGCCAAGCGACCTGTCATCGTCCTCACCGTAAGCCGTATCGCTAAAGCCGCTCTCACTGACCTCATCGACCAAGTCAACGACGATCGCCCCGGAGCCGGTCTTGGGCCGAACGGGTACACTTCGCTGCTCAAATTTATCTGTCAAAAGCACCGTCTCAGCGGCATCCTTGGGCATATGCGGGTCTCTGGCCGGGACTGGCGTTCTGGCCGCAATCGTAGGGACCGGCCGCTCCTCTTGAGACTCGAAGGCCTGCGGCCCCTCAGCAGTCACGTCGTCGAGCTGTTTGATTATGCGCTCCATTTCCAAATCCAGGTAACTATCGTCCCCGTAATCAGAATCTTCGAGCAGGCCGGAATTGTTGGTATTTTTGCTGCGGCTGTCGCGGTCATCGACCGACATCTTGCGCTCCCATGGGTATTAACAAAAAAAGGGTCAAGAGCCGAATTATTAACCCGTCCCATCGTCCCCTGGACCAACAAACAAAAAAGGCATTTTTAATGATTTTAATCAAATAAAGCATTTCTCGTTGTTATAAATTGAATAAATGAGGCTGGCCTAAATTCATTAGTTAATTTGCCAGTTAACTGTAATATTGGGCCAAAATCAGTTCCCTGAAATACTGGAGGCGAGGGTTTTTGGTTCGTAAATGGTCACCTCGGGCCGCTAAGAGAAATAACATTGGCCCGTAACTTGGTTGAAACAATAGCCTCGTAATTTAGAAAACCTTTCGGCTGCCAGTATAATCGGTCTTCAAAGGGAAAACCAAAAGAATAATACCATACTATCGGAGTCAGGTGTATAGAAAAAAATATCAACCGATAATTTGAAAACGGCTTTTTGGCACAATTGCGATGGAAAAGAGCGGCCGGGCCGAAGCCAAAATTCAGCGGCAGACAACCGAAAAGTAACCAGGGAGCTTTTACCAGAGGACCACCAGAAGCTTGGTAATGCCTAACCGTCCCCAGGGGATTCAATGCTCTAAAGTTCCAGCGAGCCCCCAAGCCCAGCGGATTTTCTTAAGGGGTGATTAAATTTCCTGGACCGCAAAACCACCCGGGACCTGAAATATAAACAATTCCGCAGGCAGACTTGGACCCAGACGGACATCGTCGAAACGGATCTCAAAGGTGGTCTCGCGCCCGACAGTGGCCTCAATGGACATGGGAAAATCTTTTGACCCTGGGGGTTGGCTTTCGACAGCCAAAGAGGTAAAACGGTTGTAGCGGACCCGAAAGTCATCCCCTCCGGCCATTTTTTTAAGCTCGCAGCTCGAAATCACCGGCCCGGATGAAAGATTATCCAATGATACCAGCCAGACTGACCCAGGCTGCGGCCGGTCAGCGGCTACCCTCAGCACTCCAATGGAGCCGCCTTTGAATCGGTCGGCGGCAGCGGCTACCGGATTGACCATGAGGGCATTGGTCATTACAGCTAACAAATCGTCAATTTCAAGGTTGATCGGGATGACAGCCCGAAGATTTTCGTCAGTCGCCAAGCCCACCGTGGCCAACAACTCCAGATAATCAAGAGCGTAAAACCGGGACCAGTCAGACACTACTCTTAAGGCCGGGCGGCCCAAGGGGTCTAGAACAGTAAAGCTCAGCCCACCCGGACGGCTAAGGATAAACTCAAACCGAAAAAAATGCCGCTGGTTTCCGTCAATGTAGTTGACCGAACCCCTGGCAGCAAAAGACGTCAGCTCTTGGCCCTGCTGGTACAGGCTCCTGGCCAGTTCCATGGCCGGACCATCTGATGAAAGCGGCTCTAAAGCAGCCGGTTTTCCAGGCATACACCCCCAAAGAGTCAGACAAAGCCCGACCGAAAGCAACAGCGCTGCCAACGATCCTGCCCGGAATTGTTCACTTATTTTATTTAATATTTTTGAGTTTTTCATGAATAACCCCGGGCGATTCATGTCCCTTTTCCACCGCCCGGCTATAAGCTTTTCTGGCCTCGGCCTTCCGGCCGACCTTATTGAGGGCATCGCCCAAGTGTTCTAAGATCTCTGGATTGTCTTCCGAGAGACGGACGGCTTTTTCCAAAAGCGGGACAGACTTTTTCAAATCTCCCATACCGTAATAGATCCAAGCGACGGTGTCGACAATGTAGCCGTTATCCGGTTTTAACGAATCAGCCTTTAGAGCCATAGCCAAGGCTTCGGTGAGGTTTTCCCCCTTTTTGGCCCAGGTGTAGGCCAAATAGTTGAGAGCCTCGGCGTGATTGGGATCGAGCTCGATCGCTTTTTTCATTGAGGTGATGCAGGCCTGCTTGTCACCAAGTTTGTCTTCCACAAAGCCAAGACGAAACCTGAGCTCGGCGACTTCGGGAAAAGTTTTAAGAGAGTCTACATAAATGGCCTTGGCTTCCTTAAAGCGATCTTGCTCTTCAAGCATAGTGGCCTGGGCCAGCACCAATTGGGGAGACCAAGCCGCCCGAGACCGGGCTTCAACCAAGACGGCAATCGCATCATCGGTTTTGCCCTCTTCAATCAAGATGGAGCAAAGAAACAGCCTGGAATCGACATATTGCCGATTGCTGGGTTTTATGGAGCGCAAAAATTGCTTGGCCTGTTCGATGTCTCCTTGCTCGTACCTAACGGTAGCCAAAAGATAGGGCAACTGCTCATTATCAGGAAACTGACTCTGGAGCTGCCGAAACTCCTTTTCGGCTTCCACGTACATTGATTCCTCAAGGTAGGCCAAACCCACCATAATGCCGGCATGAACGGAACCGGAAGCCATTTCTCCGATTTCTTTAAGCAGCGACACCGCCTCGTTGCGACGTCCTGATTTGAGGAGTATCCTCGAAAGCCTGGCCTTGGGTACCGAGGCCTCTGGACGAATTTTTATCAGCCGGCGGTATGTCTTTTCGGCGTCCTTAATTTTTCCGGTCTGTTCGTAAACAAAAGCCAGCTCGGTTAAAGCGGCGGCAAAGTCGGGATTTTTCTGCAAAGACAACTGAAAATGCTCAATGGCCAGCTCGCTTTGGTTTCTCTTTTCAGCCAAAAGCCCCAGATAGTAGTCGGGAAGATAGGAAGCCGGGGCAGAAGCGCCAAGTTCTAGAAAAGTCTGATAAGCCTCCGGGATCCGGCCACTTTCAGCATAGAGGGCTCCGAGGTAAGAGAGGGCCTCCTCATTTTGGGGTGCGACTTTGAGGACCTTCAGGTAGTGGTTTTCAGCCTCCTCCCACTGGCCGGTCCCGGCGGCCAGCCAAGCCGCAAACAGTCTTGTATCAACGTTGTCCGGCTCTAACTCCAAGGCCTTGGCGACATATTTGTTGGCCTCATTGACTCTTCCAGAGCGGGTCAAAAGCTTGGCCGCTTCCAAGTTGAGGTAAAAAGAGCCGCTGGCAGCGGCAACTGCCTTTTCGATGGACTTGATAGCCAATTCGTCTTGGGCCTGGAGTTCTTCATAATGGGAACGAAGGAAATGGTAATAGCTGTCCGGTATGCCATTGGCCGACCCGGCGGTTAATCGCCCACAACCGGCCATTACCAGACCTACCAAGACCAAAACCATGGTGACCAGAGGTCTGGCCCATGAACGAACCTTAAGGTTAAAAACCATAAATATGTTCCAGTTAAGCGCAGTAACCTATCGGTTTAGGTTCAGCTCCGGCAATTCCTTTAGTAAATAATCGGCCAAGGATTTTTTCAGTCGCTCCTCAAGCTGGCGAACCCTTTCTCGGCTAACCCCAAACTCTTCACCGAGTTCCTGCAGCGTGACCGGGTCTTCGGTTAAAAGACGCCGGTCCAAAATTATTGACTCACGTTCCGAAAGAGTTTCGCGAAACCGCTCAAGCTTGGCGGAGACCAACTCCCGGATCTGAGCGTCGGCCAGAAAACTGTCGACTCCCTCCTCCGGGGATGGCAAAAGGCTGACCTGGGTCTGACTGGAATCGGGACCAACTGTGGCATCAAGAGAAATCTCACCGCCGGCTGTCAGCCTGAGCTCCATTTCCTGGACCTCGCCTTCAGAAACCCCCAAACGCTCGGCCACCAGCCCTAAACCCGGCTCCTGCCCCTCTCTGAGCAATTTTTCCTGCTCTTTTCGAAGGTTAAAAAAGAGCTTGCGCTGGGCCTGGGTAGT
This sequence comes from Deltaproteobacteria bacterium, assembly GCA_031271165.1. GTDB lineage: Bacteria > Desulfobacterota > Desulfarculia > Adiutricales > Adiutricaceae > JAISWF01. The sequence continues at coordinate 42,703 of JAISWF010000252.1, forward strand.
ACCGACCTTAACCAGACGCCAATTATCCATGATATATTTTAAAATATAAGCTTTAATCCAATAAGAAGCATAATAACTAAATTTTACCCCCTTGGATGGATCAAACTTTTTGAGGGCCTGCATGAGCCCGATGTTGCCCTCCTGGATGAGATCCTGGAGGTTATTAAGCCAGTGACTTTGGAACTCCATCGCTATTTTAACCACCAATCTCAGATTAGCGGTAACTAAACGCTGACCAGCCTCATGGTCACCGGTGCGTTTATAGCTCTTAATGAGCTGCTCCTCCTCCTGACGGTCCAAGAGCTTAAAACGGCGGACCTCAGCCAGGTAGGCTTTAAAAGAGTCGGTGCTCGGAGCTGAAGGCGGCAGAGCCTTGGGCCGAGGTACTGGCGGCAAGGCTTGCGGACGACCGGACGGAACCGGAGCCAGAGGTCTGACGACCGGGACCAAACTCGGATCAACCAATTTGTTTTCGCTGGCCTCAAGCATGACTTGCGTTGGCATTGGCTAAAAAACCTCGAGTTCGGAAGTTGGGATAACAATTGGAAAAGGCCAGCTTGCCACTGGCCGACCGCACAATCCGCCCTCTAAAACCGGCCCCAGTTTGCCAAAAGCCGACCCGTCGGCGGAAATGTCTGTTTTTACTCGCCCCCCGTGAAAAGCCAAAATTAATCTGGTAAAAAACTGACCACAGGCCCATCAACCGAAAGTTCTGATACCCTGGCAGGGATCACTGTGGTCAAGGGCCAATGATCCCATAATCGAAATGCTCTTTAATTTTACCTCAGTTAACTTACAAAGTCCACAGCTTCAAGCGACCAATCAGCCCAAAGGATTAACATCCTATAAAAAAACTCATAAGAAGTGCACCGGGTCTGGCAGCCCCAAATATGAGGGCAGATGGTGAGGTTCGCCCACGTATTTTTTGATTAAAAGCTCATTGACGCTCCCGGCCTTAATCCTAGTTTGCCCCATAAAAGTAATGCGTTCACCGAAGCAGGCATAAATGATAAAACAGAGATAACAAATTTAAAGTGACACGTATTGAAGGTCGATGCCGGTGACGCCTGAGCCAAAGTCATTCGACGGTCCAAACGTGACCATCTTGTGGGCAGTTTAAGATGGGATGAATGTACCTAAAAAAGCAAAATTAAATATTTTAATTATATTATAATATATTTTATTAAGTACGTTAAGCTATGTACGCTATTAAGATTAATAATTGTTATACTAGACAATTATATATTATAATTTTAATTTTTAAATATTGTATTTCTTTAGTTTATGTCTAAACATATAATATAACTATTATTCAAAGCAATAAGTCGACTTAGAATATTATCTAAAAGAGATTTGCAGATTACTAATAACTTTATTGAACTGGTAAAACTGTTATTGATTGTATTTTTTTTAACAACTAAAGTCTAATTGTATCTTAAGTCGAGGAGGAGGTCTGGTTGAGCACCTAATCCTCCTCACCTCAATAATATCCAGAAATTGAACGCTTGGTCGTAACGCCAAAAGCCAACCAAAAATAGCGTAAAACCAATTGAATTTTGGAGCTAAATATGTTTAAATTGACTACAATGAGGATTCATCAATTCCCCGAGATTTTTACCCCCTAAAAACGGCCATCTCGGGGAATGATGCGAGAGCAGGAAGGCAAATGCGAGGAAACCAAGTCATAGAGAGGGTTTCAGGTGTCCGAAAGGACTTTGTCCTGGTCGAATTTTTACAAAATTGTGGCAGTGATTTTCACATTATGTCAACCAAAATTAATCTCGGGGAATTTACCCCCCGTAAACCAACTTGTAGCAAGGGCTAAAAAGGGGTAGGGTTACGTAACCCGAATTCCTCGAAAGAGGTTTGAAACTCGCTGCTGATTGATTCGGCCAGCAAATTAGCTGTGGTTACGTAACCCGAATTCCTCGAAAGAGGTTTGAAACCTATTGTTCCCAGATGGAGAGCTATTTCTGACCACGTTACGTAACCCGAATTCCTCGAAAGAGGTTTGAAACAGTCCACCTTCAGACTGCCTAAGGTCAGCGTGAAAGTGTTACGTAACCCGAATTCCTCGAAAGAGGTTTGAAACGGCAAAGAAAATTCAATGCCTTTTTCTTCTAAAAAAGTTACGTAACCCGAATTCCTCGAAAGAGGTTTGAAACACAACGGGGCCATTGAGAAGGGCGTAAGTTTGAACCGTTACGTAACCCGAATTCCTCGAAAGAGGTTTGAAACGCGATATCCCTTATGACAAGGTGAGGCCGCTACTCGATGGTTACGTAACCCGAATTCCTCGAAAGAGGTTTGAAACGTGAAACTAATCTTCGTCTTCTTCGTCGTCCTCTTCCGTTACGTAACCCGAATTCCTCGAAAGAGGTTTGAAACAGCGAAGATGATGGTCTTGCCTGCGCCGGTGGACGGTTACGTAACCCGAATTCCTCGAAAGAGGTTTGAAACGGCAAAACCTTATAGCGGATAAGGACAGTGGGTTTGAGTTACGTAACCCGAATTCCTCGAAAGAGGTTTGAAACCTATCAATCCTAACCAGATCACTAGTTCTACTCATTTGTTACGTAACCCGAATTCCTCGAAAGAGGTTTGAAACAATTCGGCGGAAATATACTCGGGGACGTCGTCCCAGCGTTACGTAACCCGAATTCCTCGAAAGAGGTTTGAAACACTTCTCTAAGCTCTGGAGAAAAGCCCCACACTAGCCTTGTTACGTAACCCGACTTCCTCGAAAGAAGTTTGAAACGCTGGAGTTGGTACCACTCTTCGACTAACTCACCTTCCGTTACGTAGCCCGACTTCCTCGAAAGAGGTTTGAAACGCTGGAGTTGATGCCATTCTTTGACGAGCTCACCTTCCGTTACGTAACCCGACTTCCTCGAAATTATCCTGAGCTATTATTGATCGACCAGTAAAAAGTCTATTTTTTCGTTTTTGTCATTTTTAACTTCTTGATATTACTGACAAAAAATTTAAGAATTCAGGTTTTTGAGGGTTTTTACCGGTTGATCATTATTGTCTCTAACCC
>JAISWF010000048.1 GCA_031271165.1 Deltaproteobacteria bacterium
GCACCTCAATGTAGCTTTTGAAGACGGCCATGTTCGTCCTGTAGGAGTCGGAGTCGACGAACCGGCAGAAGATCCGGCCGGTGGCGTCGTCGATGATGTTGATCAGCCAGTAGTAGGTCGCGTCGCCGGGAGACATTGGTGGTACGAAGAGTCGATCTTGACCAGCTCGCCGAAGTAGCCCAGGCGGAGCCTCGGCTTGCCGGGCTCACAGATGTCGTGCTCCATCAGGACCCTCCTGATGGTCTCCTTGCCCACTCGGAATCCCAAGTATTAACTCATATACTCGCTTATGAGCGTCGGACCGTAGCTCTGGAACTGGGTTCTCGCCATCTCGACGATCAGGAGCCTGGCCTAAGCCGTCAAGGCGTTGTGGGACGGTTTGTCCGACTTCTTGCGTTTGAGCCCTTCAGCACCCCACCGGCGGTACTGTCTGACCATCCGCTGGACTTGGCGCAGGCTGAGGCCGAGGACCTCTGCGGCTTTCTTCTGGGTGATCTTCTTGGCAATGGCCTTCTCGATCAGGTCGGCCACGAACCGGTCATTGACGGGCAGGCTGTTCAACGGCTGGGAGGCCTGGCTGCCGGGTACACCGCCCCGGGGATCGCCAGGGCCTCTCTCAGGGGCTCCTAGGCCCAGGCTGGATGGAAGGCCCTCCTCGTCCAATGGCCTCCTGTAGGGCCTCTATCGGTGCCTCCCGCGACTTGGGTCGGCTTATCTTCGGTTTCATTTGGGAAACACTCCTGGCCAGGATGGATTGATGGCCGATGGCCATTGCCTGGCGACATGTGAGTGTAACCCGAGTGGCTCCACTGGGGGAGGAAAAATACGACTTGGGTGCTGAGCCACTAAGTGGCATACGACATTTTCGTTGAGCCGCTAACTAAAAAATTGGATACGACATTTCCGCTGAGCCGCTAAGCCTAAAATTACGACATTTTCGATGAGCCACAAAACCAAGGATACGATACGACATAATCGCTCAGCTGTTAAGTGGTGGCATATGACACTTTCGCTGAGCCTGAAAATGCGACAAAATCGATGAGTCGCTAACTGACAAAATACGACAAAATCGCTAAGCCACTAACCCAATTGCGACAGAATTGACGGGCCGGAAAATACGACAAAAACGCTGAGCCACGACAATTCGAGGCCTAAACCAAGACGTGTTTTGGGTTATGTTTTTAGGTATTAATTAAAAAGTTAAATTAATTTTAATTTAATATATCAAATAAATATAGCATCATCCAAGACAATCAGATAGCTTGTTTTAGAGAAAAAATAGTAATATAGCACTAAAATAGATCAAATAAAATATTAAACAAAAAATCAATCAATTTTATCAGATTTTTGCATCTATATTGCAAGTAACTTTATCTGACTTCTTGACTTAATGATGTAATAGATAGATAATTGGTAAGATTGCTTAAAACACAAATTTTAAAAGTTTATCATTGATTTTAGTATTTTAAAAATAAAAATATATTTATTGATACCATTGATATTGCTGCAACCACAGTTTGGCTAAAAATTCCAAGGCCGGCCCGGTTTCTGAGTTAGTTTTGGCCTAGCCATTTGGCCTGACCATAGCCTCAAGCGGCTGTAGTTAGGAAAAGCTGCTCAAGTGATGGTCCATGGGGGAGGCGTTATTTGGGAATTGCTCAGGAAAAGACCGGTTTTTTTGGACCTAGTAACAATTTTCAGTGGTATAATCTGTCTGCCATCGAGTTGGAACTATTTTGGATGAAGGTCGCATATTGAGTTTTGATGTTTTTTTGAGTATTTTATCTATATCATAGCGAGGCTATAATGCTAAAATTTAATTTCAGCCGGCTCATTTGGACTGGTCTAGCTTACCTGGGGGTGGTGGCCATATCATTGGGGGGGAGCGAACTTATGGCTCAGAACCCGATCAACGGCGACTCTTTAGTCTCGGCTTCCATTGGAGATGCCACCAATTTTATTCCGGGCCTGGCCAGCGATACCGCCTCATCAGCGGTGGCCGGCCATGCTTACCTTGGTTTGGTTAAATACGATCAAAACCTGGAAATCGTCCCCGATTTGGCGGAATCTTGGGAAGTTTCTGAAGACGGGCTCACTTTTACATTCCACCTCAAACCAGGGCTAACCTGGGCTGACGGTACGCCTTTTTCCTCGGCCGACTGCGTCTTTACCTGGAAACTTATGAGCGATCCCGACACCCCGACTGCTTACGGCGAGCCCTTCCAGCAGATCGCCAAGGCCGAGGCCTTAGACGATTTGACCTTTCAGGTCACTTACAAAAGAGTTATGGCCAGAGCCTTGATAACCTGGGGCTCCGGCATTTTGCCCAAGCATCTTTTGGAGGGGCAGGATTTGGATTCCAGCCCTTTGGCCCGCCAGACGTTTGGCACCGGACCTTTCCAGCTGGAAAGCTGGGAAACCGCTCAACGTATTATTTTGCGGGCCAACGAGCGCTATTGGGAGGGGCGCCCATACCTCGACCGCCTGATCACCAAGATCATTCCCGATATGGCCACCCAGATGATGGAACTGACTACTGGAGCCTTAGACGAGATGAGTCTGGAGCCTGACCAGTGGTTTGAGGCTAACGAGAACCCGCAGTTAAAACAGCAATTCAATTTTTTCCGCTATCCGGCCTTCAGCTATACTTACTTGGGTTTTAATTTAAAAGACCCGCGCTTGGCCGACGTCCGGGTCAGGCGAGCCATTGCTCTGGCCATTGATAAAAATGAGCTCATTGAAGGGGTCCTGCTGGGGTTCGGCCTGGTGGCTAATGGCCCTTTTAAGCCCGACATGTGGGCTTACAATCCCAACGTCAAACCCTACCCTTATGAACCACAGGAGGCTCAAAAGCTGCTCGCTGAAGCCGGCTGGGTTGATACCAACCGCGACGGGGTATTGGACAAAGAAGGTCAAAATTTTGTCCTCACCATCATGACCAACCAGGGTAACCGAGTCAGAGAGCAGACCGGGCTGGTGATTCAGGCCAGACTCAAGGATGTCGGAATTGAGGTCAAACTCCTGACCATCGAATGGGCTGCCTTTATCAATGATTTTTTGGATAAAAGAAACTTTGAAGCTGTCATCATGGGCTGGACAGTGCCGCTCGATCCCGATCTCTTTGACGTTTGGAATTCGACCAAAATTAATCCTGGCGAGCTTAATTTTATCACTTATCAAAACCCGGAAGTCGATCAGCTGATCGACCAGGGCCGCTTTTCCCTTGAGCGCGAGGTACGCAAGGCAAGTTACGACCGTCTCCAGGAGATTTTCTACCAAGACGTCCCCTATGTTTTTCTATTTGTCCCTGAAAACCTGGAGGTTTTATCCAATCGGATCGTCGGGCCGCATGTGGCGCCCATCGGCCTGGGCTACAACATCAATCGGTGGTATGTACCCAAAGACCGGCAGCTTTACCAGCAGTGAACGGCTTTTTGGCTGTCCCAGAAAAGAAGCCTCAAAACCTGCTTGCAAAAAGCCTTTAAACAGGGCCAATAAAACCGCTTCCCTCGGTATTTCAAAAAAACAGCCACCGAGGGGGCGGCTTTTTTTTACAATTTGGGGCAAGTGAGAGGAAAGGCGCAGGAGTGTGCGGAGAAGGGAAGGTCTGGAAGAGCGAATCAGGGGACCTGAGTAAAAAACCAGCCGGTCAGGCTACGATTCAGTACGGTTGCGGATCCTTTGCTCTTCAAGCATATAGTAATTGATCGCTTTTTGAAGAGCTCTGGTGGCATTCATGTCGAGTTCGTGGAATTTCAGTCCCAGCTTGGCCATCTGATCGCCGGGGGTATAGCTTATTCTTACCACTTCCGCCTCGCCGTTGATGGTGGTCTGCCCGGCAGGGGTCTGAAAATTGGGGAAAAAGAGAGTGAACCACAGCCTCATACCCATGGTGGCTTGAGGTGGGGCTGGAACTCCGATGAGAACGCCGCCAGCCGAAAAATCAAAGAGCACCACCCGGCCAAAGGAAGGGTGGGTTTGAATGCTGATGTGGTCATTGGAAACGATGTTGAGCCGGTAATCCATCCGGGCGTTGGTTTCGTTGATTTCCCCGGCTATGGGCACCGATAAATAGATGGCCTGAACGAGTTCACTGTCGTTTAATTTGTACTTGTCGATTTTGATAATCCGGCCCGACCAGCCCCAACGAAGGATTTCGCCGCTGATGGGTTCCCGGCCGACAAAAGTGACTTGCAATTCGCGTCCGACCATGGATTTCGTCATGAGCGGATCAGTCTGGGAGATAATGACGTGTTGCTCGGAAATATCATAAACAACGCCGTTGCGGACGTCGATACGATCATTGATGAGGTCAATATCAAGGATCAGATCAATTCGCGTGTTGGGTTTCAGCAGACGATCAATGGACCACTTGGTTAATTGTGTTTCAGCCATGTGCGTCGCCTTTGCAATTAGTCTTATCTCAGACCGCCTAACTGACAGGCGGGAAAAATGATAATCCGAGAACTAACTATGAAGTCATCTTCCCATCTCCCGGCGGGCTGACGACCTGTTTAAATAAAGAGAAAAAATTCGCCGTCAAGTATTGTTACAATAATAGCTTGAAACAGTTTGGCAGCATGGTGTCAGAATTAAAACTGATACTAAACTGGCTCGCCGTCTTGCGGTAACATTTATAAACGTCGTTTGACTGGACTTGTATTCCAGTCGCTTACTCAATCTGCTAGGAAATTTTACTTCAAAAAGGCTATAAAGTCCAGTGCCTATTTTGAGTATTTTTTGCAAAAATAGCTTATAATGCCCTCAGCGGCAAGCTGAGTCACAGACCTTTGGTTAAGGTAACAGTTGGAAAATATAGAAAATATTTAGATGATCAGTCTGGCGGCGCTCTTCCCATTAAAGCCATTTGTCATTGATTTTAAGCGGTAAGTCGGGTAAAATTTCAGTTTAGCTTTTCAGTGAGTCTGGGCCACATACTACCACCAGATTCTTTATCTGGTACTATTTTGGCTACCTTTTTGGCTTATGTCATCCCAGGTTCCAGCCCAATGGCCTTAAATAGGCGCTGATTGGCTAGGGCGGCTTTTGGTGAAACGATTTAGGCCAGGAGCCAGCCTTGGGTTCTTTTTGAGCGCTTTGGCCTTGGTCTAACAAATAATCAAAAAAAACCGAGCCTCAAGATATTATCCCCGCAGATTGGTCGCCCCGGCCTCCGGGGTTTTTTTGGCCGTCAGATCTTCGGAGCTGCGAAAGGGGGCCTTTGGGGAAAAACGGCCTACGGGCAAGGCGGCTTTCAATGAGCCATAAGTTCAGAGGATGGTAAATCACAAATAGCCGCTGGGCTTGTAACGTGTTAACCAATAGTGGTCATAGTTTCCTTTGATGGCCAGAACCAAATGGAACCCAGTCGAAACTCAGCCGGGTTAGTGGTTGTCTGAGGAATATACATGAAAACTGTTATTATATCAAAGACTTTGTTTCTTTCGAAATTATTATTTACGGTGATATTTATGGTTTCAGGATTTGTCAGCTCTGGGGTAGCCCAAGGCGGCATTGACCAAAGTTATTCGCTTCCCAACGGACTGAAGGCCGTTTTCTTTCCCCTTCCTGGTAATCCCGTTGTCTCGGTTTCCATTATGGTCAAGGTTGGTTCCTCATCTGAGGATGGGACTTCCGAATACGGTCTGGCCCATTTGATGGAGCATATGGCTTTCAAGGGGACCAAGAAAAGGGGTTTAGGCGAAGTATCCGGCTTGGTCGAAAATAATGGCGGAAGTATTAACGCCTACACCAGCGTGGACAGTACTGTTTATTATCTGAGCCTCCCGGCTGAACGGCTTGAACTGGCCTTGGATGTTTTAAGTGACATAACTTTTAATCCCATCTACGATCCCGAAGAGTACGCCTTGGAAAAAGAGGTGGTGATTGAGGAGATCAAAAAGTCCAGCGACACCCCTGATCACATTTTGTGGGAAACCTTCATGAAGCAGACCTTTCCGGAGGGCCATAGTTATCACCATCCAATCTTAGGCTCGGAGCAAACCGTCCGGGAGGCCGGCCGGCATCTGGCTCTGGCCTTTCATGACCGCTATTACCGGCCGAACAACGCTGTGGTCATCGTTACTGGAGGCTTTGACCTTGAAGAAGCCAGAGCCTTGGTAGATAAATATTTTGGTGAGCTGGAAAACCCGGAGGCAGCTCCGAGCGTTACCCCGGCGGCCAGCGTTCCAGTTCGTCAAGGTCCGGTGATCGAGATTATTGAAAACCGTTTGGTCACAGTTCCGAAGGTCCTGGTTGGTTTTCGCTGCGCTTCCGGCGGCTCCCCTCAGGCGCCTTCGCTTCATCTTCTTTCGGAAATCCTGTCCCAGGGCCGCAGCGGTCGTTTGACGGAAAATGTCAAGAGCAAAAAGGGCTTAGTCACCGATGTTGGAACCTTTCCCTATACTGCCGTCCGCGACGGAGTCTTTGTTTTGCAGCTTGAAACTGAGGTTGAAAAAATAATTCCGGCTCTCGAAGCGGTTTTCTTTGAGCTCAAATCGCTCACTGATAACCCCCCGAGCGGAGAGGAAATGACTCGGGCCCGGATCCAGGCGACCAAAAGTTTTATTGACCGCCAGGAATCAGCCGAATCCCTGGCATCTCTTTTGGCCTCATTTGAGTTATACTCCGGTGACTACCGTCTTAAAGACGCTTATATTTCGTGGTGGAGCCGCATCACCTCTTTGGATTTGGTCCGTTTGGCCAAACAGCTTTTTTCTCCGGAAAACATGACTGTGGTTGTCATGCTACCAGCCGCTGGGCCCAAACCCGATGAAGCCGCTTTAAAGGATTTGGCGGCCAACCTCAAACTGGAGCTGGCCGAATCGGTTTTGGGGGCGGCCTCGGTTTTTGAAGAACACACTCTTAAAAATGGGATTAGGGTTCTGGTCATGCGCGATCCGTCTTTGCCTTTGGTGGACGTCAGGCTCTCGTTTATGGGCGGGGTTCTGGCTGAAAGCGAGGGCTGCGAAGGGTTAAGCACCTTAGTGAGCATGGTCTGGTCAAAAGCCACCGAATCAATGAATTCGGAAATTTTCGCACGTAAGGTCGAAGACCTCGGGGCCAGTATTGAGAGCCAATCAGGCCGCAACTCAATTTCCCTTTATGGCTCGTTTATGACCTCCAACTGGCTAGAGGGTTTGGACCTTTTAACTGATGTCTTGACCAAGCCCGCCTTTGCCGAGGATAACCTTCAGGAGGCCCGCCAGGAGCTTTTGGCCAGCCTTAGGCTCCAGGAAGAACATCTCCCACTGCGACTCTTGAAGATGGTCCGCCTTAGTCTCTTTAAAGATCACCCTTACCGTAACGACGTCTTGGGCACTTCCCAGACGGTAGCTGGCTTTACCCGTGACGACTTGGTGGCTTTTTACGGCAATCAGATTCGCCCTGAAAATATGGTCCTGGCCGTGGCCGGTGATATTGAGCCAGCTGCAGTTTTGGAGACCTTGGACAGAAGGCTGGCTGACTGGAATCCGTCTGGTACGGCTGTGCCAACTGTTGTCCCAGAGCCTCCGCTGCCACCGGATTCACCCTTGGGAACCTTTGAAACAGTCGAGACCGCCCAGACTCACCTTTGTCTGGTCTTTTTGGGGCCAGGTATGGGGCATCGGGATCAAGCCGCCCTCGAAGTCCTGGAAGCCCATTTGTCGGGCCTCGGCGGTATTCTTTTTAGAGAGCTCAGAGACAAGCGCAGTCTGGCTTACTCGGTCAGCGGTCGATACGGCCCGGGCCTTAAAGTAGGCAGCTTCACCTTTTACATTGCCTCCGATTCTCAGAAAACCTCCGAGGCCTTAACCGGCATGCTGGAAATCATCGGCCAAGTCAAGGACCAACAGCTGACCGCTGAAGAACTTGAAGGGGCTATTCGCTTTGTAACCGGCTCAAGGAAAATCCATCATCAGACCTTGAGCAGCCGCTCAGATGAAGCTATTTTTTCTGAGCTTTACGGTCTTGGCTCTGACTTTGACCGGCGCTACCTCAAGGCACTAGAAGCCGCCACCGCCGAGGACATTCAGCGGGCGGCCCGCCAATACCTTGATCCTGGCAAGGTTATCCTGGGAGCACTGGGCAATGCCCAGTCGGTTGAGGCCGCCAACGCCGTGGTCAGAGAGCTGACAAAATAAGGCTGGATTTGGTAAACTAGGATTTTTAAGGCTTAATCAAATCTCAGCGGCCGCCTCCGTCGGTACTGTCTGGGATAAGGTTGTCAAGCGCAGGCCAAATACTTGGGCGGCCGGAAGGTGCGCTTGATCAGGCAGCGCTTGAGTCTGAGGCTGGAGAGGTTTTGAATTTTTTAAATCGTAAAGCGGCCATCTCCCGGCCAGCCCTCGGCTGCCTCCAGAGTCAGGTTCCAGCAGCCTAGTCGCCCAGAAGCTGATAGTTACCAGGCCGCCTGACTGACAGGTCTAATTTTTTAAGTGTCTCGTCATGAGAATCATATCATGAGAGTCATATCGTAAGAGTCATAATAAAAGCCGCCTAGCAGATACCGCTTGACTGCTTGGTAGTTAATGTTAAAGTAAAATAACTATTATAAATTTATAAAGAGGCAGCTTCCCAATCCGGGTCAGAATTTAAGGTGAGCCAGCCTCAGGGTCAAGTCTCTCCAGTATCAGGTATACCGACCAGCACTGATCGGCCGTATCCAAGTAATTGGCCGATGGGTGGAGAGTATTTTAGTGTGGATTAGTCGGTCCGGTTATTTTGAAGCAACTATGGTGGAAAACTAGGGGCTAAGCTTAGGCCGGCCTCAAGAAAAGCGATCGCCCAAGTCGCTCTCGGACTCTGCCGGCGGGGGTTGGGAGAGTTCCGGTCCTCCCCGAGGCTGGGAGCCTCGGGGAGGACGCAGCAAGTCCAAAGCCCAATTCGCAAATTCTTTGGGCCAGAGAAGTTGGCTAGAGCCATAGTATTGAAAATAAACCAAAAGGACGGGAGCGGGCAGAGCAAGGCTGGATGCCGGCTTAGAGCGCTCAGCTGGCGGTCTTTGGATGACTTCAAAATCCGGCTGACGAGAACTTGGCTTTAAGTGTTCCGGCGAGGCTTGGGACGGGGGTAAGGAACAGCTCTCTTGACATTTGTTCATATCTATGCAATAATATCCATTACTGATACTATTGTTGCCAGTAGGTAAAGCTGCAAAAGCATTGGGTGTTTCTATTACTACGCTTCGGCGCTGGGAGGCAGCGGGAAAGCTGACGTCTGTTCGAACGACTTTCGGACATAGGCGTTATGACCTTTCTAAACTTATTGCCGAGCAGTATCATCTTTCTGGTGGAGAGCGGCACACTATCGCCTATGCCAGTGTTTCCAGTCATGATCAAAACAATGATTTGG
>JAISWF010000107.1 GCA_031271165.1 Deltaproteobacteria bacterium
CCTTGGCGGGCGCAATACAATTCGAGTACCTGCTTCTGTCGTTCCAAATCATTCTTTTGGTCATGACTGGAAACACGGGCATAGGCGATAGTGCGCCGCTCTCCACCAGAAAGATGATATTGCTCGGGAATAAGTTTTGAAAGGTCATAACGCCTATGTCCGGAAGTCGTTCGAGCAGGCGTCAGCTTTCCCGCCGCCTCCCAGCGCCGAAGCGTCGTAATGGAAATACCCAATGCTTTTGCAGCTTCGCCTATGGCAACAATAGTATCCATAATGGATATTATTGCATATGTATGGATAAATATCAAGAGAGCTGTTCCTTACCCTCTTTTTAACGGCCTTGATATTAGCTTGATTTAAGCGGCACGGCCAGTCGGGCCAATTTTGGTGACCATGACGGCTAATCAAAAGTTACCGCATAATATTTCAGCGGTATCTCCACCTCGGTCGTATTGATGCTGCCCCGGCCCAGGATATAGGTATCCTGATAAACTAAAATAAAATTTCTCAGCACTCTTTCATTGACCGTAGTACTGAAAACGCTGGCGTTCCAGTGGAAACCTTGTGAGTACATGTTTAGACAATCAATTATGTCGACCAGTTTAGATTTGCCATCCCGTCCTTCTACCACCCGAATGCCGTATTCCACCAGCCCCGCCGTCTGAATATATCCCATGGGCAGCGGCCAGACTCCCAGCCGATCGGCCGCTCCCACTTGAACTGCTTTGGTCTCAAGCATCTTAAGTATCAGAGCCCACTGGCCCAAATAAGGTTTAAAATCCAGCTCAAAGGCTCCCGGATAACCGACCAGAGTTGAGGGGATGTCTCCTTCGATCATTAGGCCGCCGCTAAAAGCTATCTGGCGGATTAAATGCTCAGTGTGCAGGTCGTTAGTGGGAAAGAAAGCGGTCTGATGACCATATTGCTCCAACCAGTTGGGAAACTCGCGGTCGATAAAATTCTTAGCATCACTGCCGCCTAGCCTGCCGATGGGGTCTGGAGCGCTCTGGTCAAAAAAGCCAAGTCCCAAATCTTTGGAGGCCTCCTCCATAATTTTACGCCTCAAAAGCACGTACTGGTCGTTCAAATGCCGTTCAAAGGAAACATGGACCAGGTTTTGGGCTCCTAATTGTTTGGCGACGTAAGGAATCAGATACCCCCGGGCAATGAAGTCGCTGGATAAAACCAGATCAGACCATCGGGCAATCAAGCCTGGGGACTCGTGGGGCTCGGCAGCCAATAAAAGAATGTCTGGCCGCTTGGCTCTGACCCTCCGAAAACCCTCGGCCGTCCCCGGGACCGATTGATTGACCACCATGATTCGCACTTTAGGATCAGCAGCCAAATCGGCAATCAGTCGAGCCATGCCGACCGGGTTATCAAGGTAGTTGCTGGAAAAAGTTACCTGACGGATGAGCCCGCCGTCTTCGGCCGCCCCATAACGGCGGATAGACTCACTAGCCCCGGCCGACTGCTGTCCATCCGAATAGACATCGCCGGTGAGGACGACCACATAGTAGGGGGCTTCTTTGGCCCCCGGCTTCCCAGTCGGTTCAGCCTCAACGGCTGGTGCTTGACCCTGGGCTAGAACGACCCCAGTCTTGATTAAAAAAATAGCCAGCCCCAAAAACGCTGTCCAAAGAAGGCCGCCGGTCAGCACCTGGCTCTTAAGGGCTCCGCTGTCACTATTATGACGGAGACTAATATTTTTATCGTCAATCATAATATTATCTTTCTATTGTTAATCTATAAAATTACATCATAATTATAAATATTAATATATTTATATCATAAATAAACTTTTATCTTTGAAAAAATCAATCTAGAGAGATAAACTGCGGGGTATAAATTTGATAAGCATAAATTTTCTTTGGCACCAATCGTTTCGCATTATTTATGTAAAATAATTTTTATTATATTTTGTTGCCTTCAAAAATCTAATATATCGTAATAGCCAAGGTCAATTAATTCAACTGCCAACCAGTGGGAGTTGACCTTACTCCCAACCGGACCACGGGTTGGCCAACATTTAGCCGGCACCGGTTTTGTGATTATAGTTTTGGGGACTAAAGGCCGGCTGGTAAAATCAATCTTTTCTTATTAGATTTTACCTTATACCAGTACTCAAGACAAATTTACGGCCAAAAAAGCAGCCCAATAGACAAGTGTAATTTTTATCGCTATCATTTTCAATCGCCCGGCCCTGGCCATATCCGGCCAACGGTTTTCGGCATCGGCCGGTTTGATTTGCAGTTGCAGTTCAGTGTTGCAGCTTGGTGTTGGGGCCTTGAATTGAACAATAAAGCCCTTCAATGCGGACTTGGTTTTTTGGTGATTGTGGTGAGCTTGGCGGGCAAACTCCCCCACCTTTGACTGCGCAACCGGCTCAGCTGACTCGGAGAAAGGCTGGTCCGGTGCGGACCAGCTAAACGGGACCATTCAGCCAGCATGGCTCAGGGGTGTCGAAAAACCGACAGCCCGAAAACCGCTGGCTCCGAAAGTTTTCGGGCCAAAGCGGCCGGGCTAAAGTGGGCTTGATTGTTGAAAGGCTTTGGGTCAGCCGTCACTGAAAGGCTAAGAGTCAGGCTCCACTAGGCCAAAAAGGGGTCTTTAAATACCTGCCGATACCAGACGATTCTAAAAGAACCTGGCCCTGAGATTTGATTTGAGCCGCCTGCTAAACGCTCGGCAGGGCTTAACGCTCAGATCGACTAAGATCCCGATTGGCATCTCTCTAAGCCTTCAGCGGCATTTCCGGCCGCACCGGGCGTTAGTTTTTGACCGATTCACCGTTATTATAATACACCACTGGAGTAACCGGCGAAACCGGAGCGTCTACGGTCATCGGGGACGACTCGGTCCGCCCGTTATAATGCCTGACTACTTTTTGGCCCGAAGACCGGCTCAGGACCTCTTGGCCCATGACTCTGCCCCTGGAGTTGGTATGGACTTCGTAGCGATGCCCATCGTCTTTGACCTCGGTGGTCACTCCCATAAAAAAACCATCGGGCGCAGGCCTGGTTCTGGTCCAGTAGGGACCAGGAGCTTCAGGAAGGGGCCGTGAAGGGTCGGCTGACTGGCCAGGAGCCAAAGTCTGGGGGATCCGGCGAAGTTCGACTTTGGTCGGAGGAGTGCTTCCGGCCTGGGAGGCCGACCAACTCGCTTCAACCAGTCCGACCGATGCGATCTGAGCTGGCTTGGGAGCCTGAACTACTGGGGCCACCGGAGCAACGGTGGGCCGCTGCGAGATGTCCTGCTCAGTAAAAGCGCCGCCGTTGACCATGTTGACCATTACAGCCGGAGCGGAAACCAAAGGCGCAGCCGCTGACCAGCTTGGAGGTGGTCCCTCATTGACGGGCATGGTCTCAATTAAGGATTTGATTTCAGCCGGGGCCAAGCCTGAGGCCATCAGGTTACGCATTGCTTCTGGGGCTAGGGGGGATTTAGCTGACTGGGAGGAAGTGGCGTCCATTTCCAGGTAGGTTCTGACCAAATCATCGCCGCCATATTGGGCCACATCAAGAATAAAGCCAATTTCCAAAGGCGGCCGAGCCCGGCGAGTCAGGGCCTGGGTGACGATGATGTCGCGGCTGGCCTCGCTTAAACCTCTTCGCCCCAGTTCTGCTAAATCCAGGGGCGCCTGAGCCTGAGCCGGCAAGGCGGCCGCCATGAAAATAAAAACCAGAGCTAAAAGGGATTTCGAAAAGAGGTCCGACAGAACCCTCGGGGAGAGCGCTTTGGGCTCTATGGCAACGATAACCGATTCAGGAGTATCGGACTCCAAGGACCAGCGAGGCGAAGGGGATAAATCAAGGCTATGGCCAACGTCCACCGGGATAGTCTTAAAAAGGTCTGCCGGCTTGGTTGGGATTTTAGTTTTGGGGGTCATCTTTTCTCCGATTCAGATTCTGACAATGACCCCGGGGACTTCCCGAGGCCTCGTCAGCCTTTACCGGAGACTTTGCAATTGTCGGGCCAAGTTTTAAGGAGTCTGACCGCCGCTTCCATGGCCCCATCCATGGCTTTGGTTAAAAAATCACTTTGGGCCTCGGAATCCATGGCCAGAGCACCTTTATCAACCCACAAAAGATCACCAAAACTGGCCGCCACTCGGGAAAACGGCAGCGGAAGCCTGGATTTGGACCAACTTTTGGAAAAGACCAGGGCCCGGTTCACCGCTGCCCCTACCGGACAAATGGGCCGCCCGGTTTTAGCGGCCAGCCAGAAAGCTCCGGCCTTGGCAACATGGCGAGGGCCCCTGGGCCCGTCAACGGCCATGATTATGTTTTGCCCGGAGGTCAAAACCCTTTTCAAAGACAACACCGCCCTGACCGCACCCTTGTGAGATGACCCGCGAATGACCGGATAACCCCAGTTGCCGACAGCCAAACTGAGGATGTCACCATCTTTGGAATTGCTGACCATGATGTTGCCTCGGGAAAACCCGAAGTGAGGCAGCAGGCTCATTTCCACGCTGTGCCAGATGATAAAAATGCAAGGGCCGCCGAGGTCAAAAGGATAGCCCTCGGTCCTAAACCTGACCAGCAGCTTGGAATACAGACCGTACCCGCGGGCCAGCCAGACCGGCCAGTTGAGGAAAAAGCTTCGTCCAGTATATTCAGCCCCAGCAGAGGCCGACTCAATGCCACCGGTAGCCAGGGCTGACTTGACCCGCGCAGTTTCAGAACTTGACAGCCCACCTTGAGAGTCTTGCTCGGAAGGTGACGGAGTTGGAGCTACCTCAGAGGCAGGGCTCGGCTCTGGGGAACCAAGATTGGTCTTAGGCTGGGCGTCAGGCTCAGAGCCGACTGGAGCGCTCTTGGGAATAAACCCCGGCTGAAAAGGATCGGGCCGGTTACTCATTTTTACCCAGGCCGATGAAAATAAGGCCGTACTTATTGGCTATGTCAAATTTTATTATCATAGGAAATTTATTTGATTTTTTATTTAGATAGGGAGGTTTTACTTATGACCTCAGGCCAACCATCCAAGCTCTATGGCCAAAAACCCAGGGCTATTTTTTAAGTCCCTGAGCCGGGCCGATGTCAGTTTGGATAATGCGAGTTTAGTCAGCGGTCTTTTTTGAGTTTTCTGAGCAACTTGCCCAGAGGGTTTTTATTGAGCCGGTTGGCCTCCAAAGGATCACCGGACTCAAAGCTTTTGGTATCTTCGTCGTAAACTTCCAAAGCCGCCCGGCCCATCCGGTACGGCCTTTTCCACAACTGCCAGGCCAAATACAAAACCAAAAAAGCCATTAGGGGAATTAAAAATTTTTCTTTTAGGCCCCAGCCGGTCATCCGGCGGGTGATGCGGAGATAACGGACCACCGGCCAGGCCGAAAGCCCGATCAGCAAAAGAAGTGACAGGCTTGAGGTCACCATAAATATTAAGCCGCCGTAGCCGGTGGGCACCTGGGCCAGGTTTTCAGTCTCAAACCTTGGAAATCTGGCCCCCAGTCCCACCCCCAAAGAGCACAGGCCGGGGGTCAAAATGATGGTTAAGACAAAGGCCGTCAAACTCATCACCGGATCGGCGTCCAAAAATCGGTTGGTCAGCCAGGTCAAAAACATGGCCACAACCATGATGGGCGTCATCCAAAAGTAAAGTTTATACTTGATAAATTCACCGGAGGACATCGGAGAAGCCCGGATTATCCAGTAAGAAAAGCCCTCGGCTGAAATTGAGGGAAAGGCAAATCTCAAAGAAAGCGTGGCTGAGACCAAGCCCACCAAGCCAACGTTTAAAAAAGCAATGGTGTTTTCCAAGAAAAAGGCCTGAAGGGGATAACGTTTGAGGTTTAAAACGCTAAAATTATACAAATAGATAATCATCAGCGCCCCTAAGAGAAAGAGCTGCGACCACTGGGTGTGATCCCTGAAGAAAATCTTAAAATCCTTGACCGCCAGCGCCCTGGCTTCGGGCCGCCGGATAAACGTAAAAACCCAGGCCATCATGTCCAAAAAGCTGCTGGCTTTCTGGCGGCTGGCGCCTTCCTGGCTTTTGTTGTAGCCAACCCAATAAAGGAAGTGAGCCGCATAAGAGGCTGTCACGCCTAAAACTACAGCCAGGACCCACAAAAGAAGCAAAAAAACGAGCTTAAAGTCGTCGGCCCGCCCCCCCAAAAGGGGCCAGAGCAGATCAGTCGCCCAAGTAGTTGGGAGCATTGATGAAGTGGGAGTCTGAAGGGAGGCCAGGTAACCGGCCACGCTTTGGAAACTGTCGGGGTTGACCAGCTGCTCGGGCCGCAAAAGCCGGAAAGCCAGATACAAGCCGACAAAGGCCAACAGTCCAAAAAGACTCATTATATCGCGTGTTCGCCGGGCTGGAAGAATGTTGACCAAAAGAATGACGGCGATTTGACTGACAAAACCGCAGGACAGGACCACCGGAATGGCGGCTAGCGCTACCAGGACGAAATACCAGGCAGATGCCTTAAAACTGTAACCAAAGGCCATAAAAACCGGCAACAAAAAGGCCACTGGCATCCAGGCACTGGCAGTTAAAGACTGGTAAGAGCGGGCCCAAAAAATTGACTCGCGATCTACCGGGTAGGCCATGAGCAGTGACAGATCCCTGGCCAGATAAAAACTAGACAAAGCGGTGATAACCGCTGAAAAAATCAAAAGGGCCGACCCACTGAGCCACAGTAAACTAAAAGTTTTCCGAGCCAGGATGTCGCCAAAGCCCTCAACTGAGTAAAAGGAGCGAAGCATCTTCAGGGTCATCAGATACAGGGCCGCCCACAAGATCAGGGTAAAAAGGGTCAGCGAAGCCAATTTGATCCGACCGCCCGGTCCGGGATCCTTGAGGTAATTTTTTAGGCCAAAGGCGGCCGGTTTGAGAAGAGTTATAAATTCCCGCATGGAAAAAAGCCGTCACCCTTATCAGCCAGAGAAGTTACTGCCATAGAAAAACCATCCAGCCAAAAAACAAGGAGTCATACCACCTAAAATCCCGGTTGGATTATTGACCTACAAAAGGCCTGCAAAGTTATGTTAGGGAACTAGACTTGAAAAAACAGTAATTATATTAAAAATAATCAATTTGATCGTTAAAATCTTCTT
>JAISWF010000110.1 GCA_031271165.1 Deltaproteobacteria bacterium
GAGAGAGAACGAGGTCATCCTCCCCCGCCTTGGCCAAAACCAACGCGGGGCGACGTTTTGACGAACTCAAATCCGAGAATGGAAACGGCACGACAACCACGTCGCCTTTTATAAATCCCTCCATGCCATATTCTCCTCCGGCAAAAGCCAATCTTTGGCGAGGGTTTTTTCGCTTGCGAGAGTGATGTCCTTAACCCGATTTTCTGTGAGGCGAAACGGAATGCCTCGCTCGCGAACAGCTTGACTGACGAAAACACTGACCGCCGACGAAAAAGTCAGCCCGAGTTCGCGGAACAGCTTCTCGCCCTCCTCTTTCAGTTTGCTGTCAATTCTGATGTTTACCTGAGCCATGATAACCTCCTCGGCTAGCGTTTGCTATCAATATATAGCAAAATGTAGCAACGGTCAACCCAAGGCTTCCCGAAGGAGCGCTTTGTGCGTCGCGTTCAGCTCGTCAAGGGTGCGCTGTAGTTCAAAATTTGATTTATTCGATTGGTGGGCTGTCGGAAAACCGACCAAAAACTGGCCCACTAGATTATAATTAGAAAGGTTGGGACCGCTCTGCCTACGGCCAAGGACATCAGGGAAGGATATGCTTAAGGAAATGTGAGCCTGATTTTAAAAGATGAAATACTTAACAGCAATCATTGATTTGATTTCAATATTTCAGGTGTGGCCTCTTCACCGGCCTAAGAGCCAAAAAGCCTGACCCGCTCTACACCATAACGGCGAGCTAAAGGCGTCACAGTTTTTTAATGTCGTCTATGGAGCATACCACTTTTGTTTCTGTAAAATTTTTAATTACTTAGTCAATTATTATAAGATAAATAAATAGAATTAACAACTTTTATCAGACTAATTATTATATTATTTTTTTATTTATCAAAAAATAATATTTTTATCCTGTTGCTTCCTTATAATTTATATTAAATAAGCAAATAATTTAACCCAATAACCCAAAGAAATTAAAACGCCGCTGCCTTATCGCCTGGACCGGTAAATTTCAAATCCTGCTGTCTTGACAAAAAAAGCCTCAGTGTTATTATTTGTAGCTGAAATTGTTCTCAAAAAATTTATTTTTCCTTATGGCCTGACGATCATAAGACGCATATCAATATAGATATTTAATTTTTTTATTATTTTATATTATAATATTAATTTGCTTTATTTTAATATAAATCAAGATCTGCGTATTTTTTGGTGGAGTAACGGTTGCTTTCGAAAATATCGTACCTAAAATACCATTTTGTGTCATTAATTGGCGAGGCCGCCTCCGGTACCTTCCTGCCTTTTCTGGGTTATTTGGAAAAATTTGGCGCTCCTCTTTCGGTGTCCCTAATTTTTACGCCCCAAGTGGCCGACCTTTACCCGGTCCTGGAAAGCCGGATGGCTCAGCTGACCCCACCAATCCCCATCAAAGGCTATGAAGTAGCCAGCTCCAAAGAGGAAGCTGTTCGAGGTCTCAAGACGGTCGAAACAATTTTTGTACAGCTTGAGGACTCCTTGGGCCCTTTGGCCATCAACATGATGGCCGGCATGAAAAAAACCAGCTTGGCCGGTCTTTTGGCCTTAAAGAGGACCGACCACGTCTTTATCCAGTTGTCTGAGCAAAAATTTATCATCTCCCGATTGGTGGCCGGCACTGTCCACACTGAGTCGACTTCATTGACCCAAAAGCTTACCACCAAGCAATATCTCGATTTATTAGCCATCGACTACCACTTTTATCACGACCCCCCGTGGGATCTTGAAAAGCTCTGTCACCAACACCAGGTCCGAGTCCCTTCCGGCGCTCTTTTTAACGTCGTCATCGACCGACGACGCTTTGACTGCGTTTGGACCGAATCCAACACCTTGTGCCTTCTTTTCGTGCACCAGGCCGACTGGCATGACGGTCCCAAGGCTTTGGCCGAAGCCAGGGCGATAGAAATTTTGGCTGGGACCAAATGCTGGACCAACGGTCTTTTTAACCGCCGAATCTACGTCTTTGAGAACCTTGGCTACAACGTCGAGCGCTTTAACTATGAAGTCGGAGGATTGGTTAAGGCTTATAAGGTGGATTGGAAAAGCGACCGACTCTCAGAGGAGACCAAGGGGTATTTGAACGAAGTTTTTCGCAGCCAGGCTCCGGCCTCAGCACCTCAAATACTCCACAAACCCAACTTGAATCCTCTGGCCGTCCCCATCCTGATAACTTCCCTGGGAAGGCTTAGCGAGGCCACAATTTTAGCGCTGAGCAGCCACCGTTTGCCTCAGGCGGTGCTGCTCTACACCCCTGAAGATGAGTGGGTCGCCCACTTGGCCGAGCTTTACCGGAAAAAAGCCGCTGAGTTGGGGCTTAAAAAAATTCATGTCCTCGCCACCGATTTCACCGCCGCCAATGTCCACGCCCACTTGCCTGTTGAACTGGCCCAATGGGCCCAAGTCAACCTGACCCCCGGAACCAAACCTCAGGGTACCGCCTTGGGCCTGTGGGCTAAAAACCACAGGGTTGCGGCCTGGATTATTGATGGCCACGTCCTGAAAAGACTGGGAGACGTAAATGAAGAAAAACCAGTCATTGGCCCGGGACTAAGGACGACGCTGGATTTTTTGCTAGAAGTCCCGGTCACCAATTATGGCTGGAACCACAGTGCCCCGGACTGGAATGACCCATTTTACTCCAATATGTTCCGATTTATGAACTTGATTGTCAAGCGAGACCAAAAGGATTTATTTTTTCGAAGCAATCTTGAGGCTGAGGGCTTGGCCCTAATCAACGACTCCGTAACCAATGTCTGGCGTTTTCACTGGCCAGGTGGCAACCAAAGAGTCCTCAAAGATGGCCAATGGTACGAAAAACTGACTGCCAAAGCCTTTGAGGCCCTCAACCTCCCCACCGGAGGCTACTATGAGGTCGCCTGTGGGGTTGAGGTCTCCATACCAGGCCGGACCCGGCTTTCTAACCGAACGAGACGTCCTGGCCGCCACTACCGATGGGCGATTGTTCATGATTTCCTGCAAGACTTCCCCAAACCCAAAAAAAATAGCCCTCCGAAAATACCGCGCCGAGGTTTTGGCCATGGCCAAAACCCTGGGCCGCTTTACCGTCCCGATGCTCTGTACCATGACTGCCGCCCATCCCCACCTCGAAGGCGAGGTCTGTGAACTGGGCTGGACCACCTTGGCCCAGCCCCAAAAATTGCATGAGACCCTTAAAATCGCCTCTCGCGCCGTTCACGGCTGAAAGCCGCCTGGCTTAAACCTGGTTGATAAAAAGCCCAACTAATTTGATTATTTTTTTGCCGTTAAATTCATGGTGCTTATGAGGTACCCTCCAACGGTTACACCATTGCAAGGTCCAGCTGTTGATATTGCTCCGCTTATGGCCATAGAACTCCGTATGCATTTACCGGCGCCGAATAAATGATAAAACAGAAGGAACAAATTTAAAGCGACATATCTTGAAGGCCGATGCCGGTCACGCTTGAGCAATAGTCATTCCAAGGTCCAAACGTGACCATCTTAACATGGCTTAATCTAAGGGGGAACGCTTCCCCTTTGGGGTGGACAAATCCCTGGCCGCATTGACGTTAATTTATGAGTGAAAAATTGAAGAGGAGGTATTACTTAAAAATAGAGGGCGCAGGCTCGTTTTTGAGCTAAGCCAAGTCGCATTCTTTGAAGAATTGGCTAAAGGTTTTTCTCTCGCAAGTGGCTCTGATAGACCAATATCTCTCGGCGGCCAGTCTCCCTTTTTCGCCCCTGGTGCCTTGGGTCACATTTCTAGCCATGACTATTGGTCTGATACTTCACTCGGCCGAATTATTAGTGGGTTCCACTCCAGGATTTTCTACAAATGTAGTCTAGGTATGGTCTTGGCCCTTGAATCTTTTAACCAAGGTCGCAGGTCTGCCTCTATTTGGGGCATTAGCGGCCTCAGTGTTGAAATCTTCAGCACTTAGTCGGAGTGGATTTTACCAGTTTGATGTGTACCATTTTTGGTAACGATTTTTCGAAATTTTTATCAGTCAAAGTAGACCACCTTTTCTCCTTCTCTTGTGTGTGTTTTTTTCAACTCCGAAGGAGTCAGCAATGTCTTGGAAATTTAGTCTTGGAAATTTAAAGCGGTTCGAGTTTCCAATTATAAAATTGTGATATTTTTTGACTTCTATTTTATTTGAAAATTTGCGTCGCGGTAGGGAACGCCCTTTCGGGCGTCCCCCCGCACAGATCCCTGCGGGCACACTTTAGCGCACAGGGCTCCTCGGTTAGATGTTGACGTATCCACATTGATTGGGGAAAGGTT
>JAISWF010000250.1 GCA_031271165.1 Deltaproteobacteria bacterium
TTAAGCCTTGCCCTTGGCCACTTGGAAGGAGCCAATTGGCTTGGCTCATTATGAATCGATTAGGGGAAAATACCGTGAGCGGTTACACTTTCAAAATGATCTGCAATTCAATTGAACAGTGTTAGCCAAAAATGGGAAAAATAACCTGAGCCATTATGTCTCTCATTATGACTCTAACCCCCGCCTCGGGCTCTCAAGGGTGGGGGAGGTGAACGTACACCCTAAAACGGCCCTTTAAAATTATGCTCCGCAATGTCCATCTCGCCTAAAGGCTACCCACCACACCTTTTGGACTAAAAACCACTCCAAAGGTTGGCTCAAGCCGCCAGCTCAGGCTTGCCTTTTCACCAAAACCCTACCACAAAGACCAGCCAATATATATTTCTCTAATCACTATATTGTGCGCTTACCCTTTATTCCTTAGGATCTAGACATCTCTCACCGGCCTTAATTAAAAAAATCGATCCTAAAATAAGTCTTGACATCGAAAACCACTATATAGTATTATCAAAAAAACAGGCCGAATGAATTTCCAAAAATTAGAGCAACCCTGCCAGGCTGGTCTTAAATTTAGATGTCATTATAAAACATGCCCTAGGACCACTGGCATATTAATAATTATCATAGGTTGGACCCATGAAAATCTCCGGCGTCCATTTTCCGGCCCTAACCAATTGGAGTTTATAAATTTTTTTGGAACAATTTTAACCCGCCCATCAGGGGCGGCTCAAATTAAAAGAGCGTCGCCAGTATGACTGAATCCACACCCTCTTCTTATCGGTTCGTGATTGTCTTTATAGTTGCCGTCGCCTCTTTTTTGGGCAACTTTGTCATTTTTCAAATGGCTGGCCTGGCCCCTCAAATAATCGGGGCCATCGGCTTAAGCGGTGCCAAGTTCGGACTGATCATCGGCATCTCGATCCTCACGGCCGCCATCTTGGGCATGCCTCTAGGGGCCTTGGGTGACCGCATCGGAGTCAAACCGGTGGTAGCAGTGGCCATGGCCGTGACTCTGGTAGGTGCCATTGGCCGTTACGCCACCGCCCCCTCCTTTGGCGGTTATTTGTTTTGGATGTTTTTAATTGGCGCTACCAACGCCGCTCTCAACGCCAACTTCATCAAGGTCTTGGGAGTCTGGCTGCAGCCAAAGGAAATCGGAATCGGGGTTGGCTGCTACCTTACCGGCATTGGTCTGGGCCAGGCCGCTTCGGTGGCCAGCGGCTCCAGATTTGCCACCATGGGCTCGGCCTATCTTTGTGCGGTCATCCTGGCCGTTTTGATTTTAATTTTGTGGTTGTTTTTAATTAAAAACCCACCTAACCTTAAAAAAGTCGAGCCGCTACCCATCAGCCAGACCTTAAAGTTTGTCGTCGGTAAAAAAGACATCTGGGTTGGAGGCTTGGGCATCTTTTTCATGCTGGGCACTTACGTGACCGTAACCTCATTTACAGCCACTTTCTTGACCTCGGCTAAGGGGGTCCCCGCCGGAACAGCTGGCCTGTGTGCCTCAATCATCGCCCTTTTCATGCTCATTGGAGCCCTGACCTCCGACCGTCTGGCCAAGCTCACCGGAAGCTCCCGATTATTTTTGTTTCTGACCGGAGTTGTTTCGGCGGGCGGAGTGCTTTTAACTTTAACCGTCTCATATGGTTTGATGACCTTCATTGCCTTGGCCTTAACGGGCCTGGCTTCAGGAGCCTTTTGCTCGTATATCCTGTCGCTGCCAATGCTGCTTAGTTACGTCGGGCCAGTCTACGCTGGAAGCGCTGGAGGACTGATTAGCACCCTGCAGTCAGCTGGAGGTTTTTTGCTGCCGTACCTCTTTCCGATGCTGGCCGGAAACGAAAACTACTCCGGCTTGTTGAGCTGGGTCGCAGCTGGATTTTTCCTGATGGGGGTAGTGACGCTTTTATTGCCGGAGTTGGTGAAAAAATCCCGGTAAGACGACCAGACTCCAATCGCCACCAGCCGGCTCTGGAGACTAATAACTTGGCCCGGCCAACCGCAGAGCCGTGCGGTTGGCCAAAGTCCACGGAGGTAGCCCATGACCGACAATCAAGCCCTCTTTTTGGCTAGACAAAAGAGGTACTTTGACACCATTGCCCTAAAAAAAACCGACCGGGTGCCCGTCGTGACCTGGGTCGACACTTTCCCCATCCGCCATTACGGCGTCACCATGAAAGACGCCTTAGCCGATCACTCCATCCTTGACGATGTCTGGTGGAGATATCACCAGGAGTTTGAACCGGACATCGGAGACAGCCCCTACTTTCTGTTTGGTTTTTTCAACATCTCCAAAACTCTTGATTTTACTCTCCTCAAATGGGCCGGTCACGGACTCCACGACGACTCAGCCTATCAGTTCGTTGAGTCCGAAATGATGGCCCCCGATCAGTACGACTGGTTTTTGTCCGATCCTTCGGATTTTATGTTCCGGCACATGTTTCCCAGGGTTTACGGCAGCCTGGCTCCGCTGGCTAAACTCCCAACCATTGCGGCCAGTTATTACTTTTTCACCCCCTTTATCTGGGCGGCTCTGGCCGACCCGGTTTTCCAGGACGTCGGCCGGGCTTTAACGCAAGCGGCGGCCGAATCAGCCAAAACCCTCGGCGAATTTGTCAGTTTCAACACCCGGATTGCCGAGGCCGGCTGGCCTTTCCCGATTGGGGCCATGACTCAAGCTCCCCTGGACGTTGTTGGCGATTACCTCCGGGGCATCAAGGGGATGCTGGTCGATCTAAGGCGGCGCCCGCAAATGCTGTTGAAGGCCTGCGAAAAACTGCTGCCGACCATGCTGGAATTAGGCGTCAGCGGCTGCAAGCAATCTGGCGTCCCGGTCTGCTTTATTCCGCTCCACAAATGTATGGACAATTTCATGAGCCAAGAGCAGTTCGAGAAATTCTACTGGCCGACCTTGCTGGAACTGATGCGGGGCCTGGTGGCCGAAAAAATCTCTCCTTACCTGCTCATTGAAGGCGTCTGCGACCAAAGGCTGCCGGTGATGATCCGCGATGCCCCGGCTGGTATGTGCATTTATCACCTTGAAGGCAGCGACATTTTTAAAGCCAAGAAACTGGCCCGCGACAAGGTCTGCCTGCGCGGCAACATTCCCGTCACCATCATGATGAAAGGCACTCCCGATGACGTGCGGGCCTATTGTAAAAAGCTCATCGACGAGGTCGCCCCCGGCGGCGGCTTTATGATGGATACCGGCGTCAACATTGGCGACGCTAAGAGTGAAAATGTCAAAGCCATGTTTGAAGTTACCCGCGAATACGGGGTTTATTAATTTTCCTGGTTCCCAACCCGGCCACCAGACAATCGGGTTCGGCGCTTGATAAACCGAGCCCACGGAGGTAGAAAAAATGGATAAAATCACTGCGGCCATGGCCGACATGCTCGAAGATGAGCTTTTGGCCCTGACCGACAAGTACTTGGCCGACGGCAAAGACCCCAAAGCCATACTCGACGCCTACCAGGCCGGCATGACCGAAGTTGGCAAGCGCTACGAGGCTGGGGAGTATTTCGTCAGCGAGCTTATTTTAGCTGGCGAAATGATGACCGCCGGCAGCGACAAGATCAAGCCCTTCCTCAAAGGTGACTCTTCCTCCGGTCCGGCTAAGGCCCGGGTGCTAATCGCCACCGTCGAAGGCGACATCCACGACATCGGTAAAAACATCGCTGGCACCATCATGGAACTGGCTGGCTATGAGGTCAAAAACCTCGGTGAAGACGTCAAAACCTCGGTCATCATTGAAGAGGTCAAAAACTTTAAACCCAAGTTGATCGGACTTTCGGGCCTGCTTACCTTGGCCTACGACCCGATGAAAGCGGTAGTCGATCAGCTCAAAGAAGCCGGACTAC
Organism: Deltaproteobacteria bacterium; assembly: GCA_031271165.1. Taxonomy (GTDB): domain Bacteria; phylum Desulfobacterota; class Desulfarculia; order Adiutricales; family Adiutricaceae; genus JAISWF01. Next base: position 3,865 of record JAISWF010000250.1, read on the forward strand.
GCGACAGTGTCAAGGTCCTTTTGGGAGGCTCACAAATTGATGAGCACATCCTTAAATACGTCGGAGCCGACGTCTTTGCCAACGACGCCATGACCAATGTGACGTATCTCAACTCGTTGGTCTGAAAGGAAGGTTTTCATGACGACCTGGCAAGAAAAAAGACAAGCCCGTTTCGACAAATGGCTCAATCCCGACATCCCATTTACCAGCCCCCAGACCAAGGCCGACTACCAGGGCCGGGTCGGGCGGCTTATCGACGCCATTGAGCTCAAAAAAAACCCCGACCGGGTTCCCATCTATCCCAACTACACATACTTTCCGGCCTACGCTTTGGGGACGACACCGAAAGCGGTCATGAGTGACGTTAAACTGGCCACCGAAATCTGGGAAAAGTTCATCAAGGAATACGGCTTCGACGCTTTTGGCATCATCGGCATTGTCGCCCCCATCCCGGTCATGCAGGCCCTTGATTACAAGCTCTACCAATGGCCAGGAACTGGCGGGGTACCCGATGACAGCATTTACCGCTACTTCGAGCACGACTGGTTGGAAGCCGCCAAAGAGTATGACGATTTGACCCTGGACCCCACCGACTGGTGGATGCGCCAGTACATCCCGAGGTTCTGCGGTGTTTTAAAAGGCTTCACCCAGCTCCCCAACTTCACCGAATTCATGGAACTCCCCAACCTGGCCGGTTTCCTGGCGCCCTTTGGTCTGCCGGAAGTCCAGGCGAGTTTGAAAAAACTGATGGAAGTTGGCTCGCTGACCCTGGAGTGGATGGGGTCGGTCGGAGCGATGATCGGAAAGCTTATCTGTGACGGTTATCCCCCATCGGCCGGTGGTTTTGCCAAAGCGCCTTTCGACACCCTCTCCGATACCTTACGGAGCATGAAAACGGCCATGCTGGATCTCAGGCGCAACGGAGACCGCATGCTGGCGGCTATGGAGACCTTGACGCCTCTGGCCATCAAAATGGCTATCGAAGCCATTGACAAAAGCGGCAACCCACTGGTTTTCATGCCGCTTCACAAAGGGGCCGACGGCTTTATGAGCCAAGCCCAGTTCGAAAAATTCTACTGGCCGCAACTTAAGAAAGTTTTTGAGGGAATCATTGAAGCCGGCGGAGTGCCCGTTCCCTTTGCCGAAGGTGGCTACAGCCAGCGCATGGAGTACCTAAACGAACTCCCCAAAGGTTCGGTGGCCTGGATGATCGACCGGACCGACATGGCCGAACTCAAAAAGAAAGTCGGTCACAACTGTTGTCTGATCGGAAACGTCCCCTCCTCTATCCTCCACGCCGGTACCCCGGCCGATGTTGAGGTCTACGTTAAAAAGCTCATGGATGACGTCGCCCCTGGCGGAGGCTTCATGCTAGCTACCGGTACCGTCACCGACGACGGTCGACCCGAAATGATTAAAGCTATGATTCAAAGCGGCCTCAAATACGGGAAATACTAAGCAAAAAGGCGCTTTCCCTTTTTTTAAACCCGAAAAACTATAGGGCTAAAACCAAAGACCCATTGATAATGCCAAAGCAGGCCCAAAGGAAATTCCTTTGGGCCTGTCTTAGTTTACTGGGCCATTAATTAAAAACTAATTATAAAAGATAATAGATATCTAATTATTGGTTAATGAGTAATATGTTTGAAAAATAGAAATTTAGGGGTGACACAATTTAAAAAAATCACCGACACATTACTCAACCGTTAAAAACCCTCAAAACCCTGAATTCGGAATTCTAAATTTTTTAGTAATTTCAGAATGTTAATAATATCAAAATCGCAAAATTTACCGGCCTGAAAAAAATAATTTGTCTGAAATCAAAATTTATTTTAAAATAATTCGTTTTATTCTTTCGCCCAAATCATCCAACGATAAGTAACAGCACTTTTATCAGTTTTTCTCAATACCTTTTTTATGCACAACCGAGGTTGTCTGTGACTGTTGCCCCTCCTCGCCGCCTGTCACCCTATATGATGGGCCTTGTTCTATCGGTGGTCTTGGTCGTAGTGGCCATCATCTCTTTGGCCAGCGGCTACATGTCTTTTACGGCCTCAGAAATCATCGACGTTCTTTGGTCCAAACTGACCGGCTCCGAAGCTGACGTGGCCTACAATCGGGCTATGGTTTTGTTGGAGGTCAGATTACCACGGCTGGCCACGGCCATCTTCGCTGGAGCCGCCCTAGGCCTCTCTGGTGCCGTTTTCCAGGGTCTATTACTTAATCCTCTGGCCGACCCCTACACATTGGGCGTTTCTTCAGGTGCTGCCTTTGGGGCCTCCCTGGTCCTGGTTGGAACCATGGTCCTGCCCTGGGCCTCTTTTTTGGCTACTCCCATGGCCCCAGCCATCGGAGCTTTCCTGTTTTCTGCCCTAACCTTGAGGCTGGTCATCGCTCTGGCTTCAGATAGCGACCGTCACTTGTCCCCGGCCAGCCTGATTCTCTCGGGTGTCATTTTATCGGCCATCTTATCGGCCGGCATATCGTTTATCAAATACTTGGCCGGCGATCAAGTCAGCTCCATAATCTTTTGGCTTCTGGGCAGCTTTCAGGCCAGAACCTGGGTCGATGCCCTGCTGGTGCTGGTTTTTCTTCTCCCCTCTTTGGCCTTGTCGCTAACCTCGGCCACCGACCTCAACATCATGACCTTAGGCTTCAAGTCAGCCGAGACTTTGGGAGTCAACACGGCCAAAGTCCGCTTGCGGCTTCTGGCGGCAGCCTCATTGGCCGCCTCAGCCTCGGTTGCGGTAGCCGGAATCATCGGTTTCGTGGGTCTGATCGTCCCCCACCTGGTTCGGCTCTTAACCGGGCCAGACCATCGGTCGCTTTTACCCCTTTCAACCTTGGGCGGGGCGGTCTTACTGTGCGCCGCCGATACTGTAGTCCGGGCCTTTTTACCAGGAGAAATACCGGTTGGGGTACTGACGGCCCTCCTGGCCGGTCCGGCCTTCATGGTCATTTTCCGCCGGAAGATGAGAGATCTGATCCATGCCTGAGCAAAGATCCGCAGCTGGCGGCCCCTGGCTGCGCCTCAAACACCTCAGCTTTAGCCACGGTCCCAGAGTGATTTTAAAAGATCTGAGCTTAGATCTTTTTCCCGGGCGGCATTACGTCATCGCCGGACCTAACGGGGCCGGCAAGAGTACCCTCCTGGATCTCCTGGCCAGACTTAGGCGGCCTCTGCGGGGCCAGATTGAGCTAAAAGATAAGCCATTAGAGGCCTACACCTCACTGGAATTGGCCTCGGCCGTGTCTTTGGCCCCTCAGAGCTCCAAATTTGATTTTGCTTTCACTGTCCGGGAGGTGATCAGACTGGGCCGCCGACCCTATCTGGGCCGTTGGGGCCGCCTGAAGCCAGACGATGAGATAATCGTTGATCAGGTAATCTCCACTCTCCATCTGGGACGACTGGCCGAAAAACCGGTCACCAACCTTTCTGGAGGAGAGGCCCAGCGGGTGGTTTTAGCCCGAACCCTGGCCCAGGCGACCCCGGTTATTTTACTTGATGAGCCCACCAACAGCCTGGATGTGGCTCAGGCTCTGGATCTGATGGGAACGTTGTCGGATTTAGCCGCCCAAGGGGCCTTGGTCATAACGGTCACCCATGATTTAAACCAAGCGGCCACTTTCGCTGACGAGATAATATTTCTCAAAGACGGGAGTTTGGTCGCAGCCGGCCCTAAAGAGACGACCCTTACAGCCGATCTTTTGAGCTTGGTCTTTGAAGCCCAGGCTCAGGTCCGTTCCGACGAGTTTACCGGGGGGCTGGCCCTGTCGTTTAGGCGGTCTCGGATGCCAAGCTCGGAAACCCATTAAGGCCTAACCTAAGAGCAGTTCAGATTTTTTTCTCATCTTGTTTATAGTCCAGGAGCACTCTCAGGGCTGGGCAAAAAATATCTGATGATTAGACGACATTGAAGTAGCAATAATCCAGCCTTATCGTGGTATAATCGGTCATAGACTTTTTGATCAGTATTTCATCAAGAGAGTTTTTCTATAGATATAAGCTGATAGCCAGTTGCACCAATTAAAATGCTCTACTCTCAGGGTTAAAAAATCAATGTCCACAACTTAGGACCGAGCCTGCCCCATGAAAGGCAACAGGAATAATGGAGCCACTAAAAAAAGAACTAAATTTTTATCTAACTTTTGATCTTGAACTCTTTAATATAAAAAGTATTAAAGAGGCACCCTGAGGCCTAAAGTTTAAAGAAACAATTTTCTTCGATTTCGGCCATTTTTTTAGCAAGAAAAAAGAGCCCCATTTCACCCGCACCAGAAGTTTGCCATTTTTAAGGTGTTTGGTGTTATATTTAACCTAATTCGATCAAGTACACAAACTATACAAAGTGCTCTTGACCAGTTTACAGATTTATTTGGTCACAAAAAAATATTTCTGATTTTTGAGCTCAAGGATTGCTCGCATAGTACGCTCATAAAAGAATAAGGAAATAGCATCTTAACTATTTTGATCATAGGTAAGCTCACTATTGATGAAATAAATCTTATTCTAGCTTTATAAGCTGCAAAAAGTAAATTAATCTAACTTAAAATCAAATCATTTATTATCTGCTTATGCCAATAAAATACAACATTTAACCAAAATGAATAAAATTTTAGCATCTAAGGCTAAAATTCAACTACCGCCGAGTGAAGTCTATCAGCTCTTGGATAAGGTGACATAATGGTGAGGCGACTTTAAGTTCGGCTTCCTCGGTTGAGGAGATTGACGCTACCCTGTCCCAGGAGGTCCCAAAGGCCCTTAGTGATATAAAGGGCAGAGACTATCGCGGCGTCGTCAAACTCAAGGCGGCTAAGATTATTGATCTGGGTTTGGCTAATTATAGTAAAGGAGCCAAAATAAAGGCGGCTTTCGGTTCCAAGAGACCATTGGTAGCTCCAAGCGGTTGTTGACGGTGGCAAATCGCCTCTCGCCATCTGCGCCTCGGGTGCACCCGCCAACATAAAACACTGTTAAATTCTTGTTTTTATATTTGGTAGAACTTGTTTGAGGCCAATTTTGTCAAATGAAAATCTTTAAATCAAAATATCAATTTTCTATATATTTCTTACTTTTCCAAAATGCTGAAAAATTGCCACTCGGTCAGTTACCTATCTATCAGACCGCTACTGAAGTAAAATCTGCACTGACAAAAGGCTGACAACAGATAAACTAGCATAATTTAGAAAGTCCTCTAAATATGATAATTTAGATACTAACTACTTTTATTATTCCCAAACACCATAAAGGTTACAATGAAAACAATAGGTTTTATCGGAGTTGGTCTTATGGGCAAATCAATGGTTAGAAACCTGATGAAAGCCGGTTTCGAACTAAGAATTTTTGCCCGGAATCCAGCTAAGGTCTCCGACGTCGTCTCAGAGGGGGCCCAACTTTATCCCTCCCTCGTCGAATGCGTAAACTCTTGTGATGCCGTCATAACCATCGTCGGTTTTCCCAAAGACGTTTCTGAAGTCTACTTTGGCGACCAAGAATCAGGGGTTACCGGGATTTTGGATTCCGCCAAACCAGGGGCTTTTCTCATCGACATGACCACCTCAAGCCCTCAGCTGAGCCTCAAAATTTTCAAGCAAGGAACCCAAAAAGGGTTTAAAATTTTAGACGCCCCGGTCACCGGTGGCGACACTGGCGCTAAAGCGGGCACCCTTTCTATTTTAGTTGGAGGCCAAAAAGAAGTTTTTCAGGCCTGCCAGCCCCTCTTTAAAGCCATGGGCACCAATATCAATTATCAGGGCCCGGCCGGCTGCGGTCAATTGGCTAAATTGGCCAACCAGATCATTATCGCCGGCACCATGGCCGGAGTTTGTGAGGCTTTAGGCTTTGCCAAATCCAAGGGACTAGATCTCCAGACCCTGTTTAATTCCGTAGCCACGGGAGCGGCCGGCAGCACTCAGTTAAACATTTTCGGACCAAAAATCATTGACGGCGATATGGCCCCAGGATTTTTCATCAAGCATTTCATTAAAGACATGACCCTGGCCAGCCAGGAAGCCAATGACAGTAATTTAAACCTGGACATTTTGAAACAAGTTTTATCACACTACGAAAGCTTAGCTGCTGAAGGCTACGCCGAATTGGGCACCCAAGCTCTGTCCAAGTACTATGGTTTATAAGCCAAGTCCCGAAGACTAATCCAGAACAACTTAACCCTTAAACGACCCTCAGCCTCAGGTGGCCACTGTCTCCGGCTAGATCCGCTGCCGGAAGCCAGGGCAGACTAACGGCCAGATTTCTATTTAACTTCATCGCCACCGCATCGAATGCGGATGGAGTCAATAATGCGAGCAGGTGTAGGTTACAGCGAAAATCCCGATACCACCATGGGGGCCATCCAGGCCACAACGGAAGCCATCAAACAGGCGGGCCGCAGTACGACCTGCGATCTTATCTTGATGTTTTCCACCGCCCGGCATAGCGCCCATGTAATCAGGCAAGTGATAGCTTCAGTGGTCGGACCAACGGTTTCCATTGTTGGGGGTGCAGCCACCGGGGCTATTTCCAACCAACAATTCGGCTACAGCGGTGACCAGATCATTGTAGCCGCCATCTGGCTCGACCGGGTCAATTTCAAACTTGAAGTCGAAGGAGGACTCCGCCAGAGTGAGGAGGAGACAGGCCGAAAATTAGGCCAAAAACTATCCGCATATGTCGTTGAGCCCTCCAAGCCGGTCTTATTGTTTTACGACGCTATCAACCGTGATGGGGACAACGTCAGCATGATCATGGCCACCCCTTTGCTCAAGGGCCTGGAAGAAGGATTGGGCTTTATGCCCAACTTGGTCGGCGCCGGTCTCCAGGGCGATTACGTCAACTCTCCTACTTGGCAATTGACCGGTGACGGTGTTGTCCAGCATCATGCCCTGACCCTGACTTTTGGTGGGCCTGTTCAGATGGACAGCATCATCATGCACGGCTGCCGGCCTGCCACCAGTTACTACACTGTAACCAAGACCGACTATCAGACCATCCTTGAAATAAATGGCTACCCAGCTTTAGATTACATGCATCAAATACTCGGAGAGGCCATTGCCCCAGACAACTATCCTTTTTTCCTTATTTTGGGCATTAACAAAGGTGAAAAATGGGGGCAGTTCAACGAAGAAAGCTACGCCAGCCGTCTGTGTCTGGCCATTGATAAAGAAAGAAATGGTATTGTCATGTTTGAGCCGGACATGGTGGCCGGGACCGAGTTTCAGGTGATGTTCCGAAGCCTGGACCTCGACTATATCCACCCCAGGATAGAGAGTCTTTACAGCGGCCTGGCCCTGAAAAACTACGAGCCCACCTTTGCTCTTTACATCAACTGTGCCGGACGGGCGGGCGCCTATTCCGGGTCCGATCTTGAAGACGCCATTGCGGTTCAAAATTCCGTAGCCGGGCGAACCCCCCTTCTTGGTATATACTGCGGGGTGGAAATCGCCTCTGTCCAGGGGCGCCCTCGAGGACTGGACTGGACCGGTGTCTTTACCCTCTTTAGTGTGCCAAAATGAAAAACCAAACCATTGACCAAAGCGAAACCACCGAACTGAGCCAGGAAGTCGTTTACCTGCGGCGGCTCTGCGAAAACAGCCTGGGCCGCTTGCTTTTAACCGAACTCCAGTCCATGGCTATCCGCCAGGAGCTGGAACAAAAAAGACTGGGCTTCAGCTTGATAGCCGATCTCGTCGTGGCCTTAAAGCCGGGTTCAAATTATACCAGGACTTTCAACTCCGTCAGCCGCCGGATTAACGCTGCTTTAAACATGCAGCGGACAGCAGTTTTGAGCCGGGAACCTGACGGGCGCTACCGGGTTACGGTTCTGCAGGGTTACGAAGCCGAAGAAGAGGCTCATCTCAAGAATTGCCTCCTGGAAGTCGATGAAGTATTTTTAAAACCACTTCAGCCGGTCCTGGTAACCGGGGCCGACCCGCAATGCCATTTGGCCGAGTTCCGCCAGTCTTTGGCCTTGCCTTTCTTTATTTCGGTTCCGGTCATGCTTCATGACGAACCAATTGCCATCTTGGTCACTGGAAGGCTCATAGAGCAGCCACCCTTTTTGCCCCGGCTCGGGCAGACCGATCTGGAAACCGTCCAGACCGTCGGCATTTACCTGACGGCTCTGCTGACCGGCCAGCTCCTTGAGCAGGAAGAAGCCCGCAAACAGGACCTTGAGGAAATCATGCAAACTGTTTTCCGGGCCTCTCTGGACGGTTATATGGTCTGGGACAGCGGCAACATGGAAAGGATCAGTTCCGGGGCCTTACAGCTATTGGAACTCAAAAATAAGGCCGAATTCATCAGTGATTTCTCCAGCTTTGGCCTAACAAATGCCCATCTTAATGAAATCTTTAAAAGAGTATTAAATGAAGGCCCGGTCAGGGAAGAACTGCTTCTGAGAACCAAATCAGGTCTGCTGGTGCCCTGCGAGATCACCCATTTGCCGCTGCAGCTTCACCATGCGACCTGCCTTTTAAGCTATATCCGCGATCTTAGAGATCAGAAAAAGCACGAGGAAGCTCTTTTAATCGCCAAAGAGCAGGCTGAAGTAGCGGCCCAGGCTAAAAGCGCCTTTTTGGCCAACATGAGCCATGAAATCAGAACGCCCATGAACGCCATCGCCGGTCTGACTCATTTGATTTACGATGACAATCTCAGTCAGCAGCAAAAAGACTATCTGGCCCAGATTGAAGGCTCCTTCAACAGCCTGCTGAGAATTGTCAATGACATCCTGGAATTTTCGACCATCTCGACCCACAAACTTGATGTCCAGATAAAACTCTTTCGTCTTGATGAGGTCATGTCCTCAGTTATCAGGGGAAATCAGCCCTCAGCTGAGGAAAAAGGGCTACGCTTGCTTCTCCCCCACCAGATTCCGCCGGATCTTTTTCTCAATGGTGATCCGGTCCGGCTCAAGCAAATTTTAAACAACCTCATTGATAATGCCATCAAATTTACCAACGAAGGGCAAATTACCGTCTCGGTCAAAGAGGTGGAACGCCTTAGCGCTCCGGAAGGACAAGATCAGTTAGACCAGATTATCTTTGAGTTTTCCGTCACCGACACGGGAATCGGCTTTGACCTTAAAGACACCAACAAGCTCTTTTCCGCCTTTTCCCAGGCCGACAACTCCAGTACCAGGACTTATGGCGGCACGGGATTGGGACTGGCCATCTCCAAGGAGCTGGTGGAATTGATGGGCGGCAAAATCCGCTGCCACAGTCAAATAGGTCAGGGCAGCACCTTTACTTTCACCGCTCGGTTGGGCCTGCCCAAACAGGAGAAAAAAATTGATCCTGTCAAATCCGACCGAAACATGGCCTCTCAAATTTCAGCCAACATTAAGGGCTCCCGAATTCTCCTAGTGGAGGACAACGAAGTTAACCAACTGGTAGCCAAAAAAATCCTTGAAAAAGCCGGCCTTGTGGTAACCATTGCCGAAAACGGCCTGAAAGCTCTTGGTGAGCTCGAAAGTAATGAGTTCGATCTGGTGTTGATGGATATTCAGATGCCGGAAATGGACGGGCTGGAGGCCACCCGCCGCATCCGGGGCCAAGCCAAATACGCCAGTCTTCCCATTCTGGCTATGACCGCCCACGCCCTGCGTGATGATCGGGAACTAAGCTTTAAAGTTGGCATGAACGGCCACATAACCAAGCCCATCAACCTGCGGGAGTTATTTGGGGCTCTGTCTCAATGGCTGCCCTCCAGACAAGCCGGTAACCAGTAATCTGTCATAGGATAAAAAGCCCCTTTACTGATTACTTACCATAATGCTGGTGTCCTTGATGGCGGACATGCTCTTGGCCTGGGAGCCTGTCGGGGTATACAGCCTTCAAAACACAGTACAATTTTTTAATGTTATAACCTAAACAAATGATTTTCCACTCAGTACAGACTTTCTTGAGACCGCGTAAGTTAAATCGCCAGATTCCTAAGGCCGTTTTTATAATTCCAAACGCTGGTTCAACAACTGCTTTGCTAAGTTGTCGTGGCGCAATAGAAATGTCTCTATTTCCACCACAATAGAAATGTCTCTTGTAGGGTGTTTGTACCCCACCGAGGGACCCACGACGGGGGGCCACGACGGGGAGCCAAGACCAGGGAGGGGGGGGTACCCCTCTCCCTGGTCTTGGCAGTATTTTTGCGTGTTAGGATTTTTCCTGTAATTAGTTGTTAGGAATTCATTTGCCTCATAATGCGTTCGACACGATAAAAATGCAGGTATTTGTCGAAAAAACGAGCCTTGATAGTACCCCCCAAACTGATCTCGAAGTAATCTTGGCTCGACGCATCCTGGGCTCAATGTCCCCTGCCTCGATCTGGTGGCGCCAACCGTTATGCTGGAAGGTGTAGTCGTTCGTGACGAGCCTGACCTCGTGAACAGACAAGATGGAGTCCAGATCATAGCCCACCGCCGACCGATGGACGTCAACATCGCTCAGGGGAGGCCAAGCGTAAGTGGTATCTCAGTTAGGGATGAACTTGTCGACCAAGAAGACATTGGCCTCTTCAATGGTCGTGATGCCTCTGTGTTTCATCATCAGGAGCAGTCGAGCCTGGAGCGTATTAAACAGCCTTTCGACGCGCCCTTTAGCCTGTGGGGAGTGAGCGATAGTCAATTGGCTCCCTATAGAGCCCTAGTACACAGTCAAGCGGTTGACTGTGGGTTGGCGAGTTCAAACTCTAAAAGGGCTAGTACATAGTCAACAGGTTAATTGTGGGTAAAGGCGAACCAGGATAATTCGGGCTTCTTCCACTGTGAACTGCCAGATTACTTTTTTGACGGACGCGTTCCGTTTAATTGTCC
>JAISWF010000236.1 GCA_031271165.1 Deltaproteobacteria bacterium
ACTTTTGCAGGATTAGTCATTTGTAATCCTCCTTGTATGCGCTAATAATAGCGCTTACAAAACAAAATGTCAATAGCGATTAAAAAAATTTTTTTTGGCGTGAAACCTATATATGTAAGCGCTAAGCTAATAGTGTACTACATGTGGCATCTGAAACTGCATTGTATGCGCTAACATTTTTTGGAGTTTAGGTTTTAACAGATAATCACGGCCGTAATCAGCCCCTGGTTCAAATCGAACGTTGGCGGTGAACCTAAAACTTTAAAATAATAAAACACAGGCCTAAAGTCAAATTTTGGCCCAAAGTATGCTCTGACTCTAGCGGCCCGGAACTTGGCTACGGCTTGACCAAGCTTAAAAAAATGCGGTCCTCGGTCTTGGTCCAAAGTTTCCAAATCGTCATTAAATAATTAATAGAGCATTTCCTTATTTAAATATATACTGCTCGAATGACTCTCTTGTTTTTTTAACTTAAGTGCTGTATATATTCTTTAGCTTCTGAGTTTGATCTGGTCTCTGGGTTCTGAACCAGCGCTATCCCAAAGGGGATCGGCAAAAAAATGGCCTTGCCCTTTGGCCCTCAGTTGCACCTCATTCCCTGCTTGCGGCTGCGTTCCAACCCGAGTTCCAAATGAAATGCCCAGCCAGATATTGGAAACTTTGGCACTCTAATTAAGTAAATTAGCCCGTTTGGGGAACAATATTCTAGTACCTCAACTGGTTTTTCCTCGGCCAGATTTTCAGCTTATTTCCGCCTTTAAGTCCCACCGCAAGGTCAACCTCCGCCCGGTATCCGCTCTTTGCTCCGGTAGAAATCTTTTTGAGGTCTTATGCCGAACGCTACAGTTTTAAGCACCGCCCTCACTTCCAGTCGCCGCAGACTTTTTAAACTTATTTTCCTGTTAGGAATCCTGACCGCTTTCGCTCCTTTATCGACCGACATGTACCTGGCCGCTTTTCCAGCCATGGCCGCTGATTTGGGGACGGACGTCAGCCGGGTCCAGCAAAGTCTGGCCGTCTTTTTTCTGGGGCTGGCCTTGGGTCAACTGGCCTACGGTCCCTTAAGCGACCGATTTGGCCGCAAAAAGCCGCTCATGGCCGGGCTTTTGGTCTACACCCTGGCTTCGGCCCTTTTGGCCATGACCCGAGATATCCACTATTTTCTGCTCTTAAGATTTATTCAAGCGGTCGGCGGTTGTTCGGGCATGATCATCAGCCGGGCGGTCATTCAGGACTGCTTCGACCTTAAGGGTTCGGCCAGGGTTCTGACCTTGATGTTGGCCGTCCAATCCTTGGGGCCGGTCGTGGCCCCAATTATCGGCGCCTATCTTTTGAGCCGAGCCCACTGGTCAGTGGTCTTCTGGCTCCTGACTCTCCTGGGGATCGGCTGCCTGACGGCTTCTAAGCTTGTCCTCCCCGAGACTCTCCTGCCAGAAAAACGTATCAAGCAAACACCCAAAGCGGTTTTAGCTGTTTTTGGACAATTGTTTAGCAAAAGAGCCTTCTTATTTCCGACTTTGGCCGGAGCAATCGGCGGGTCGGCTATTTTCTCTTTCATTAGCGCCTCGCCGTTTGTTTTAATGACCCTGTACAAACTTGATGAGACCCAATACGGCTGGACTTTTGCTATTATCAGCCTGGGGACCTCACTGTTCGCCCAGTTAAACCTGGTTTTCCTTAAAAAAATGCCCGCCCGCCGAGCCCTGGGCTTGGGGGCCAGTCTCCTGACGATCATGAATTTGATCACCTTAGTGGTCTTGGCCGCCTCTGGAGGATTGCCTGACTTTAAGGTTTTCCTGCCCTTACTGTTTCTTTCGCTGGCCTGCATACCGTTGATTTTTGCCAATTCCACCGCCCTGGCCATGTCCAACTCCGGTCGTTTCGCTGGCAGCGCTTCCTCTTTAGTCGGGGTCTCCCAGTTTATTTTCGCTGGTTTGGTCAGCTTTCTGGTAGGAATCTTTCATAATGGGACCATCTGGCCGATGATCGTGGCCATGGCCGGCTGCGGCTTGATTTGTCTGCTCATCTTGACTATCGAAAAGATCCTGCTCTCTTATCAATAGACCGATGAGGCCGGGGAACGCTTTTAACAGGCGTTCCCCTGTCCAGCCCTCGGCAGACGAGACGAACCGGGTTAGTCGGATTTTGGCGCCACTCATTAAGAGAGATAAAGTGCCTAAGCTTGGGTAATGACCACCAATGCGGCCTTAAGCCATTGCACAATCAGCTTGAGTACGTCGAGCAGCCATTCTTTTGTATTCCAGAAAGCAGCCTTAAGCAAAACGGTCGCCGGTGGGCCTTAAATTGCCTTTTAGGGCCGATAATTTTATATCTTCGAAAGGGATATCTTGGAACACGCCAAATTACTGACTTTCATTGAACACATACAAACAGTTTTTTCGCAGTGTATACAAATTTGATGTTTTGGTGTCGGCCATGGATGTCCTCATGTGTGAGTCGACCGAAATGCAAAAGTTTATCGGTGAAAAGATTGTCGAATAATTGGCGGCCCTCTTAACTGGGATAAAAGCGATGATTCGTTCTATCCTGTCAACTACCCACTAGGCTAAAGCCTAGGGGCTTGCAAGAGTCGGTTGACCAGGGAAAGCGGTATCCAACCCGCTAGGTTGTTATTAGCATCTCAGCC
>JAISWF010000279.1 GCA_031271165.1 Deltaproteobacteria bacterium
TGGACAATTAAACGGAACGCGTCCGTCAAAAAAGTAATCTGGCAGTTCACAGTGGAAGAAGCCCGAATTATCCTGGTTCGCCTTTACCCACAATTAACCTGTTGACTATGTACTAGTGGCCGAGCCTGAAAAATTCCTCTTTTAGAGGCCAAAGTTCAGCCTCCAGGAGGATTTTGAGGATACTATGCATCCAAGGAACTCGGCTTTTAATAATTCTTTTACTCGCCGCCCCAATCATCCCTTAAACTTAGCAAAAATTTCTCGGCTGGTTTGGAGAAAACCTGATATTTTTTCCAAACGATCGACATTCCCGATTCAAGGCGCGGACTAAGAGGTTTGAAACAAATTGTCTCACTGCCGGCCGCACTGACTAGTTTATCAAGACACAGAGCATAGCCAAGACCTTCCTCAACCATAAGGGCAGCATTGAAAATCAGGTTGTAGGTCGCCACTACGTTCAAGCTTTCAAAATCCCGCCCAATCCATTTCGACAATTCGCCGCTTACCAACCGCTGGCGTGAGCTTATCAGAGGCACCTTCCAAATGTCTTTCGGACGGATTACCTCAAGATTTGCCAGCGGGCTGTCCTTACGCATCAGAACTACCCAAGTGTCGGTTGGTGGAAGGCGAAGTGATTCGTATTTACGTAAATCTGTCGGAGCGATTAAAAGTCCAAAATCCAACAATCCTTTGTCAAGACGCTCGGAAATGTCCTCGGCATTGCCACTGTGTAGATTATATTGCACCAACGGGTATTTCCGCAAAAATTTGACCGCTGTTTTGGCAATTAAGCGCATAGCGTCGTTTTGGCCGCCACCGATATGTATTTCACCACCAAGCGATTCGTCAGTTGCTGAAAATTCGGCCACCGCCTTGTTAGTAAGTTCAATAATTTCTTGCGCCCTTTTGCGAAGCAGCGCCCCTTTTTCTGTAAGTGTAACCTTACGCCCGCGAACGAATAGTTTAGCACCCAGTTCCTCCTCCAAGTCCATAAGTTGGCGTGAGAGCGTGGGCTGAGTGAGATGCAAAGACTCCGCCGCCCCAGAAATGCTCTCCGTCTACGCAACTGCCAAGAAATACCGCAACACCCGCAATTCCATCAGAGACCCGCCGCCTGTATTGGCCAGGACATTATAACCGGTTTAAATATGCTTTAAAAGCATATTTTTATATTCAATATAAGTATTTTCTATTTTCTAGCCGGTGACTTATAATTTTAAAGACATTTAAAAAGGGGTTGGTCCAATGGAGCCAAAAGAATTGTTGACCCAGTTAGTCAACAACCGTGAGCACGTCCGTGGGGGGTCGGAGTTGCACCTCTCCATGCACCGAGCATCACAAAAAGCGCTACGCTTAACCGCCAAACTCAACAGCACCTACCATACGCCGGATGAGATCCGCGCCTTAATGTCTGAACTAACGGACAGACCCATTGACAAAGGTTTCGGACTGTTCCCGCCATTTTACACCGACTGCGGAAAAAACATCATTATAGGCCGAGACGTATTCATAAATTCCGGTTGTTGTTTCCAAGACCAAGGTGGGATAACCATCGGCGACGGTGCGTTAATAGGGCATGGCGTGGTCTTGGCGACACTCAATCACGGTCTTGAGTTCGACCAGCGGCACGATCTGTACCCTGCACCAATTGTCATCGGCCGCAATGTTTGGATCGGTGCGAACGCAACCGTTTTGCCAGGGGTTACGATTGGCAGAAATGCTGTAATCGCAGCCGGGGCAGTCGTCACCAAAGACGTTCCCGCCAACACCATCGTCGGCGGCGTCCCCGCCAAAATTATACGTACTATCACGGAGGAATAATTTATGACAATCAAAGGAAAAACGGTCATCATCACCGGTGCGTCGTCGGGCATAGGCGAAGCTACCGCCAAACTGTTAGCCAACAAAGGGGCCAACGTGGTTCTCGGCTCACGTCGAGAAGACAGGTTAAAAATCCTGACTGATTGGCTTTCAAGCAGCGGCCGCCAGGCTGTTTATCATGTGACTGACGTAACCAAACCGGCCGATAGTTTAGAGCTGGTCAAACTGGCCCTGACCGAATACGGAAAAGTTGATGCCATATTCCTGAATGCCGGGATTATGCCCAATGGGCCGCTGTCGAAACTGCTCATCGACGAATGGGAGCAGATGGTGGACGTCAACCTTAAAGGCGTAATCAACGGAGTAGCGGCCGTTCTGCCGGAATTTATCAGACAAAAGTCAGGTCACGTTATCGCCACTTCATCGGTAGCTGGAATTAAAGTCTATTCTGGCGGCGGGGTTTACTGCGCAACAAAATGGGCGGTCCGGGCTTTGATGGAAGCCTTGCGGATAGAGTCAGCCGAAGAAGGTACCAACATCCGGACGGCGACAATCTACCCCGCCGCTATCAACACCGAGCTTTTGAACACCATTTCCGACCAAAACACTGCGGCCAACTTCAAAGTGTTGTATGAAAAATACGGTATTAGTCCGGAAAGTGTGGCCAACATTGTGGCCTTCGCCCTCGACCAACCGGAGGATATCAACATTAGCGAGTTTACGGTCGGTCCGACGACGCAGCCTTGGTAAGGAGGATGCAGGGTGACAAAACTCGGGGCAATTTTAATGGCCATCGCTCTTTCGATGTCAATCTTAATCTTGAAGGCTGGCGAAAGCGATTCAGCCAGCCATGACCACAATAATAGGTCAAATTCCAATCCCAGCCCTGCCCAACAATCTCAATCTACCTCTTCGGCCCAGGCTAGGCCGAGCCATGAGGCCAGCAATGGGGCCAGCCAGGAGGCACGGTCGGCCGCACCAAGTGTATCCCCTGTTGAAATGCCATCTCAAACAAAAGATCAGGAAAGGCCAAATTTGATTATCACAATCGGAGAAATATCCCTGACCGCCACCTTGGCAGAAAATTCTTCGGCCAAAGAATTATCTAAGTTGCTGATGAACCGTTCTATAACAATACCCATGAAAGATTACGGCGGTTTTGAAAAAGTTGGCCCGCTTGGACAGAATTTGCCGACCAATGATGAGCCAATCAGCACGAAAGCCGGGGATTTAATTCTCTACCAGGGAAACAGTTTCGTGATTTACTACTCAACCAACTCATGGAATTTCACCAGGCTCGGCCAAATAGACAACATAACCGCTGACGAACTGAAACAAATTCTTGGAAGCGGCGATATTACCGTGACCCTTTCCATCACCAAGTAAACGAGGTAATGCCAAATGAGTGACCAACTTTTCCCGAAAGGCGAACCAGCTGCCCCAGATTGGTTTACCGGCGCAGCATTTGTGAATATGCTGTTCCCCGATAGTTCTGGCCTGTTGGATTGTCAGGTCTATGATGTAGTGTTTGAACCCGGCGCCCGGAACAAATGGCACTCCCATCCCGGCGGCCAAATCCTTCTGGTCACCGATGGAGTTGGTTATTACCAGGAAAAAGGCCAGCCTTCTAAACGATTAATAAAAGGCGATATTGTGCCAATCCCCCCCAACGTGACTCATTGGCATGGAGCCGCTCCTGACAATAGCTTCACCCATATCGGTATAAGTCCGAATACCAGCAAAGGTGCGGCCGCGTGGTTTGACGAGGTTAATGATGAGCAGTATAGCCAGGCCACCGGTGAGGCGGCCATAATTCTTACGGCTGGAAATTGGCAATTATAGAAATACCGGCCCCAGGCAAAGGTTTGCCGCCGGCAGCTTCAGAGGACCATAGTTTGCGCCGGACCAAATAATGGTCATCTGACTGCGCCTGGAAAAAGCCAGCCCCAGTGAGGTAGCGGGCCGGACCTATTTGATTGACTGATTACCAGTGACCGGACAAACAATTGAGCAACCAAAAACACTGAAGGAGCACTCAGTACGGGCTCACAATGCTTTTCCTGAAAGAGCGCTCAGGGTAAATCTTCAATTGAGCCCTTTCCGGAAAAGCAATGGTCCGGAGTCGCAATTAAGTGCCAAATAACGACGCCGGGCCGAACAGACATGGATTTTATCGCCTATTAATTTGAGCTGAATTTACTCCAAAATGACCCAAAGCTCGCTGGCCTCGACCTCGGAACCAGGCGGAGAGTTTTTGACCTCAGGAGGTATTTCCACCAGGCAGTTGCACCCGGCTAAAGAAAACACCCAACCGGAGGAGTAATTCTCAGGCCGAGTAACCGTTAGGTGTCCCCCAGAGGCGGAGAGTCATAAACTCCCCCTAAAAAGTGGCGCCTCACCCTCCTTGGCCTCCATGAAAAGGGGTTAAAAGCTCGGCTTTAACTCTCCTGGTGATGAGATATTGACGATGAGAGAGGCCTGGTCAGAACGAGGCGAACCACTAACTCCATGGTGGCGCTGGCGGAGAACGAATTTCCAGAGAGACAAAAGATCCCTTTTTCCTGGTACCGGCCGCACAAAAAGGCGCTGCCCAGGGACCCTCAGCTTCCAGCCTGCCTAGGCTGGGACAGCCTCCAATGCGGTATTGTGCTCTAAATACGCAGTGTTTCTTTCTTGGTGAAACAAGACGATCGCTGCTTGATTTTCCTTGATTGGCGGCCAGTATACTATGGCCTCTGCTAACTTCTTACAAATCAAAGCCACATTATGTAACTGCGTTACTCACCGATAATTTTTATTAAAACCCTCTTTTCGCGTTTTCCGTCAAATTCCCCATAAAATATCCTCTCCCAGGTCCCAAAATCTAGACGTCCGTCAGTTACGGCCACCACGACTTCGCGTCCCATAACCGTTCTTTTAAGGTGGGCGTCGGCATTGTCCTCATAGCCGTTGTGGGCATACTGGGCGTAGGGTTTTTCGGGGGCCAGCTTTTCCAGCCAAATCTCAAAGTCGCGATGAAGTCCGCTTTCATCATCGTTTATGAACACACTGGCGGTTATATTCATAGCATTAACCAGACACAGGCCCTCGCGGATGCCGCTTTTAATCAAGGCTTCCTCAACTTTTGGAGTGATGTTTAAATACGCCCGGCGAGTGCTGGTATGGAAGGTAAGAACCTGACGAAAACTTTTCATGACGCTCCCAATTTGATTTTTTGATTATTTTTCTGGCCCACGGCTTTTTTAGCTGCTCTGGGCTAAAAAATGCGGCCAATGATCCTCTTGAAGACTCGATAATTACAGGATCCTCAAGTGGCCGCCTTCCAGTCGCCGCTTTTCCCGCCGGATTTTTCAGCCAATGATATCGGTCCAATAATCATGCCCTTATCAATGGCCTTACACATGTCATACACTGCTAAGAGAGCTCCAGTCACTCCGCAGAGAGCCTCCATCTCGACCCCGGTCTGACCTTCGGTGGTAACCACACATTCAACCAAAAGACGAAATTTCTCACGATCGAGTTTAAAATTTACCTGGCAACCGGTTAGCGACAAGGGATGACATAACGGGATAGCAGCAGAAGTATTTTTAGCCGCCATAATCCCAGCCACCCGGGCAACGCCCAGGACATCTCCTTTTTTAACAGTCTGATTGTAGACTGCCTCAGTGATGGCCGGTCCCAAAATGATCTCCCCGACCGCAACCGCCCTACGACTGGTGACGCTTTTACCCGACACCTCGACCATGCGAGCCGCACCGGTAGCATCAAGGTGACTGAAAAGATGTTCAAATTCTGGCCGGTCATTGGCTTTGGTGGTCAATTATTTCTCCAGTTTTCAATTAATTAATGTTTTACCCAAACAATTAGGGGTTTAAGGCTATCTCTTCAGCTTGATTAAGCAAATCTTCAAGGCTGGCTAATCGTTCCGGGGAAAGAGGCTCGCCTCTTTCCAAAATCTGAGCGTATAGCCGATCGAGACGACTTTTCAAACTGTAAACCTCGGCCTCGGTTACCGGAGGTGTTTCAGAAATTTCTTCGACCACTTCTGGTTTGGCCTCAGTATCCATTGGAACGCTTACATCAAGAGTTTCCAGCCACCTGGGTACCAGGGAGGGAAGAGCGGGGAAAACCTCCTTGAGTTTGGCCTGGAAAGCCAGGGTCCCGGTTTCCTCACCGTGGACCAGAGCAACCGTAAGTTTCGAATGGACTTGGGGCCTCAGCCAGTCCAAAAGCTCGTTTTGATCGGCGTGGGCCGAAAACCCACCGATAGTGTGAATCTTAGCCCCGACAGTGACCGGCTCCCGAAAAATCTTCACCGTTGCCGCCCCCTCCACCAACCGCCGGCCAGTGGTTCCCTGGGACTGGAAGCCAACGAAGACGACATGGCAGTTGGGCCGCCAGAGGTTATGTTTGAGATGGTGGAGTATCCGGCCGGCGTTAGCCATGCCCGAGCCAGCGATGATAACCGCCGGTCCATTAAGCTGATTGATTTTTTGGCTATCCTCGTTGTCCCGGGTGATTTTAAGGCTGCTCATGTTAAAGGGAGTCTGACTGCGCTCGATCATATCATGGGTTTGCTGATCGTAAAGCTCCGGATGATTAAGGAAAACCTCAGAGGCGGCGATGGCCAAAGGAGAATCAAGGAATACCGGCATTTCCTTGGGAATCCGTCCCTCATGCCAAGCCAGAGTCAAAAGGACCAGGATCTCTTGGGTCCTCTCTACGGCAAAGGCCGGGATCAGGACTTTGCCGCCTTCGCTCCAGGCCTGATTGATTACTCCAACCAATTCTTCAGAAGAGGTTTCAATATCTTTGTGGAGGCGGTTACCGTATGTGGTTTCCATGAAAATCAGATCCGATTTCGGGGCCTGCTCCGGGTCTTTGATTATTAACTGCCCTTTTCGTCCGATGTCCCCGGAAAAGAAAACCGTCTCAGCAGTCTTATGGCCGACTTCCTGCCGACGGACTGTCAAATGAGCCCCCGCAGCTCCTAAAATGTGTCCGGCTGGTATAAGTCTCAAAATCGGGCCGCCAGCTATCTCAATTTCGGAAAAAAAATCGACCGATTTTAAAAGATCGGTCGCTTCCAAAGCCGCCTCTCGGTCATAGAGAACCTCAACTCCAGGCTGGCCCTGACGACTATTCTTTCGGCTCTTCCACAAGGCCTCTTGTTCCTGGATTGAGGCGGCATCCTGCCAAAGTGCCGAAAGGAGCTCAGCTGTGGCTGCGGTGGCGTAGATCGGGCCCCGGAACCCGGCCTTGACCAGTCTTGGAACCAAACCCGAGTGATCAATATGGGCGTGGGTGATAATTATCGACTGGACCTCTTTGGGTCGATACAGGGCCGTGTTAAAATTCCGGAGTTCAGTTTGCCGGCCGCCCTGGAAAAGACCGCAGTCGACCAAGGTCAGTCCGCCACCGGGATTTTCTAACTGATAGCATGATCCGGTCACCGTACGGACCGCCCCAAGACAGCGAATTTTCATAAAAAGTCCCTAAAAAATGTTTACTATATAGTTAAAGAGATATTTTAAATATTTTTAGTCCTTAATACCTGACACCTTGACTCAATTTCTGGTTTAAAAACCGCCCCCCACTTGCTCCTTTGCCAAGGTCAAGGCCAAAACCTGAGGCTTACCATAATCAACTGGGAAGTCATAATTCCGGCCTTAAACATTTCCAAAATTAGAGCCTAGCCCGGCTAGGCCCATTAAATTTCTTGGCCATAGTTATCAGAAAGCTTTCTTTGACCAAAGCTTGGACTTAATCGGAGGCTGTTGAAACCATCCTTAATTCATAAGCTCAGACTTGGATAAGGGGAAGGTATTAAGGTCCAAAATTAGCGGACAGCGGCAAGGCCCTAAAACTCTCTGGACCAACCAACTGCAAGCCAGCCCTTAATCGCATATTTTTACTCGGCCGGGAGGGTCAATTGGTCATTGGGCCAAACCATAAAGTCTCGACGGCTCTGGAGGTACTGATTAAGCTCCACCAAAGTCTTAACCGAGGTATTGTATCGACTGGCGATGCTGCCCAGAGTTTCGCCGGTCTTTACTACGTGGATTCTCGGAGCCGCAATTTCCGCCGGCGCCGTAGCGGCGGGGGCCAACGGAGACACCGCCAAAGTACTTAGCTTATCGACCAAGCTGTCGCGTTCACGGTAAACGGAAGTCAAAGCCCGGTTGAGGAGTTCGGATTCCTTTTTTTCGGCTTCCAGCTCGGCCGCCAGGGCCTGATTTCCTTCTTTGAGCTTGTTTAGCTCATCGTCGGATACGCCCATGCAGCCCGATGGCAGTCCAACTGCCACCGACAGAATCAGGGCCGCCAGCCAGCCGACCCCGTGAGCCGATTTGTTGGACCGAGTTAAATTGATGTGCTGTTGCATGCTCCTCTCCGGTGACCGTTGACGGTTTTTCGTTATTTTGTTGTTTGTCATTTGGCGATTTCCAAGAAGTTTGGCTTGGCTGAGGCTTTTCCCAACGGCTTTTCTGGCCTTCTCATCCTGAACCCAATTCCAAAGCTATCAGGGGTCTATCTTCAGGTATAGCCAGTAAACTTATGTCCAAATGGACGACCGGAGACCAAAAGGCCTAGTTTTTTCCCTGGCTGGCCCTTGGAAAAGCTCTTTTGTTTACTAATAATTTCACCAAAAGCCTGCTTACTTATCTGCTTTCATGTTAAATAATATCATACTTTAAAGCAAACATGCAATATATTGATGAATTTAAACATATTATTTTGGAAAAACATTAAATTTTTTAGCCATATATGCAGGTTTCAACGACTCTTTTGATTTTCTAAGGCCTGGCAATCCTAAGTCCTGTTCTCTATTTATGTAAATTTTATCGCTAAAATTATTTTTACAAAAAAAAGAGCAGAGAGCCACGTAAATACCTCTGATTTCTGGGTTACCCTTTTCAACGTGAATCAAAGCCGTTTCTTCATTGAGGGATTCTCCCAAAGTAAAGGCCTCAATGCGATCGTTGATCTTGATAGCCAAGCCGCACACTTCCAAAGTCCGGAAATTTTCCAAAAGCAGGTGGACGGCTTCCTTTTCCATCTGAAGATGAGAATCGGCGCCGATCTTCTCGGTTTTGGAGACCAGCCACTTGGCTTCAACTTCGGCCAGTTGGTCGTGGAGGCCTTCAGTCACCTCCAGCAGCTCAAAGTGGTTGTTTTGGATAAAATTATTATAGTGGTTTTTTTTCTGGTGCATACGCCGGCCGCTCAAATTGATTAGCTTTTCCGCACTGTATACGTAATCGAAGTTGTCGATATCGTCCTGGATCGTCCAGTCAGGGTGAGCCTCGGCAATGATCTTGGCTAGATCCTCCGGCACTCTTGACAGCTTAGGCTCAGTCATCTGCTCGGCAAGAAACTCGGCGGCCGCCAGTTGATCGCCCTGGCCTAAAGGCGGCAAGGCGAATGGAGTACCGTTTTCAGGGTTGGATATTACGCAAAGACAGTCGTGGAACCTGGTCCAAGAAAAATGATAGAAACCCTGCCATATGAACATGTTGGAAAAATTGGCGTCTGAGGTCACCAATGGCCGACGCAATTCCTGCTCACGGAAAACCGAACGGTCGTCCAAGGTTAGAGTTTTAAATGTCATAATCATCCGTTACTATTGAGAGGAGGCGAGGCAGCCAGGGCGCTACCACCTCCTTCAACCGATTCCGGGCCCTCAAACCGAATAACCCGGGATTTTTCAATAAGTATCCATCAAGACCGGCCTTCGGGGCGTCCCTGTCGAAAAACCGGACTTTTTTTGATGACGGAGCCCAGCGTAAGAGTCTCCAGGCTTTATTATGGGCGTTTTAAAGCTATTTATCAAGCTGGCTTTTTTTTTTTGCCTTTTCCCGCCCACTTCCAGTCGACTTCTTCAGCTAAGAACATTTTAAATTAGAATTCAGTCAAGCGGTTAACAATCTCGTCTCTGATTTTGACCCGGGCTTTGATTTCACGTCTGGTCTTCTTTTTAATCTTCCAGAGTCCGCCTTTTGGTTAAGCTGGCCTTTCTCCCGCTCTTGGATGGGTCGGCAAATAAGGACATGACACAAGTTTTGGTTACGTTTATACTCAGGGTTGTTTTTTTCCATCTGGCCTGACCGCCCAGGTAAGCATAGTCCCAGCGCTCCAATTAACTGTTTGGTACCCTATGACCGGCACCGGTTTGGCTTGGAGCCGGCCGATACCACTGAATTGGTCGAGGCTTAAGAGCTTGCTGGGGCCAAGTCCATCGCCTGAACCCGTCAGAAACGGACGATCTTTAGGCGGTGACCAAATTTCGAGCCGGCATGGTAGTGAACCGGCCTTTTATTCTTCGGTTTCGAGACTACTCCGCCCCTGGAACGAGCTAACCCTTGACGACCGGATTTATCGGCCTTCATTAGTATGGCCTTTTTTGATTCCGGCCATAAGTTGATAAATCGACAATATATTTTACGCTTATTTAATTTTATAGGTTAAGTCGTTGCCCAAATAAGTATTAGACAGGCTTAACAACTTGAACTACAACTTTTTCTGCTTAGTTAGTCCAATTACCGGGATAATATCTCCAAGCCCAAGGCCGGGGGTTTTGCCTGTGCGGCCAAATAATTTGATCTATGAGTCGGAATTTGTTAAAATTAGTTATATTGGCATTTTGTACCCTTGGTCAGTCCTCCTTTCCGACTAACCTAGCGTTTATTTCATTGCCTATTTCTGGTGGTGAGGGAAGCTAAATGATCTTAACTTTTAGTATCTCAAGAGCATTAACTCATGATTTTTACTGATAAATGGCTACTGTATCAGGCTTTGATTGATTCTGTTGCGCCCGATATTCGCATTGCCACCGGACTCAAAAGCCTTTCCTGGGCGCTTTTACAAACCGATGGCTTAGCCGGTGCCGGCTTGGCCCACTTCCTCCCTGGCTCCGGTCCGGGCCCAGGGGAGGACCAAATCATCGGACAAAAAGCCAGGGATTTGGCCCAACTGATCTTTTCCTGGGATAATGCCGACTCTTGCGTGGGTCTGGCCGCCATTAACGCCGCTTTAGCCACCCAGCTACCCGCCCAAGACAACCCCAATTACCTGATATCTGAAGGCAATGCCTTTGATTTCTTTCTGCCAAGGGTCCAGGGCCGGAAAGTTGGAGTCATCGGTCATTTTCTGCAAATGGATCGGTTAATAGAAACCGCCGGCGAAATCTCAATTTTTGAGCGCAACCCTCTGCCCGGAGATTACCCCGACACGGCCGTCGAATACCTCTTGCCTTCCCAAGAAGTTGTCTTTATGACAGGCACCACCATAATCAACAAAACCGCCCCCAGGCTCTTGGAATTAGCTGCCGGCGCTGAGATCTACTTAGTCGGTCCTTCGGTCCCGCTTTGCCCAGCCCTTTTTGAGCTGGGGTTCACTGGCCTGAGCGGTACCGTAGTCAAAGATTATCCGGCCCTGGCCCTTAATTTGCGGCAGTCCAATAAGGGACATTTCGGTTTTGATAAAAAGATCATCCAGCGTATCAACATGATCAAAAGAGGTTAAATCTTGCTGGTCACTCTGAGCAAAGAAAGCCGCCAACTCGATCGAATCGCCATGGAGGACTTCGGCCTTCCTGGCTTGGTATTGATGGAAAACGCCGCCCGCTCAATTTTTCGGGAGGCGCTTGCCTTTTGGCCGGCTCTAGCCAATGCTGGCCGAAAAATTGTCATCTTGGGAGGTCCGGGACAAAACGGCGGAGACGGCTGGGTTTTAGCCAGACTTTTCTCGGCCATTGGTCACCGGGTTTTCGGGTACCTGATAACCAAGCCAGGACACAGGCCCGGCGGTGATGCGGCCGTTAACTACGCTCTAGCCTTAAAATTAGGCCTCCCCATCGAAGTTATTGAGTCAGACTCCAGCCCCCTTCCAGATTTTAGCCAGGCCGATTTATTGATTGATGCTGTTTTCGGAACCGGTCTTGACCGGCCTTTAAGTGGGCCGGCGGCCAGAGTATTAACGGCAGCTTCAGCTTACAAGCGCCAATACCCGCAGACTGGGGTCTTGGCTGTCGATCTGCCCTCGGGTCTGTCCGGTGATACCGGGTCGGCCGGCCCCGAAGTAGTGCCGGCCGATCTGACGGTCACCCTGGCCAGCTTTAAGTTGGGACTTTTTTTAAAAAAAGGCCCTTCCCTGGCCGGCACCGTCAAACTTGGTGACATTGGCCTTTGTCCCCCCATGATTGAACGCCTAAGTCCCCGGGGCCGCCTTTTGGATCTCAAATTGGCCGCAGCCTTTCTACCCCCCAGGCCACTCTCAGGCCACAAGGGCCTTTTTGGACACGCTGTGGTCTGCGGGGGAAGCACCGGCAAAACCGGAGCTCTGGCTTTGGCGGCTCTAGGTGCCCAGCGCTCTGGCTGCGGCCTTATCACGGCTGCTCACCCAGCCTCTCTAGCTCCAGTCTTGGCCACCAAATTAACTGGGGCCATGACCCTGCCTTTGCCAGAAGAGTCAGACGGTCAACTCGGGGAGGCCGCCGCTTCCGCCCTGACCGCCTTTATGGAAAACTGCCGGGCATTAGGCTTAGGGCCCGGCCTGGGCTTGGGTGGCGGCCCCAAACGATTGACCGGTTACTTGTCCCATCATTTGCCCAAACCAATGGTTCTGGATGCAGACGCTCTCACTAATCTGGCCAAACCCTCAAGCCAAGGTCAGCCCAACGAACTTTTGACCAGCCTCACCCAATCCCCCAGTCCCCGTGTCCTGACCCCCCATCCCGGAGAGGCGGGCCGGCTTTTAGGCGTTACGCCGGCCCAAATCGAAGATGACCGCTTCACCTCCGCCATCAACTTGGCTCAGCTAACCAAAAGCGTAGTCGTCCTCAAAGGCCGGCATACCTTGATCGTCTCCCCTGACAACCATTTTCTGGTCAACACCAGCGGCGGCCCAATCCTGGCCACGGGCGGCTCAGGTGACGTCTTAACCGGTCTTTTAACCGGACTTTTGGCCCAAGGGATGGCTCCTTTTGAAGCCGCCGGCTTGGCCGTCTTTGTCCACGGCCGGGCCGGAGATCTGGCCGCCCTACGGCTGGGGCCGATCGGAGTCACCCCCGATGAGATCGGCGCCTTCCTGCCGCTGGCCTGGGCGGAGCTAACCGAGGCCAAAGCAACTAGTCTTGAGGGAGGCTATTGATTGGGACCAACTTGGCGATATAGCCGCTGAGGGGCAAAGTCTGGAATCTATCTGACTGCCCAATTAAGCCGCCTTTCTGAAACTACTGGGATTGATTAAACATCTGGCGGCCATAATGTCACTAACAGTTAATTTTTCATAAATAATTATCAATCATTATCTTTAGCCAATATTTTTTTCATCTTAACGCAGATTACCGGATAATTGTAGTTGTTACAGGTTAAAAGATTTTAGTTCTCGGGACCTTCTTTCGCCCCTTCTTTCCCCATGGCTGCTGCGGACTTACTCAAATTATCGGCCCACGCAGAGGCTTTATTCGGCAGCAAGGCCTTGTCTGGCAGATACCGGCGGCATTCGGAAGCGTTGATGTTGGAGTCTTACGGCCGGGTGAGTTCTGCCGCCCGGTCATTGTTTTCAAGGTACAGCAGGGATTTTTTCGCCGGCTTTTCGTGTTCCGGCCTGACGTATCGGTCAAAATAATTTACATCCATCGGCCTTTGGCCCAAAGCCTGATGATTTATTTTCCCCGTTGTTAAGGATGATTTGACCTAACAGGCCTGCCGGCGGCGGCAACAAACCACATCCACATCCACCATTAAATGTTCTTCGGTCAAGGTCAAACGCTTCGGTTGCACATCGAAATAGGAAGCCGTCACCTGGTACCCAGAGGAAATGGCCCCGATGGCTGACAATCGCAGACTCCAAATCCGTTTCGCTGTCCGCTGAATCTTCTTGCCTGCCCAAAAATTCAAGCACCAGCAGGTTTTTAAGCTGTCGTGAGGCTTAAGGCTGTCAGCGGCATCTGTTTTCTCTGGAAGCACTACTATGTCAAACCGCCGATTGATACTCAACTAATGGCGGCTCAGTGCGGCACCGCCAGGTGAATCAGCAAGCTATCTTTACCAAACTTGGCCTTTACCAATTTGGCTGTCCAGCTAGCCGTGAGATTTTAATTATTAGCCCTGGATTTATTTTCTCAAGCTAAAAGGCCTTATAGAGAATACATTTATAAAATAAAGGTTAAAAGCTATTGATAGCGAAAACATCTGCAAGATACTTATTGTCGGCAATATTATTATCTAATATAATCATAATAAGGCAAAGTATTTAGGAATATGTAAAATATAGAAACCATATGTCGGTCAAAAAAAGACTCAAAAGACACCAAATTTCAGCAGGACTTGAGCCTGACCAAAAAAAACATTGACAGCCAAAGGCGCTACGACCATCGGACTTTTTATCCACCGATGGCCCAACCTGATCGGCCTAGCCCCAACAATTGGCTCTGATACCTTGGCTTTCCCCGAAGGCACAGATTTTGCAACGAAACAAACCGAGTCACCTTCCGGAAGCCTCAGCGGCTCCAAAAAAGGCCGGTTTTCGTTACTTATTCTAAGCCTAAATTAATCTCGTGAGACAAAAATGAAACCAAAAAAACTGATACTTACCGTTATTATCCTGGCAGTCGTGGCCGCTTCGATCTGGTTGCTCCGAAGCCACTGGTCCCAAGGCAGAGTGGTTATTAATTACCGCACCCAGGCGGTAATAAATAGCCAGCTGCGCATTGCCGTTGGAGCCACCGGAACCATCAACCCGGTCATGGTGGTTAACGTCGGCACCCAAATATCCGGGACTATCAAAGAGCTTTATGTCGATTTTAATGATACAGTTACGGCTGGCCAGCTATTAATGGTCATAGATGACCAGTTGTTTAAGGCCAAAACCGATATGTCCCAGGCCAATCTGGCCAACTCCCGGGCCCAACTAAAATTGGCCCAATTAAAATTTGACCGCCAGGAAAACCTCTTTAAGACCAAGACTTCCACCAAAGAAGAGTACGACACCGCCCAAGCCAACCTGGAAATGGCCAAGGCCATGGTGGCCCAGCAGGAAGCTTCTCTGGCCCAGGACCTCTACAACCTCAACAACACCCGCATTACCTCTCCCGTTGACGGGGTGGTCATCAACCGAGGTGTAGATATTGGCCAAACCGTGGCCGCCAGTTTCCAGACTCCGACACTCATCAACATAGCCGGCGATCTGACCAAAATGCAAATTAACGCCAGTTTTGCTGAAGCCGACATCGGCAGTCTGGTTCCCGGTCTGGAGACAGTTTTCACTGTCGATGCTTTCCCCGGTGAGACCTTCAAGGGAACCCTTCGGCAAATCCGCCTTAACCCCACCATCACATCCAACGTGGTCACTTACGACGTGGTCATCGACGTTAAAAACCAGGACCGCAAACTTTTACCAGGCATGACCGCTTATGTGGACATTGAGCTTTATCGCGAGGACAACGTCATGCTGATCCCCAACTCCGCCCTCAATTATCGTCCGTCCAACACCTCGCCCGACTCTTTTTCCGGTTCGGCTTTCCCCCCTGCCAACGGCAGTCTATCAGGACAAACCCCTGGCGGTCATGACCAGCCAAGCAGCTCTGACAATACTTCAACGGTCCCAAATTCCGATAGTGCTCAGGGCCAGCCGCAACGACGCCCCCGCCAGAGTGCTGAGACGCCTTCTTCTGAGCCGGCCTCATCACCGACCAGCAAAGAGGCCGTCACCTACGGCACGGTCTATGTCCAAAATTATGACGGAAGCGCCAAACGCGTCGAACTCACACTGGGTGCCACCGATTTGCGCTACACTGTAGTCAAATCAGGCGATCTTAAGATCGGCGACTTTGTCATAGTCGGAGAACTTTTACCGGATGCCGACCGCACTCTGATAAGCGGGACCGGAATGGGACCGGGCCGCGCCCCAAGGCGTTAATCATGACCTCAGTCATTGAAACTAAGGATTTAAAGAAAACCTACCGTACTGGGGCCGGAGATCTTGAGGTCCTCCACGGGGTGAACTTTACCCTCCAGGTCGGAGAATTTGTCGCCATCATGGGTCCGTCAGGCTCGGGAAAATCGACTTTCATGAACATCCTCGGATGCCTTGATGCCCCCACCGCCGGAAGCTACCGATTGTTGGGGGAGGCAGTCAAAGATCTCTCGCCTGATCAGCTGGCTTACCACCGCAACCGCTACATCGGGTTTGTTTTCCAAGGCTTCAACCTCCTGCCCCGGGCCGATCTATTGGAAAACGTGGCCCTGCCCCTTCTTTACGCCAAGGTGCCCGGGCCCCAAAGGAAAAAGAAAGCCATGGAACTGTTGGACAGGGTCGGTCTGGCTCCTTGGGCCAAACACCGTCCCAACCAAGTCTCCGGCGGTCAGCAGCAGCGAGCGGCCATTGCCAGGTCCCTCGCTGTAAATCCAAGCCTGATATTGGCCGACGAACCAACCGGTAACCTTGACAGTCAAACCAGCGATGAAATCATGAAGCTTTTCATTGAACTAAACGATCAGGGCCTAAGCCTAATCGTGGTCACCCACGAACCAGATGTGGCCGCCTGCGCCCGCCGGCTAGCCAAGTTCCATGACGGGCTTTTGGTCGAAGACAGCCCTGTATCCGACCGACGGAGGCCATAATGTTTTGGGCCATGTTATTGGAGGCCATCCGGGCCATTGCCGCTAACCGGATGCGCTCTTTTCTGACCATGCTGGGCATGGTCATCGGGGTAGGGGCGGTGGTCTTGATGCTGGCCGTCGGCGAAGGGACCAGAGTCACCATCAAAAAACAAGTCGATGCCTTGGGAACCAACGTCTTTATCATCCTGGCCGGCTTTCAAAGCACCTCTGGAGCCCGCACCGGCTCGGGCTCCAGTCCTACTCTGACGGTCAATGACGCTCAGGCTCTGTCCGAACTCGAAGGAGTCAATGCCGTTAGCCCCGTGGCCAACAATTACCTCCAGCTGGTCGCTGGAGGACAGAACTGGAACACCATGGTTATGGGTGTCAACCAAGAATTTTTTACCGTTAGATCCTGGGAGGTGGAACTAGGACGCCCCATGGACGAACTTGATGTCCAAGGAGCCTCTCGCTCGGTCTGGCTGGGCCAAAGCACGGCCAAGGAACTTTTCGGCAACATCGACGTAGTCGGACGCTCAATGAGGCTCAAAAACGTCCCCTTTACGGTCGAAGGGATATTAGCGTCCAAAGGGCAAAGCCTTGACGGCCGTGACCAAGACGACACGGCCATAGTCCCGCTGACTACTTCCCTGCGTTATCTGGCCGGAAACCAATTCCGAGGCTCCATCAGGATGCTGATGCTCCAGGCCAAGTCAGCCGAAGTCATGGCGACCTTAGAACAAGACATCCGGCAGCTCTTAAGAGACCGGCACCACCTGACCCCAGACCAGGACGACGATTTTTTCCTCAACAATCTATCGGCGGTCATGGCCTCAGCTGAAGCCACCGCCAAGGCCATGACCCTTCTTTTAGGGGCCATTGCCTCGGTTTCTCTGGCCGTTGGCGGTATCGGCATCATGAACATCATGCTGGTCTCGGTCACTGAAAGAACCAGGGAAATAGGGGTCCGACTGGCCATCGGAGCCCGACGAATGGATATCCTGACCCAGTTTATTTTAGAAGCCATTTTGGTTTCCTTGACCGGCGGTCTTTTAGGTCTTATCCTGGGCGGAGGCGGGGCGCTTTTAGTCCAAGCCGTCTGGCGAACCAGCGTGGTCATCTCCCCAACCTCCATGGTCCTGTCGTTTTCCGTCTCTGCTGGCATCGGTCTTTTTTTCGGCTTTTACCCGGCCTGGAAAGCCGCCCGCCAAAACCCCATTGAAGCCCTCTACTTTCAATAAGCTATCCTTAAAATTTAAACTCAAGACATTTGCCGCTATCCGCCTGGCTTAACCTGTTCGGCCGTCATCCGGCGCTTCCAGGTTAGGCCCCAGGCGGGGACGTAAAAAAACCGCCGCTCTCTTGGGTGAGGGAGAGCGGCGGTGCGCACACGAAGCGTCATTGTCCGGACCGGCCACCTATAGGGAAAAGTGGGGGACCGGACTCCGTGGGAAAAAATGGACTAGAACAGACCCTTGACCTTACCGGTTTCGGTGTCAACATCGACGCGGCGGTAAGCCGGGTCAGACGCGGTTCCAGGCATCAGGGTGATGGCGCCGGCCACCGGGACCACAAATCCGGCTCCAGCGTAAATCAACACGTCGCGGACAAAAAGCCTCCAACCCTTGGGAACGCCCTTGATGGTCGGATTATCAGACAGCGACAGGTGGGTTTTAACCATGCAGAGGCCCAATTTGGCCGTAGCCGGATCATTTTGGAAGCCGTCAAGCTTCTTGAGGGCATCGGGGTTATAATCGACGCCATCGGCTCCGTAGACTTCTTTGGCGATAATTTCGACCCGTTCCTTCAGGGGCTGGTCGAGATCATAGAGGAACTTGAACTTCGGAGTGTCGTTGCAGGCGTCTTTGACGGCATCGGCTAACTCCAAAGCACCTTCGCCGCCCTTGAGCCAATGGTCGCTGACGGCCACGCGGGCGCCGGCTTGCTCGCAGGCCTTACGAATGGCGGCAATCTCGTCGGGGGTATCAGTAACAAAGCTGTTGATGCAGACGACCGGACTGATACCGGACTTTTTGACCACGTTGACGTGGTGAATAAGGTTTTCGCAGCCACTGACGACTTGACCAACGTTGGGCTCTTTGTACTCAGGCGGGAGGGGTTTGCCAGGAGACGGGATGGGAGCGCCGCCGTGACATTTAAGAGCCCGGACGGTGGCCACGATAACGGCCGCATTGGGGATGAGGCCGGAGTAACGACATTTGAGATTCCAGAATTTCTCAAAACCGATGTCAGCGGCAAAGCCCGACTCGGTGACGTGGTAGTCGGCCAGCTTGAGAGCCAAGCGGTCGGCCACAATGGAACTCTGG
Source organism: Deltaproteobacteria bacterium (assembly GCA_031271165.1). Lineage (GTDB taxonomy): Bacteria > Desulfobacterota > Desulfarculia > Adiutricales > Adiutricaceae > JAISWF01. The sequence goes on from JAISWF010000279.1 coordinate 18,755, forward strand.
CCAATGGCGATATTGGCGAAAGGTCCAGCGTGGACGAAGCAGGGTTGCCCTTCCAGGGTCTGAAGCAGGTTCGGGTTAAGGGCTTCGACCATCCAAGCGGTCATGGCGCCGGCCACGTCGAGATCCGAAGTAGTGACGGGTTTGCCCTTCTTGTCATAAGCCACAACAATGCGGCCCAACCTGGCCCGCAGGTCTTTAAGGTCAGAGGCCACAGCCAGGATGGCCATAATCTCGGAGCTAACAGCAATCCCGAACTTGGACTCCATCAAAAAGCCGTCCTGCTTGCCACCAAGACCGATAATGATCTTGCGCAAACACTGGGCGGCGAAATCCAAAATGAATCCGTATTCTACCCTGGTGGGATCTACGTCGAGGCGCTTTAAACCGCGTTTAGACAAAGCTTCGTCGTCGTAATTGCGCTCATGCTGCATGCGGGAGTTCAAGGCCACCATGCCCAGGTTATGGGCGTTCATAATGGCATTAATGTCACCAGTGAGCCCCAGGGAGAAGGGGGTAAGAGGAACGCACTGGCTCATGCCGCCGCCGGCGGCTGAACCTTTAATGTTCATGGTCGGTCCGCCGGAAGGCTGGCGGATGGCGGCCGTGACATTGAGATTCCTCTTGCCCATGCCCTGGACCAGCCCCATGGTGGTAGTGGATTTTCCTTCGCCCAGCGGGGTCGGGGTGATGGCGGTAACGTCGATGTACTTGCCGTTGGGCTTGTCCGCAAGACGGCTCAAGGCTCTGGCATAATCGATCTTGGCGATGTAGTGACCATAGGGGAGGACTTCATCGTCGGTAAGCCCCATTTTCGAGGCAACTTCTTTAATCTTGAGAAGCTCTTTTTCAGCAGCTTCGGCGATTTCGTAATCCTTAGCGCCCTTGGCGGTCAGGTCCTGCCATTTCAAAGCCATAAAACAATTCCTCCGTATTTTGGAATGCTTAATAAAAACTCCAGCCAGGGGTCTTTAACGGCCGGAGGTTGGCTTCAGGCCACCCTAATCGACCATCGATCAGGTAAGCCCCACCTCGACAAAAAAGCTGAACCTTTCCAGGTCAGCTAGCGGAAAACCATTGCTCTGAACTCTGTTTTACTGTTTCAATTTTAATTGATTAAACAGGGGATTGGCCACGATAAGTGGACAAAAAATGAATCCCAAATGGCTCAAGTCAAAATATTTGACTTGGTCTGAATAACCTGAAAAAAATTAGTTCTTTATTATTTTCAGATTAATTAATCCTTTAGAAACATTTCTTTTTTTCAAACCAATATTTTTGGGGGGACATTTTTTTTTCTTCCCCACAACAGTGGACAAATCTCGATCCATTTTTTGGGGTAAAACTGTGTGCATTATACTACTTCCAAATATTTTGTCAAGAAATAATTTTCGGCAGTCACCGCCATCCTGCTCTATGAAAGCCTACTGAGTCAAAACGTTCACAAATAACCTTAAATAACAATTGTTGGTTTTGTCAGAAAAAAATGACCAAAAAATGAACTTTCTCTCCTGCTGGCTTTGGGGACCACTTGGCCGAACCATTGGCCTGGATCTAGCGGCCAAATGTCATTGTTGTCATAAAAATCCGCTTGACAGCTGCTGACATAATCAAAAAAAAAGCCCGTTATCGCTGACGGGCTTTTTTGGCGCTCTTGATATCTTTTGATATCTAATAATATTTTAAGACCGTAACCAAAAGGGACTGGCAAGCGTTAAATGAATTTGGCGATCTCTTCCAAAGGTTTTCTGACCTTGGGCCGGATGAAGTCTTTGGCGGCATAACCAACGGCGACAACAATAAAAATAGGCTGTTCGGGCGGGAGCTTTAAAAGTTCTCTGAGCCTGGGCCGGTCAAAGAGACCCAAAATGCAGGTCGCTAGGCCCTGGGCCTCAGCCTCAAGGCACAAAGAGACGGTAAAAGCGCCCAGATCGCCCTTGGCGAAATACTGGCCATCGATCAGGGAGGCTATCTTGGGCATGAGCTTAGCGTACTGCTCAAGGACAACAAAAAAAGCTTTGGCCTTTGAGGTATACTCATTGATTCCCAACTGCTGAGTTAATTTGGCTACTTCGGGCACCACAGCCGAATCCTCAACCACCACCACGCTCCAGGGCTGGGCGTTACAGGCTGAGGGTGTAATCCTAGCGGTCTCAACGCATTTAACTAGTTTTTCATGCTCAACAGGTCGGTCGGCAAAATCTCGGCAGCTCTGGCGTTTCAGGGCCAATTCATGAAAATCAGTCATGGCAATCCCCCAAGAAAACCCTTTGGCTTTTGTCAAAGGGCAAAATTAGAAGTTAACTTATTTTTTCTTATCATTGGCTTTTTTGTCGGCGGCTTTCTTGTCACCGGCACCAGCTCCGGCCTCAGCCTCGGCTTCGGCCTTCATGCCCTTGGGCAAGGTCACCACGGCCACCGGCAAATCGACCGTCTTGGCCAGGCTCAGTCCATCAGGCAGTTTAATCTCCGACAGATGCATGGTCTGGCCCAATCCGAGCGGGGTTATGTCAACAATCAGCTGATCTGGAATTGCGCTGGGCAGGGCAGTAACGGTCACTTCGCGCTCTGACTGCTGAATCTGGCCGCCCTTTTCCACGCCCTGAGCCCGGCCCTTCAAAACCACCGGGACCTTGACGGTGACCGGTTTAGCCGGATCTATTTTAACAAAATCGGCGTGAATCACCTTACGACTGATGGGATCAACTTGATAGTCCTTCAAAAGAACTGGGGCCGGAGACTGACCCTCAATCGCCAGGTTGTAAAGAAATCGGTTGCCTTCGGTATTGAGGAAAGCGCTTTTAAACTGGGCGTATTCCAAAGACAATGATTTGGTCTCGGTCAAATCGTGACCGTAAAAAATTATGGGCAGTAAGCCCTGGGCCCTGAGCCGGTTGGCGTAATTGCTGCTGCTGACCTCGCGGGGCTTGGCGTTGAGGGTCGAATTAAAACCCATTTTTAAGTCCTCCAAAAAGATATAATCAAAGAGTAAAAACCTTAAAAATCAAAAAACAGCAAGATTTTACCAATGATTTTGGCATAATACTAACGATAAATTCAAAAAAGGCTCGGCCAAGCTCTTTTAAACGAAGAGCGAGCTTACGGAATCTTCCTGATGAATACGCCGGATGGCCTCCCCCAGAAGAGGAGCCACTGACAGAACTTTAATCTTGGACGTGTCAATACCAGTGGGATTAAGCGGGATGGTGTTGGTAACGACAACACTGCTTAAAGCGGAACTGCTGATTTTTTCCAAAGCCTGCCCGGAGAAGACCGGATGGGTGGCACAGGCCAAAACCTCAGCCGCCCCCAGGTCCATTATGAAATCGGCGGCCTGGGTCAGTGTCCCGGCGGTATCAATCATGTCGTCGATAATCAAGGCCCGGCGATCTTTAACATCACCGATGATGTTAAGAACCTTGGCCACATTAGGGGCTTCCCGGCGTTTATCGACGATAGCCAAGGGGGCGCCCAAATGTTTGGCCAGATACCGGGTCCGTTCGACGCCACCGGCGTCGGGGGAAACCAGGATCAGATCCTCTTTGCCGTTTTTCAGATAAGTCTGTTTGATGTGATTCAAAAGAACCGGAGCGGCAAAAAGATGATCAACCGGAATGTTGAAAAAACCCTGAATCTGCCCAGCGTGGAGATCCATGGCCAGAACCCGGGTTGTTCCGGCCGAGGTCAAAAGGTCAGCCACCAATTTGGCGGAGATAGGGACCCTGGGAGCCGCCTTGCGGTCCTGCCGGGCATAGCCGTAGTAGGGAATAACTGCGGTAATCCGCCTGGCCGAGGCCCTTTTGAGGGCATCAATTATAAGCAACAATTCCATCAGGTTGTCGTTGACCGGAGCGCAGGTTGACTGAATCACGAAAGTGTCCCGTCCTCGGACGTTTTCCCCCAGCTCGACGAGGATCTCACCGTCGGAAAAACGCCTGACCTGGGCCACTCCCAGAGGCTGCCAAAGGGTCTCGCATATTTCGGTGGCCAATGGGAGATTGGAATTTCCACTAATGACCACAATATCATTTAGCATCTTAAAACCTCTGACTGTCCCGGACCGGGGGGCGGTCAAGAAATCAAACCTGCTTAAAAAGAAAAACACGTTTATTTAAAAAAAATAAACGTTTACACCAAAAAAAGCAAGCTTATTTTTGGCTGGGGCGGAAGGATTCGAACCTTCGAATGCAGGAACCAAAACCCTGTGTCTTAAACCACTTGACGACGCCCCAGTGTTTTAGAAAAATCCATCTCAAGCTATAGTGGTGACCCGGAGCCACCATCCCGAGCCGAAAACCGAACCATTGCCGATTAAACGCTCAAAGTTGGCTTGGGCCTCCTCAGCCTCAAAGTCCTCCCGGAAAAGGGCCCAAAAGGTCGGTCCGCTGCCCGAGAGCCCGGCAGCCAAGGGAGCTGGAATGAGCCTGGTCAGGAGCCGGCTGATTTTCAAAAGTTCCGGCCTGAGTTCGGAAGCCGGCCGAAAAAGGTCATTTTCACCCAGCTCAGGGGTCCGGTCGTCACCGGAACACCCCTCGATCCCCTCAACCGAGAATAGACTATTACTACTACTTTCCCAGGTTGTCAACCCCAATTGTTTGAAAACCACCGCCGTTGACAGATGAAACCCTGGATTTATCAATAATAGCCATCGTCCAGGTAGCTTCCCCCGGTAAGGCCTAAGAAGCTCCCCAATTCCCCCGGCCAGACGAAGAGGACCGTCCTCCAAAAAAAAAGGGACGTCCCCGCCCAGAGAGACGGCTACGGCCGCCAGCCGCTCCGGGGCCATCAGCTCCGACTGGTTAAGCAGCCTCAGCACCGCCGCCGCATCGGAGGAACCACCGCCGAGTCCCGACCCCAGAGGGATTTTTTTGACCAAGTCAATGGCCACCGACTGCGGCGGCCAGCCGGTTAACTGCCGGTAAAGCCTGACTGCCCGGAGGGCCAGGTTGGAAGTCCCGGTAAAACCATTATCAAAAGAGCCGGGCTCAAGACCACGGTAGGTGAGGATGTCGCCGGAAGAATCCGACGGCGAAACAGTGATCTCATCGGCCAAATCAAGCCTAGCCATGAGGCCGAAAAGCTCGTGATATCCATCCGCCCTCTTGCCCAGCACCTTTAACGAAAGGTTAACCTTAGCTTGGGCTCGGCCGCTTTGCTTCCAAAAATCTTTTGGCTGGCGGCCGGACCCTGGCGGTTTTAAATCCCCTGCTGTCTCCGGCTCCCCAGACTGCCCCAGAGTCACTTCAGATGCCTCAGCCCCGGCCGAGCTCAACAATTGACTCCATCGGGTCGATCAGGTTAAAAACCAACCCGTTGGAAACTTTGGGGTAAAAATAGGTCGCTTTGCGGGGCATAACTCGACCAGTTTCAGTGACTTTTAGAATTTCATCCAAACTGGTGGCATTGATAATGAAAGCTGCCCGGTGATTGCGCTCGTTGACTGCCTCAATGGCCTGTTCAATGGAATAGACGTAACTGATACAGTCTGGATTGTCCATTTCCGACTCGGTCAGACCCAAGGCCTTTTTGATGATCAAATTAGTCAGAACTGATACGTCCAGACTATTTAAAACCGCCTCCTCAGGCTGGGCTTTAACGATTTCATCTTTGATTTTTTCTTTAACCTTAAGAAAAAAGTATCTTTTAAAGCCTCTAATGAACAGACCAAAAACCGTCAACCCCTTTTTAGAGTCATCGGTCAGTTTTTGGGCCAAATCAGTTTTGGCTTGTTCGCTGTCACCATTAAAGGTGAAAGACTTGATCTCACAAAACCGCTCAAGGGATTTAATGATCTCCTCATCGGAATACTGGAGGCAGGATAAAACCCGGTGGGTCGGAAGGACGCATAATCCGGGATCGCTCATAGGCGACAGATAAGTCATAACATAATTAACCGCCGAATTGGGGGCCGGTTGTTGGGAATTACGGGCCAACTCATCCAACACCATTTGACGATATTTGAGCGCTGTTTCGTACCGGTGATGCCCATCAGCTATGTAAACGGTGGTATCAGCCAGCATTTCAGCCAATTTACCGATACTGTGATTAGCCTGGACAAAAAAGACCTGATGACTTAAACCATTTGATTCGTTCACCTGAAAATCTGACCCGGTCCGGTGCAAGTCGTACATAGTTCTAAGAAAATCTTCCTCCGGATCGGGGAAAAAACCGAAGATAGGACTCAAATGAGCCCTGGTCTTTTCCATCAAATCAAGACGTTCTACTTTATGGTAGCTAAAAGTCTTTTCATGGAGACGAACTTTGGAATTTTTACCCACTTCTTCAAGAAGCATCAAACAGATGAGTCCATGTCGGTTCATCCGGCGGCCTGTGCTGGGGTGAATCCATTCGGTGTCCATTAAAATAATCGAAGGCTTGTCCCGCCGAATCAGCACCCCAGAGGACAGCCACAGGGCCAAAATCTCAGCCGAACGGTCATGCCAGGCCATGGGGCCGCTATCGCCAGGCTTAACTTCGCCAAGATCCAGATGAAGAAAATTATGAGGATGGCTCGACAAGTATTGCTGTCTCTGGGCTTCGTTAACAACGTCATAGGGTGGAGCGATCAGCAGTCCACCGTCGGTCTCCATTTCTTTGGCATTGTAAACCACCCCTCGGAACGGGGCTATTTTGACCATATCAATCTCCTCTCCTGGTAGCGGAGAAAAAAATAATTATAGACGATTTGACCTCTAGGGTAAAGATCATTCAAAAACAAAAAAAATGGTTTAAGGCCAAATTCCAAGATCGAATGTTTGTACCTTAATCCTAATTTTAGTTTTTTTAGTGGAGTTAGAGCATCAAAAAATAAGTATGCGTTCACCGTGGCCGTCATAAATGATAAAACGAAGCGGTAAATTAAAGTGACATATCTTGAAGGCCGTTGCCAGAGATGCCGGTGATGCCTGAGCAAAAGTCATTAGACGGTTCAAACGTGACTATCTTAACACGGCTTAATCGAAGGGGAAACCATCCCCCTTCGGGTTGGACAAATCCCTGGCAGCATTGACGTTAAATCAAAATGTGGCGTCGGTCTGGTCTTGGCCCTCGAATCACTTGGTCAAGGTCGCAGGTCTGCCTCTTTCTGGGGCGTTAGCAGACTCAGTGTTGAAATCTTCAGCCATTGGTCGTAGTTTTTCAAGATTATCTGGCGTCGGATTTTTGTTGAACTCCTTTCGGGTGTCAAACAACTGGGCGTCAAACAACGCCTCGCTCAGTCCCACCATTTTTTATGTAGGCCCGTTATCAGCAAATTTAACAAACACTATATCACGGCCATAAATAACTATTCCAGCCGTAATTATTTTACTAGCTTGATTTTGGCATTTTTTGTACTGCAATGTAGCAAAAGCTTGATTAATAACCCCATCAGCCTCTTTATCAATATCTTTATCTAAATTTACAGATATTTCATCTTCTTTACTTCTGTTTGACAGATATTTTAACTAAAAAATAACGTACATATTTTCGTCTAGAAAATTATCTATTTCAGATCGCCCCTTTGAACTCATGGACTCTGGGATGACTCTCAGACCTAAACCACCAAAAAAACTCAGAAAAACAGCTTGAAAAAAAAATTCGCCCAGCTTAAGATCATATTTCTACATCTTTGTTCGATCAGCTTGTTGAGTATAAGGGATTCTGGCAAATTGCGCTTGAAGAATGTCAGTTAGTTTGGCGGCATTTTTCGCTTTAATAGAATTGGTGATATTTTCGCGACAAGAGACTTTTACATCATTATTAGACAAAAAGGGAAATAGATTCGCAAAAAAGCGTACCTATATAGGAATCTAAAACTTCATTGTTAGAAATTTTTAACTAATAATAAGTTTTACTATTAACAGATTTAGAACCGTCAGATTTAACAATATCTTCAGTTTTTATGGTAGCAGAATCTATAGTCAAGTAGCCAGTTTGAAAAAGGACTGAAACAGGTCGAAGATCGCCTATCTCTGTTTTATCAACATCATCCGCCAGTAAATTACCCCAATTAGGCTGAAGGTAAGCTGTAGGATTTTGCGACATGGCGTGTTCCAGCAAAAGAGGCGGCCCAGTGTCCCACCAATAATTAGCTAACTTATTATCAAAAAAGCAGCCATTAATTGAGCATGGATTCAATACTTTAATCGCTCCATCTCAACCATAGCCATTATATTTTTCCATAATAGAATTAATTACAGTTTTATAATTGTCTTTTCTTTTAATACGCCAGAATTAATCAATGAAGATAAAAATTTATCAAATAATGGATGAAAATTATTAATTAATTCTGTCTTTGTAAAACCGCAAATTCCGGCGTAAAACCAGCAATTCTAATTTTGGAACCCCTATTTTTTGGCATGATTTTTGTCGGGAACATGCGCTTAAAGCTTCTCATATCGTTGATTTTAAAAACGCATAAATTATTCTATTTTGCTATAA
>JAISWF010000117.1 GCA_031271165.1 Deltaproteobacteria bacterium
GGGCATCATCACCGAAGTAGTTATCGTCGATGAAGGCTGCGACATCGGCGACCAAGTTATGGTTGACCGTGAATGCGGTTTTGTCGAAGGCCACTAGCGTTACGTTGATGTCGTGGTCGGCCAGGAAATGGCCAATGGCTGAGGTGGCTACGGTTAGAGCTTTATCTTTGGGGTAGCCATAAATACCAGAACTAATGAGGGGAAAGGCGATACTCTCGCATTTGTTTTTGACGGCTAATTTAAGCGAATTGACATAAGCAGCCCGGAGCAGTTTTTCCTCATCATGCTGTCCGTCTTGGTAAACTGGGCCAGCGGCATGAATTACGAAATTAGCTGGCAAGTTAAATCCCGGCGTAATAACAGCCTCACCAGTCTCAATCGGTGCCAGTTTATCGCAGGCCGCCTGGAGTTCCATTGCCCCGGCTGCCTTAAAGATCGCCCCACACACGCCGCCACCCATTCGGAGGCTAGTGTTGGCAGCGTTGACTATGGCGTCGACTTCGAGTTTGGTTATGTCGCTACTGATTATGGATAGAGGCATCGCAATTTCCTCACGTCGGCATTGGTTTTTCTAAATATTTGGTGGAGCATCTCTTGGCCCAGAAAGATTTTGATGAATTGTGGACTGTTCGGTTGAATCCAAGCCGTTGAGCCAGGCCAAGGGATGAGGTGTTATGGGGACTAATCGTACAGTAAATGGAATCAAGGGCGTAAGTCTCAAAGGCTAGAGCAATCATTGCGGAAGGAGCTTCAGAAATCAGGCCGTTTTCTAAAATCTCGGTATCAAAAATGTATCCAAGTTCGGTTATTGGAGCAAAGCCGATAGCTGATTCCGCCAGCCCAGCTTGGCCGATTATCTGGAAGTCGGTCTCGCTGATAACAGCATGATAGCCGTAACCATCGTATTGATACCGAATATGTTGATCTTTAATCCATTGACATATTTGATCAACCGGTAAAAACCCTCAAAACCTGAATTCTTAAATTTTTTTGTCAGTAATCTTAAGATGTTAAAAATGATAAAAACGAAAAAATAGACTTTTTACTGGTCGATCATATTTGGGGCAACGAAAATTTTAGCCCAGACTATGCTTCGGGCTTTCCTGTAGCTGCCCCAAGTGCGGGCGCATCGTCAGGCGTTAGTTCACGGGGTATCAGGTTCTGGGTTTTCGGTAATGACGCATTCATCTTTAGAAAGCTCACGCCATAAGGCTCGCTCCCGGTCATAGTCGGCCAGAAATGATTTGGCATCTTCGGCTGCCTTGGGGTGACCGGCGTCTTTGGAAATTTTGGTCAGATACTCGCGATCCTTTTGAGAAAGGCGATGTTTTTGGTAAAAGAAAGTAATTTTGTTTTGTAATTGCTGAGTTTCACGCTCATTTACCTGCAGCTTGGCGCAAACCTTGCAAATATGAGTACTATGGCCCCGGCCGCTAAATTTTTCATTGGCTTTAAACTGATCGCAAACGCAGCAATAGTGACCGTGGCGCTTTTTCATTCAATGGTCCTTTCGATCATTTCCGCAAGACCGCTGCGCAGTCAAACAAACCGAGCCGGAAGGCGATGATAGTTTCCATTTGGGCGTCCTCAATGGCCACGTGCGTTTCATGGGGCAAGCCCAAGTAACGCCCGACACAATCAACGCTGTATCCGCTTTTCAGCAAGCCCTTTTTGGTAAGCTCAATATACGGGTGAAATCGTTTATAGTCCGGATAATGCGGGTCACTGGCCAGAATTTGCCGGGCCGGTTTCATCAAGTCGAGCCAGTTAAATTGTAAGGCTGGCAAATACGTCTGGGTAACAGTTTTGTCGAACCCTGCGTTATAGGCAAAGGCTTCGCTCACATTATACCGGCGCACCAAGTCGGTCAATTCAGCTTCAATTTCGCAGCGAGGCTTTCGTTTGACATTGTTGCGCTTGGCATAGGCGAGCTGCTGGGTGAAATAAAAACCGTGATTAAACTCATTACTGAACCCGAAATAGGTATCAAGTGTTTTAAGGGTCTGGCCGTCCCGCTCCACAACAACTACACCTACTGAGAGCAGGCCGTAAGTGCCGAACACCGTTTCGGTATCAATTACGATAATTTTTTCCATAAAAGTTGGTCGTCTCACCTGTCAATTGTTAAATGGTTAAACGTTGCACTGTAAAGTCAGCAAGTCCTCAAATGGGGCCTATTATAGGCGGCCCATGGGCATTATTGAATAAAAGCCGACATAATAAAGGTCAGGCCGAGGCCTAGCTAATTTGGTGATAGGTTATTGGCATTCCTTTTCGATTGCTTACGCCACAGCGGATTAAATGGTTTAAGGCGCATCCAAAATTGCTGGCCAGCCTTAAATGGGCTTTGGCGGCCGTAAAGATTTGTCTGGCAGCCAAGACCAATCGACCAGGGAGGCGAAACAAATAAACTTTGTTTTCAGGCCAAGACAAAACAGCAAGGGGGTCAGTTTTTTTCTGCCGCGATTGCTATGGCTTTGGAACTCATTAGAGTCGCCTGACCTGATTTAATCTGGTAAACAGTCTCAGTCCAGGGAAGAAAGGAGGCCGCAAACTATAATTGATCGACCAGTAAAAAGTCTATTTTTTCGTTTTTATCATTTTTAACATCTTAAGATTACTGACAAAAAAATTTAAGAATTCAGGTTTTGAGGGTTTTTACCGGTTGATCATAATTGAGTCTCCGAAAAAATTGGTGGGTGATCCTTCACGGTCCATATTTTATTTGAACTCACTGGAAATGTCAAATAAGGCCGAAAAGGTATGTATCAGGTATTGTTCAGACTAATAGTTATAATGTTTGCCTGCTTAGGCCGGCCCTAGTACCTTGTACCGTCAGAAATGACTGGATAAAGTCTCCTAAGCTTAATCCTGGCATCGGTTGTACTAAACTGCCAATCGATTTTGATTCTTCTGTTGTTTCGGTCATTCTGCCAG
>JAISWF010000281.1 GCA_031271165.1 Deltaproteobacteria bacterium
GCGAAGTCGAGAATCGTCACAGTGAAAGCTGGGTGCGGGAAATCCGCATGCCCGGTTTGACGGGGGGTGACTGGAAAAGGAGCCAATCAATGGAGACCTCGCCAGTTGCCTACCCTACGAATTCAGGATTTTGAGGGTTTTTACCGGTTGTTCAAAAATGGGAAAAATAACTTGAGCCATTATGTCTCTAACCCCCGCCTCGGACTCTCAAAAAGGGGGGGGCAGGTGAACGCACATAGTTACATGGGTCCCACATTGGTCACCAAATGAGCACCCAAAGCATTGCTTCGGGAAAAGCCTCTTGACAAATTCCTTGATGGTGATTAAATTATCCACCGGGTTAGTTATCTCTAATTTTTGTTAGGCCCGGGATTCGCTTATTAGTCCAGCTTAGTGATTCAGTCTTACTGGTCCAGCCTCTCCTCCCAGGTTTTTTTAACTAGCCTCTCTAAAAACGGAGTCAAATTTCGCCTTCGCCAGCCAGTCAGACGAAGGTCGACCAGCGGAGTTCGATTATGCCTATATACGAATACCAGTGTGCTACATGCCACCAAGTAACCGAAGCCATGCAGAAGTTCTCTGACCAGCCTTTGACCACCTGCCCCCAATGTGGTGGGATGCTCTCCAAGCTTATCAGCCTCAACAGCTTCCAGCTCAAAGGTGGCGGCTGGTATGTGACTGATTATGCCCATAAAAAAGACAGCGCTCCCAATAAACCTCATGACGCCAAAAAGGACTCGGCCACCGACAAAGCCTCCTCCGACAGCACCGCCCCGACCCCGGCTCCGGCGGACAAGAGCGCCAGCCCCACCAAGGAACCGTCGGCCGACAAAGCCTGACCGGGCTTCCGGCTTATGGCCGGCTGACAAAGAATTTAACCTACGCCCCGCCTTTGGACACCTTATCCGCAAGCGGGGCGTAGGTTTTTATTTAAGCGAGCCACGCTGGAGGGTTGTAAAACTTTTATCCCGCCTCCCAGACCACTGACCAACGAGCCTCCCTTGCCCACAAGCCCATCGGCGTAATCCATAACAATCGAGCTCTATAAACCTGCCGTAGGGCCCGAAAAAATCAAAATATAATGACAAAACCCGGGAAAGCGGTAATTTTTGATCGCTTTTCCGGGTTTTAGTGATTTATGAGAGCGTCTGACTCCGAAACGCTCAATAGCCTGGATTATGAGGCTGGCCCAGCCTCTGCCGGTTTATTTTGGACCCAAGATCATAATAATAGAGCGTCCCTCCAACTTGGGCATGGTCTCCGGCTGGCCTTTTTCAGCCACGTCTTTAATGACCCGTTCCATGAGCTGCTGTCCCAAATGGACGTGAGCGATCTCTCGGCCCCGAAACATGAGGGAGACTTTAATCTTATTGTTTTCCCCCAGAAATTTAAGTATATTTCTGAGTTTGAACTGGTAGTCATGTTCGTCAGTCTTGGGTCGAAATTTGACTTCTTTGACCTCAATGGATGATGACTTGCGGGCGGCTACTTTTTTGCTTTGCTGAAATTTGTAGCGACCGAAATCCATAATCCGGCAAACCGGCGGTTCAGCATCAGAGGCCACTTCAACTAGATCCAATCCCGCCGCCCTGGCCGCTTCAAGAGCTTGGGCAATAGTTTTGACACCTAATTGGTCTCCATCATCATTAATGACCCGAACTTCCTGGGCCCTGATGTACTCATTGATATTGACCCGCTTGGTGTCGGAGTCTCTCTTCTTGCCGTTAATATTGGCACCTCCCAATTTTAAGGTTAGCCTGAAAAATGAAAACGACCGGCTTTGATCGCTTCCTATGTGAAACCCAGCTCAATTCCAGCTGGGGATTTTGGCTTGCTGGCGAAGCAAATCCGAGAAAGCCTCAAGGCTCATGGCCTCAGTCTCGTCGCTACTGCGGAGCCTGACCATGGCGGTTGATGTTTGAACCTCTTGATCACCAAAGACCAAAAGGAAAGGAATTTTGGCTAATCTAGCTTCACGTATTTTATAGCCTAATTTCTCGTTACGCAAGTCTATTTCAACCCTGAATCCCTTCTTTTTAAGTTCAAGGGCAAATTTATTAGCCAATTCATCCGCCCGCTGGGTGACGGTCAGCAGCTTAACCTGGACTGGAGCCAACCAAACCGGGAAGGCGCCAGCATAATGCTCAATTAAGATCCCGATAAACCGCTCCAAGCTTCCGAAAATCGTTCGGTGGAGCATAACCGGACGCTTTTTTTGATTGTCGGCGTCGGTAAAGTTCAGATCAAATCTCTCCGGAAGAGTAAAATCACACTGGACCGTGCCGCACTGCCAGCTCCGCCCGAGGGCGTCTTTGAGTTTAATGTCGATTTTCGGGCCGTAAAAGGCCCCGTCACCCTCGTTAATTTCAAAGGGGGCGTTAAGCGATTCTAAAGCTCCCTTGAGGGCGTTGGTAGCCATCTCCCAGTCTTCGTCAGTGCCGATACTCTTAGCCGGACGGGTGGACAGCTCCATGTCAAATTTAAAATCAAAGGTCGCCATCATATCGGTGACCAGATGTAAAACATTTTTGATCTCATCACCGACTTGAGAAGGGGTGCAGAAAATATGACTGTCGTCTTGGGTAAACTGCCGAACCCTGGTCAGTCCGTGAAGGACTCCACTTTTTTCATGGCGCTGAACCGTGCCCAGTTCAAAGAGTCTTAAGGGCAAATCGCGGTAACTTCTGAGCTTGGAATTATAAATGAACATATGGGAAAGGCAATTCATGGGCTTGATGGCGTAACTTGAGCCGTCAATTTCGGTAAAATACATATTTTCCGAATAATAATCCAAATGCCCGCTTTTTTTCCAGAGTTCGGACCGCAGAATTTGCGGGCCCATAACCACATCGTAGCCCCGCCGGAGGTGCTCGTGGCGCTCAAACTCCTCCAAAATTGTCCTCAGCAGGGCTCCTTTGGGGTGCCAGACCACCAGGCCGCCGCCGATTTCCTCGTGGACGGAAAAAAGTTCAAGTTCTTTTCCGAGTTTACGGTGATCACGCTTTTTGGCCTCCTCCAGAAGCTCCAAATAGACCCTGAGTTCTTTAGCCGAAAAAAATGCCGTCCCGTAAATGCGCTGGAGCATGGGCCTTTTTTCGTCACCCCGCCAGTAAGCCCCGGCCACCGACAAAAGTTTAAAGGCCGACCCAAAGGAGGTGTCAGCAATGTGCGGTCCCCGGCAGAGATCGACAAAGTCGCCGCAGCGGTAAAAACTAACCTGGCTCTCGCCGCTTTTGATCAGATCTTCGATGATTTCGACCTTATAGGGCTCATTTAAGGCCTTAAAACGCTCTACAGCTTCTGCCGCACTGATCTCTTCGCGGATAAACAACTGTGATTCATTGACTATTTTCGTCATCTCGGCCGAGATTTTATCCAGATCGTCAGGGGTGAAGGCCGTCGGAGAATCAAAATCGTAGTAAAAGCCCTCCTCAATGGAAGGACCGATGGCCACCTTAACTCCGGGAAAGAGCTTGACCACCGCCTCGGCCATCACGTGGGAGACGCTATGGCGTAAAATATCCAGCGCTTCGGGGTCGCGGCAGTCAACCGGCTCGACGTCAGAGCCCGGTGCAACCACAGCCAACAAATCGACAATCACCCCGCCGACTCTGGCCGCCAAAGGCTTTTCGGGGCCTTTTTTCGGCAGCCCGGCGGCGGCAAAAAGTTCGGCGGCTGTCGCTGGCTGCGGACCGCTCCATTGAATGCTTTGTGGTTGGTTATTTTTAATAACGTTGTAATCCATAATCCCCTCACCCGGCTTCGGGCGATAAAAACCTCTAAAGGTGTCGAAAGCGCCCCTCCATCAAAGAGGTGCCTGAATCTTAACTGATCTTGACCGGCTCTGCCAGCCGCTACGCTGTCATCGCCAACCGGCTTGGTCTGGTGAGCTGTCCAGGCTTTTTTAAGCTTGGGCCCAAATTAAACAGCCATAGTTAAAATTTGGTCTGGTTTCCGTCAGGGCCACCAGGCTTTAACTTAAATTCCACTTTGCAATTCAGATGCCAAAATGATGCCTAAAAAGACGCTCAAAAGTCTAAAACAATCAAGGCAATCTGGAGCTCTCGCTGCTCGGCGTCCACCTGAACATCCGCCACCGGCAATGTTTCAGAAGCCGCCAGGTTCATGAAAAGCTTGCGCTAACGCCGCCTGCGATGCTGCCCTGGGCTTATTGTTATAGGGTCAGCGCCCTGGATTGGTTATTTCGGCGCTTACTGGCTACTGCTTACCTGCTCCTTACGCTGGAGAGACTTGCCCCAGGGCCGCAGCATCAGCATAACAACTTTAAATCAAAAAACCGGCTCAAACCCGGCCTAAATGAAACCCATCAACCAAAGTTTTTTCCTCGCCCCAACCCGGGAAGGCGGCCAAAGACGACCCAAGCTCGCCGCAGTTGGTCAAAATGCGTAAACGGACAGGCCGATGGGCCAAAATGTAACACAGTACCTCAGGGCTTGCAAGACTATTTGTGCTCAAAACCACCTTTACCTGTGGTAATAAAACCGGTCGCCTCCAAACGGTTATTTGACTTCTCCGATAGGCAAACTTCCTAAAAACTAAGCCAGCTTTGACTGGTTACAGCTTTAAGGCCCGCCATAACCGGCCAAGTTGAGTTAAAGAACGGGGTTTTTTTTTGGCCGCCGATAAGATATATTTTTATGGGATCCAGTGCCCTTTAGGGCTCATCAGATGAACCATTGAGGAATTCATTAGCGGTTATCATCAGCTGGATTCGACGGCCCGGCGGTAGAGCCTATCCAAAATCTCCCGGCGGACGGTATCCGATTCCGAGCGGCCGGATAAGACTTTTTTTTCGGCCAGAGCCCGACCAAGCCGGCTCATAAGCCGCCGGTACGGTTTAAGTGACAGAAAGTGGCCAAAAGCGCTTCGAGAAGTCAAAAAAGCCTCCACCGCCTTGGCGCCGCCGGGATCTAAGGCCGCTTCCTGAAGACAAGGTCCATCTGGGCTTCGGCGAGCCGTAATGGTCAGATTGCCGCCGTCGGGTGATAGCATTACTAAATCTGCCGCCAGCCCGGATTTAGCTAACAGAGCGGTCAGTGTCTGCTGGCTGAAGTTGTAAAGGTGAGCCACATGGAAGGTGTTGGCCGGAGCTTGGCCGGACGCCTTGATGTTGGGGACTTCAATGATCAGTGAGCCTTGGGGCTTTAAAAAAGGCAGCAAGCGGGCCAGGACATCAGAGGGGTCCTCCAGGTGTTCCAGCACGTGCCAGATGGTAATCAGATCAAAATACTGCTGCGGAAAATCAAGATCCTGGGCAAATCCGACCCGCACATCCAGGTCCAGAGCCGCACGGGAATACTCAGCGTATCCGGTATTGGGCTCCACCCCGACCGCTTTAAGTCCTAAGCAATTCATCAGGTAAATAAACTCGCCCCCACCCGAGCCGATGTCTAGAAGGCTCGCCCCTTTGACAAAAGAACCAGAGAGTCTGGCCAAACGGTCCAAAGCCACCCGACCGGCCCGGTAGACGTGTTTTAGCTTGGGAACGGTGACTCCTTTATAATCCAGGCGATAAGTTTTTGAGTAAAAGTCCCGGACGTCATGGGGCTTGGGGTCGGAAAAAACAAGGCCGCAGCGCCGGCAAATCACGGTCCGGAAACGGGCTCCCGAGCGGCCGATTTCGGAGATCAAGCCGGCCTCAGTCCCCCCGCAGAGATTGCAGGGTCTGGTCGGAATAACGGTCGGTGAAGGAAATTTGAGCTGATTAATCACAATAAACCTTCATTATCCACGCTCCCGGGCAACTGGATAGCCGGCGAAACCTAAAACTTACGGCGCCTTTTGGGCCGCCAAACCAAAAAACAGGGAAGGGAGAGCAACCAATGCTCTGGATACCAGATGGATATCTGGAAAAACTAATTGAAGAGGACCTTCATTTAACCGATCTGACTACCATGACCTTGAACCTGGGCGGCCAAACCGGACAAGTTACCGCCGCCCCGAAAACTGCCGGTCTGGTGGCCGGAGTTGAAGCCGCCGTCAGAATGTTCGAGCTGGCCGGAACTTCAGCTGAGCTTTTGGTCCCCAGCGGACAAAATGCCGAGGCCAAGGAGCCCATTTTGAGGGCCACGGGCCTGGCCAGCCGGCTCCATAGTGTTTACAAGGCCGCCCAGATCCTGATGGAATACTCAAGCGGCATCGCCGGCCGCACCGCTCTTTTGGTCCGGGAAGCCCGGCGGGTCTCGCCTGATGTTGAAATCCTGGTTACCAGAAAGCATTTTCCAGGCTCCAAAAGGCTGTCTCTGGCCGCCGCCCTGGCCGGCGGCGCCTCAATTCACCGGACCGGCCTGAGCGACTCTATTTTGTTTTTCAACACCCACCTGGTCTTTGCTGGCGGCCTCAAGGGACTGACCCAACAACTCGGGACCATTAAAAAACGCTTTCCCGAAAAAAAGATTGCCGCCGAAGCAGCCGATTTTCAGGAGGCCCTCCTGCTGGCCGAAGCCGGGGCCGACGTGATCCAATGCGAGCGCTTTGACGCCGCCTTGATGGAGTGGACGGTGACCGCCATAAAAAGCCAAAAACCCCAGACCATCATCTTGGCAACCGGCAGTATCACCGCCGACAATGCCGCCGCCCTGGCCGCCACCGGAGTAGACGGTCTAGTAACCTCATGGCCGTATTATGGAAAACCATTTGATATCTCAATGGCTTTCCAGGCACTTGGGCCTAAAAATTGACCAAAAAAATCAATAATTCCCTAACTCATACCCCTGGTTTTCCGGCGGCCAGACGCTCGGTCATAATCTGATGGAGTCCTTCGACCGCCGAGCGGACGTATCCGACGCAGAAAGTATGATTGTCCCCCCATTTCATGTGGCGTGTCAAAAACTGACACGATACCGAGCCGTACTTTTCCCGAAAACCAGCCATCAGCTCTAAAGTCCGGTTGGCAGTGCCCAGGTCATCCTCATCGGAGGAGGCCACAATGACTGAGGTGGCCCCGAGCAAAGAACCACAGACGCTTGTACCCGCCCCCAGGCCGCCGCGTCTTTTGGGCTGGGGTTCGGTGGTCAGGCCCAGCTCAAGGAATTCGTTAAAGGCTCTGACAACCGCTTCTTCGCAGTCACTGCCTTGAGCAAAAAGTTCTAGCGCTCGGGCCGACAGACTTTCACAGCTGGGGAGGCGAGCCGACCAGGTGGTTACGCTTTGGGTTGAGTCAGTCATTATTATCCTCGCCAAGTCAAAAGTCCGAGTAAAATAAGAAAATCACTACTTATCTTTAAGGCAGTCAGCCGACTGAGAATATAAGCACAGAAAGCAGTGACTTAGCCCGCAGGATGTTTGATGATGGTCAAGATTTTGATCAACAATCAACATTTATTTGATCAAAAAAGCGAAAAAATTAGGGTTCAGAGACGTTGATAAAAAATAAGGCTAACTCATTGACTTCGCACTCAAGGGCAAGGAGAGCTCACTTGGGCGCATTTAGCCTCCACCAACCTCAATATAGGCTTGCGAGTAGTTAAAGCTTTTCCCAGTCCTGAAACTACTTCGACCTGGCCGAGGCGCCACTCGAATTACCAATATGGCCAAGTCAGGCCAAATTCGCTGAATTACTGGTCTACCTTTAGTCCTGCTGTTCTTCCTTGGAGGAGCTCAAACACTCATCTTGGCCAGGATACCAAGCGGAGGACATTTCAAGAAACTGACATCATAGCCCAGCTAACCGAAACTAGAGTAGCATAGCAGTTTTCAAAACACAACCGGATTTTAACATTTTAAGACTGTTATTAGTATGTTGCCGGAAGTTGGTGAAGACTCCAAAAAGGCCCGGGTGATATATTTTCGTTAAAATCAGAATATAGAAAAATGATGAAAGTCTTTCGGCAAAACAATTGAAATATTTTGATATTTTTATGTTAATTAGCATCAAAAAAAACTTGATTTCGATAAATTATAAGTTTGTTTATGAAACTATGCTATATATTAATAAGATCGCCAATGGCGATATCATGATATGGAAAATGGCGACCATATTAGACATCATTTTCCCCTAAGGGGCATCAGGCAACAATACAAAAGGGCGCTAAAAAAATTCCCAAAAACCGTTGCGTCGGCCAAGCCGCTTGGGGACACCTCAGTTTGGAGCCTATCGGTTTGATTGCGCAACCCGTCTTTGGTGAGCCCCAGCGTTGCGGCGCTTTCAGCCAAGGTTACGGTCGTCTCCTGCCGGATAATAGCCGTGACCTTGGCTTCCGTGGATATTTCGGCGTCGTTTTAACCCCGGAGTCCAGACCTACAGGAGTACCAACCTTGCTAAGGCCGAACACAGTTCCCCTTCGCCATGTTTATTCAACTATGGCCACAAGGGAGATGAGGACCTCCTTGAGAGTTGTAGGGTGATTTGCCTTATGGATAGCAAAACAAAAAAAGCTTCCAGGAAAAACCCTGAAAGCCTTTGATATTGTCAGCCTTTTCGGCTTAGTAAGCTGGAGCGGGAAACGGGATTTGAACCCGCGACTTCAACCTTGGCAAGGTTGCACTCTACCACTGAGTTATTCCCGCCCATTAGATAAGGCAAATTTGACTGGAGGGCGCCAAACAAAGCGTCCGCCAGCGTAATTTTCAACTTATAACCCAAAAGCGCAAATTTGTCAACAAAAAAATGCTATCTCTAACCGGGCAAAGTCAGGTAAGTCGACAAAAGACAAAAAAGATACGGTTAAGTTTGCTCGGTCTCTTCTCAGGTAACACGAGTACATCAGACTTCGAAACTATAGTGCGTACGGAGATAACACTTTTGACTGCCCCCACCGACCACAAGGGTTCTCACTCCCCAAGGATATCTGGAAATCTCGCTGCTCCTATCCAACATAATTTCCGCCATGCACAGTCTCTTTGACGCCGCCGGGATCAGACACAACTTGCACTAATGGTGCCCACAATGTCGAATTGCGCTTATACTT
Organism: Deltaproteobacteria bacterium; assembly: GCA_031271165.1. GTDB lineage: Bacteria > Desulfobacterota > Desulfarculia > Adiutricales > Adiutricaceae > JAISWF01. The sequence goes on from JAISWF010000281.1 coordinate 8,931, forward strand.
ATATCGTCTGCACCCTGGATTAGCTATTTCGGCTTTCAATGGCCGATCTTAATTTCACTACTAACGCTTCTGCGGTCCCCATCACTGGACAACTTCGGCCGGGTAGCCCAGATAAACCGTAGCCTGGCGTGTGCTCAATGCAGCTCAATACCCCTTTCGTTCAACAGTCTTACCCCAACAGGGCGGGTCATTATTGTCCCCATTGAGGCGGACTCTCTCTCAATTTTGTTGAGGGTTGTGTAATCGCATCAGCAAATTGCTCTTATGCGGGAACTTGCAGGTATAGACCGGCTGCATTTTATCAATGCAGTAATCGCAGATTACACCCGTGTTGGAGAGTGTTGCGGCTTTTAGGAACACACAGTCGGCTATGCTTTCCGGAAATAGGCTGGCCGAAGTGACAATGTTGGTATCAAGCAGCTACTTCATTTTCTTCTACCCAAATTTCGGCAAGCAGCCTATCTACGTCCTTCACAAAAGCCAAGGCCGCTTTCTCCGCTTCGTCCGCTAGGCCGCTTTGCAAAACCTTCATCGCCTAGAGCATCTAATTCACCATCGCAACGCACTCGCCCTCGTCCAGCGTCACCTCGTTGACCGTGCCAACCTTGAGTATCGCCGGGATGTCTTTCGGCAGGCTTAACTGACCTTTCGCCATGACCTTGACGTTATCAACCAAATAATTACTTAAACCTTGATCGCTTTCATAATTTTTGCCTATTTATAGATATATAATTAGATTTTTAATCACAGCTGTCCAAGAAAAAATCAAGAATCCACGGGATCTTAGGAAGCCAATGGTTTACGGGCCTAAGATCGGAACTATTAATTGTGCATAATTAATATGATAAACTGAACTATGTTT
>JAISWF010000023.1 GCA_031271165.1 Deltaproteobacteria bacterium
CTCCCGTCGCTGCGTTAGTAGTCGTGGTAAGACGAACCCCAGGGGAGTAAAGAGGAAGATGAGCAATTATGCTACTAGGAAAAGAGGGGCTCCACTTAACCAGTCCCGTTCAATCGAACCTGTAATCTATCTTAAGTGAACAGTATTGCCTTTAGGTTGGGTAGCGCATATTAACTGCCTTAGAAAATGTTGTCTTAAAAGTCAAAGTATAGAAAGGGATATGATTTTCAGCAGGAGCACTGATTGTGGCGGGGCCACAAAGGTAAGGTAAAGACAATTCAGATCATTAAGCAGTATTTTTCATAAAAAGTGCGTAAAAATTACCCAGGCATTAAAAGACATTTTTTAATGATAATATTGCATTGTTTATTTGGCTTAAGTCGACAATTTGGTTAAAAATATACTGCCAGAAAAATCTAGTTATAGTTATGATATGTTGTGTGGTTTATAATAATAAAGTCAAAAACAACAATAAATGTTTTCCTGTCGATGTCGGCTAGGCTGTAATGAAATCAATAAATATGCAAACAAAAGCAATAATCTTGTATTAGAGTCAATGTTTTTTTTAGCTTTAACTTTAAAAATATTGGTCAGAAAAAAAGTTCGGCAATCCAAATCGACAAGCCATTGAAGTTCCTGTCACTGCTTGACTAGTCACTATTGCTGCCGATCTAAAGCAAAAATCGGCCGAGTTTTCCTTCCGCTCAGACTCCTCAGTTTTTTCTCCACTTATTCCCCACGATTAAACTTTTAAAATTAACAGGGCCAGATTCAAACAGAGTTCTAAAACTGTCAGTGTTTTTGAAAAACTTAAGGTGATAATAACCAACGCCTTGAGGCAAAAGACAAAACAGGGGACAAAACCGTGGTTGGACAGCACAATAATTCCACCAAAGACAAAGAAGTATTGGCATCATAATTAATTGGTCACGATACTATTAACAGTCAGCCGCCGGTCGTATTTTGGGGGCTGACACTGAGCTTGGTCTGCAAGATGGCCTAAGGGCTGTAAGCTAATCCCATTTCTGACGCTGGGCTAAAGCCAGGATGGTTTGCAGTCGGTGGCGGTAAAGGTGCCGGCGCAGGACGGTGTTTCTGGCGGCTTTGGCCATATCCATCCTTAGTTGAGGATTGGCCAAACATTCTTCGGTAGCTGGGATCAGATCTTCTGGGCGGTCCAGAGTAAAAATCTGTCCGCTGGGAAAGAGGTCGTTTAAGAGTGGGCGTTGGTCGGTTATTTGAAAGTTTCCACCAGCTGCTACTTCAAAAGTGCGGGGGTTGACGAAGGCCCCAAGCTCGTCAAAGCCCAAGCCGTCACCGGAATGGATGTTGAGGTTGATATCAGTGGAACGGTAAATCATGGCGCATTCGGTTTGATCGACCCGCCGGCTCTGAGCGAAAAGATGGGGAGTAAGTTCTGGCGGTGAAGACGACCAGCCGGAGCCAAAGATTTTAAAATCCCCGATGGGACGCCCGGTTTTCATCCAGTGTCTGGCCAGCGTTCCCAGGAGCCGCCGACGGTTCGGATACCCGGCTCCCATCATTGACACCCGAGCCCGGAAATCTTCATGGGGCTCTCCCGGGGAAAAAATCGAAGAGTCAGCGGCTGCCGGTAAATACCAGGTTTTAGAAAGGCCCCATTGCTTGATTCGGTCTATGAGTAAATCCCCCTGGATGTGGAAAAATAGATCGTAAGCTGGGGCAACTTCGTTGACGTAACCAAAACGCTGAAAGTCTTCGACAAACCAAAAGGCGAGCCATGATTCTGGGACCGTGTACCTGATCTGACTCAGGCCCTTGGCGTCCAGGGGAGCTTGAGCCAGAGCTAAAATGATCGACGGCTTAAAGTCGGACGCCAGACGGGCCACCAGGGCAGCGGAAGCGGCCATTAGTTCCCGGGCTGGGCGGGCCTCAGGGGTGGTTTTAAGTTCTTCGGCCTGGCGGCGCAGTTCCAGAGGCCAATCCAGGAGTTGGTGTCTCAGAGTCAGTTCTGAGGCGGCCCTAGCCAAACAGCCTCCCATGGGTTCAGAGCCGCCGCTAAAAGGGGGAACGATCAAGATCGAAGGTTGTTGGTTTTGGTCCAGGAGCAATTTTGATGCCCCAAACAAAAACCTCTCCAGTCCGGCCAGGGCGACCGGCTGGCGTCTTACGGAGGGTCGATGCTCAATGAGGTAAGGAGAGGACGGCCGGGGCGGGGCCAAGGCGAGATCTTGCGGGGTAACCACAGTCAGAGCCCTGGAGGCCAGTTCTGACCGCCAGTCGCGGCTTCCCAGAAAGGCCCGGATGACCATTGGATCGGACTCAAAAACTGTCAGGTGCTCAAGATGGCTTAGGGCGATGGCAATGGTGGCCGGGCTGGAGAGTCCCAGGAGCCAGACTTCACTTCCGACCGGGCGAGAGGCGAGTTTTAAACCCCAAAAATTTGTAGCCTCGGCCAGAGGGCCACGGCGGGAATCCTGGGCTGCCGAATCGACGGTGAGGATCGGTGATAAATCAGCAGCTAAGCTTACGGTGACCTCTGAGGTTGGCAATTCAAAAGGGTTGCTGGCGATCAGCCTGTCCGCTAGCGAGGTGCCCCCACCGGCTGCCAAGGCCAGCAGGTTGCCGAAAAAAACGCTGTTAAAAAGAGCCGCCAGTTCATTGGATTCGAATGCGGGGCCAGTGGGGTGGGGCGGCAAGGTGACCTCCCGGTCGAAGGTTGAGGCGGGTTTTATCTAATAGTACAAAAGCCAAAAAATTAACCGCCCAATTGAACTCGAATTAAGGGTGGCCAGCTCTTTTTTAGGCCCAACTAGTTGGTTGAGCTGGCCTTGCCCTTTAGGTTCAGTCAGGGTTTTGTCCAAGGAGCCTTAAAATTAGGTCGGTATTCAGGCTGGTTTCCACCAGGTCAGCCAGGCGGTCGATTTCTCTTTCCCGCAAAGCGTGGTAATCAAGTTCTCGGGCATCGCCCAGGCCGGCCCAGCGCAGAACGGCAGCCGAGCCAAGGGGACTTTCAAACAGCCCGTGGAGGTAGGTTCCGGCGACCTGACCGTCGGCGCTGATAGACCCGTCAGGCGTCCCGTCTTCTTTGATCAAAAATGGCCGATCCAGTCCCGGACCGCAAGTGAGACCGGCGTGGATCTCATAGCCTCTGACCGGGGCTTTTTCGAAAGTAAGCTTGGCTTGGATATTTAAAAGCTGTTTTTCAGGGGCCAGGATTGTATTAGTGTCTAAAAATCCAAGGCCCGGACTAAGGCCTGGGGTGCTTTCCAGTCCGTCAGGGTCGTCGATAAACTCCCCCAGCATTTGATAGCCCCCGCACAAACCCAACAGCTTGCCGCCGTACCTCAGATGTCGGTTGAGGCGTTCGGGCCAATTTTCAGAGCGCAGAAAGTTCAGATCCGAGCGGACACTTTTGGAGCCGGCCAAAATGATTAGATCGGCCGGAGGCGGCTCATCCCCTGGTCGAACAAAGGTAACCTCAGTCTGGGGATGGAGGCGCAACGGATCGAAATCAGTGTGATTACTAATTCTCGGGGTAACCGGCACCACTACCTTGAGGGTACCGCCTTCTTTGGCCGACTGGCGCCGGTCGATGGCATCCTCGGCCTCAAGGTGAAAGCCCATCAAGTACGGTAGGACGCCCAAGACCGGTTTACCCGTGTAAGCCGTCAGCCAATCAAGCCCCGGGTCCAAGATGGTGGGATCTCCCCGGAAGCGATTGATGACAAACCCTTTGATACGGTTTCTCTCGCTGTCGGAAAGGACCATGGCCGTCCCGGCCAGATGAGCAAAGACGCCGCCGCGTTCAATGTCAGCTACCAAAATGACCGGGCAGTCGACCTCCTCGGCAAAGCCCATGTTGGCAATGTCGCCTTCTCGCAAGTTTATCTCAGCTGGGCTTCCGGCCCCCTCAATGATGATATGATCGTACCTGGCCGAGAGCCTTTTAAACGATTGAAGGACCGCCGTTTTGGCTATGGGCTTGTAGGCGTGGTAGGCCCTGGCTTCCATCTCGGTGAGAGCCTTACCCTGGATGATGACCTGGGAGCCTGTCTCGGAGTTGGGCTTGAGGAGCACGGGGTTCATGTCGCTGATCGGCTCCAGACCGCAGGCCAAGGCCTGGACCGCCTGGGCTCGACCAATTTCGCCGCCATCAGCGGTGACCGCACTGTTGAGGGCCATGTTCTGGGGTTTGAAAGGCGCCACCTTAAAGCCCCGGCGCCTGAGAAAACGGCAGATGCCGGTTACCAAGGTTGATTTGCCGGAATCAGAGGTGGTGCCCTGGATCATCAAGGAGGGCATACCGATCCAAAGGGGCCGGAGTTAAATACCGCTGTAGCGGCCTTAATTCCAGCGGTCAGGAGGAGGAAGCAGGGGAAGGTGACAGAATCTCAGCCTTTTTTATTGTTGAATTCACTGCTGTTGCGATTGCGGATTTCATTAGGGCTGGCTTTAGGCTTTAATCGGAAAAGACGCCCGACTAGGTGCGGAATGCGGCCTGCGCCTAACACAATCACCACTAAGAGGGTTATTATGAATATTTCCCAGTAAGTATATTGTCCCATAATTATAACCGGGTTTGACCGGAGGGTCGGTTTGGGGCCGAGCCGGAAGTTTATTTAAAGACTTACAATACTATATTTCCGTCACTTTTTCAACAAATCTCTAAGGACCTCAAGGACTCAAGGACAAAACGAACGCCAGGATACTGACCAAAGCGGGAACCTGGAGCTAAGCAAGGGAGGACTCCAGAGTCGTAAGGTGCGCCTGGCCGGCAGCTACTGAACCCAAACCGCAAGACACTAAACAGGGCCCTAAACAATACACCAAGCCTTAAGACGGTCGGCGTCTTGCCGGCCTCGCTCGGACATCGAACAGCGGACCCAATCGCTATAATAGCAGAAAAAAATTTTTTGCCGACAGCGAAAAAAAAAAGCGTTCTTGGGAGCAAGAACGCTTTTTTGAGCCATCGGAAAAATTTATAAGTCTTATCGCAGAAAACCGGTAGACTTTAGTCTAGCGGATGAATGCGTTCCGGTCATGATTAACCTTGATGCCGAATATACTCTTGTATTGTCGATAAACTCGCTTGCC
>JAISWF010000103.1 GCA_031271165.1 Deltaproteobacteria bacterium
GCTTGGACAATTAAACGGAACGCGTCCGTCAAAAAAGTAATCTGGCAGTTCACAGTGGAAGAAGCCCGAATTATCCTGGTTCGCCTTTACCCACAATTAACCTGTTGACTATGTACTAGGAGGACATAATCATGAGTATCATTAAGCGTTATAACGACAGCGACAGCCAAGGCTGGGAGTTCGACGGCCGCATTCTCAAGCGCTATAACGACAGCGACAGCCAAGGCTGGGAGTTTGACGGCCGCATTTTCAAGCGTTATAACGACAGCGACAGCCAAGGCTGGGAATTCAACGGCCGCATTCTCAAGCGTTATAACGACAGCGACAGCCAAGGCTGGGAGGTTAATGGTCTAATACCCATCCCTTTTTTGGCCTTGGCCGTCGGGCTCATCCATTAGCGGCGCTTTATAACCCATAAAGCCAGACTCTTCCAAGACCGCTGATTGTTAAGCCTGGGCTAATGGCTGCCAGGTGCACAGTGGAGACAATCGGCTGCTTGGGGACCTAAGGCCTGTAGAAATAGGCTCATCGAGCCGCCATAGTCGGAACCAGTGTTAAATCTCAACCGACGCTGCTGCGGGGACGGTGTTCGGGAGTTGCCTTAGCCGGCAGGCTGGCGGCGGCCGAATTGCGGAAGGGACCGGGCCAAAAGCCGCCAAGGCCGCTGGCATTCCAAGCCTGGTCCCAAAAAATTCTCAGTGATACGGCAGCCAGGTGAGGTTAATCAAAACTGGAAATGAAATCACAATCCGTTGGCAGATTGTTTTACTAACTGAAAATCTGTCCTCCAATACCATCACCGGCTTAATCAGGCTGGAGGAAGTTGTCATCCAATAAATCACTTGTTGACGCTCCCAAAGGCCGGTGATAATATAATAACGTTTTTATTTGCCTATTTTGGGCTGGTAGCAATGGATTTATGCGCTTTCCTGACCCCGGGGGTCTATCCCGTGTTTTTCCGAGACGATCCTGACCAGGAAAGGCCATGGGCCCACATTATAAGCCGACCCGGGCGCCGGATATCCTGGCTGACCAGTGAAGCTGGCTGTCCGGGGGCCGACGTGGTGGTTAGATTGTCTCTGCCCGGCTACCGGTTGGAGCCTGACGGAAGTCTGGCCTCGGAAGACGGTAAATCGGCTCCCATAGTCCTCTTTGGCAAAATCAAAGCCTCCCGGCCCTTGGCCGAGCACCATGTCCTGCGGTTTGCAACCATGATCAGGATACTTGACTGACAGGTCCTACTGGCGGCGGCCCTTTAACAAAGGTTTTTCTTGCCCCAGGCTTTTACGGTAGGGTATTATTGTGATTAGCCCTGAGGCTAATGACTGATCTTTTGGGTTGATTTTAGCATAATTTTATATTATCTCAATAATTTTAAACCCATGCATTTATCTATCTTCATTTTCGACCACAGCGCCGCCTAACGCCTCCAAAGCTCTCGGCCAGGGCTGGCGGAAAGATCCGCTCTTGCTCTTAATGGCTTTCAGTATTTTGCGGCCACAGGTGCCCCCAAAAGGATTGTGATTACAATGAGCCCCAATCCCCCGGTTATCGGTTTCGAACTTGGCGTGGGAGAATTTCGTATTGTCACCCCCGAAGCCGTCTATCAGATCAGGGTGCTGCCCGACCTAGTGGTTGCCAATACCGATCTGGGAGTCCTGGTCCCAAACCTGGTCCAGGGGACCGGAGCGGCTAACCGCCCCTCAGTCCCGATATCGACTCTGTCCAGTCCAGTCGATCTCGAAAAGGGTAACGGCGGTACTTTTTTCCAGGAGATCTCTGAAGAACTCTTCGAGCGAGTCGGCCAGCTGGCCCGCCAACTGTCGGTTTCGGTGGGCCAGCTCCCCAGTGTTCCCCAGAGCGATCTTTCCAAGACCGGCCACGACCTTGAGGACGCCAAAGGCCAACTGGAAGAGGTGGTCGAGCTTACTGAGAAAGCCTCCTTGACTATCCTGGATCTGGCCGACCAGATCCAGCTGGACATGGATAAACTCAATCTGCAAATGGCCAACCTTAAAAAACTCGAGTCCCTTCTGGCTGTCGGATCCGAGGCCGATTCGCCGGATTTGGATGCGGCCGACGCTGATAGATTTGTTCAAAAATTTGCTGAGCTTAAAAAGGCTATGGACTCATTTGATTTTCCGCAAGACCAGCCTTCCGCTCCCCCTGAATTATCTGAGTCCCCAGCCGAAGCGACCGCCGCCATCCAATCGGTATCCACGGTGGTCTTTAACGTGGCTACTGTCTTCCAGACCCTTTACGAATTTTGTACCAATGAATCGGTTAAAGAACACATCAAAGCTATGATCGCCGCCCATGCCCAAGGCCAGTTCAACTCTGCGGCCATTGAAGCTCAAATGAATGAGCAAGCCAAAGATCTGGACGACGATGATGGTTTTTACAACTACCCTATTCCAGCCCTCCTAAAAATCCTGTATGCCAATACTGATTCGGAAGAATTCAGGACCACCCTCAAAAAAATGAACCAGACGGTGGGGAACATATTTTTGGAAAACAATCTCCCCATTGAGGGCCAAATTGAACTTGTTGAGATGCCGCCGGCCGAACCGGCCCCGGTCAAAACCGAGAGCGCTAATGATCCCGGCCAAAGGGCCCTTGGACCTGGCCTGGCCGCCAAAAATTTGATTGACGAGCTCTCCGACCTTCTTCCAGCGGCCTTGAACGCTGGCTCATCCACGCCCAAGTCAAAAGGATATGCCGCTATTTCCGTCTCCGATCGCGATACCATCGTGGAGACGGTAGCGACTTCGGAAAAAATGGCCCAAAGCATCACCCGCCACCTGACCCACATTATGGAGGCTCTCTCATTTCAGGATCTCTCTGGTCAGCGTATTAAAAGAATTGTCAGCTTACTCGACGAAATCCAAGTTCAGCTCCTGACTGTTCTGGTCAGCGTCAACACCAAGATCAAGGCCCACCATAACGCTCCAACCACCTATCACCCCAAAGAAGAAACCGAAAAAGTGGCCCAGGCCGAAGTCGACCGGATGCTCGAAAAACTATCGACCGAACCCAGCGAACTCCAGGGTCCGGGGGCTGAAAACCGACTTGATCAAGGAGCGGTCAATGATCTTTTAGCCCAAATGGGCTTTTAGACCAATACTGGTCGCTTTTTCCCGGGGCCAGGCTTGACCCAAGCTTTTGGAGCCAGTTCAGACGCCTTTGGCCGCTGCCAACCTCTGGCCACCCGGTTTTGATTTTTTAAGTTGGGACTTTTTTTTAAAACAGCCAATGTTTTTAACGACGAGGTTTTAGATGAAGGCTTTGCAAATATTTGTTTGGCTGACCTTCTTGGTCTTGGCCGCTGGTTGCATCCAGCTGGGCGATCAGAGTCCGTCCCAGCCCCGGCCTCAGACCAGATCAACCGATCTGACCGTCCAGGCCGGTCAAGCCTTCGATCGGGGAGATTTCGCCGCAGCCGCCGCCCTTTACCGCCGTTATTTAGAACAAAACCCTCAAAGCCCTCGCCGGGAGACCGTCCTGGCCTTGGCTGGTCTTTCCAGTGAACACTCTGGCCAGTTTTTATCCTCGGTCAACTACTACCAAGCCCTAATCGACCAATACCCTCAGAGCGCTTACGCTGGTAAGGTCCTAACCCGAATCCCGGAGCTCTTGCTTTTGGCTGGCCGCCCCGATGAGGCCTTGGCCAAATCAGAAGCCCTGTCCCGAACCCAGACCGACAGCACCACCCGGGCCGCTCTCAAGCTCTCCTCGGGCCGTGCTTTGTATACTTTGGGCCGCTTTCAGCCGGCCTTAGTCAGTTTTATTGAGGCTATGACTGGAGCCACTGCCGCCACCCGCAATGAAGCCCAACGGGGTCTGGAAGCCTCCCTTTATAATTTGAATGCCGATGAGCTTAACAACGTTTTCCGACAGTATGGCCAAAATTACCCCGGACCGGAAGCCTTTTGGCATTTGATCCGCCTGGCGGCTGTCTCCGGGGACTCAGTGGCCTTGGCCGAGAGAGCGGCTTATTTTCGAAGTTACTTCCCAACCCACCCCTGGCTGGGGGCCCTGACGGCTCTGGAAACCGAACCCTCCTCTCAGAGCGCCCAGGTCTCAGGTGCGCAATATGATCCCAAGCCGGCTGCGAGTACAGTAGCCTTAACTCAAAAACCATTTCTCGCCGGGGACGGAGTCCCTCAAAGTTTTGGGCCGATTCAAGAAGGAATGGTCAAGGTTGGGGCCATTTTGCCGTTGACTGTCGATCAGAGTTCCAGATTTGCTGTCGACATCCTGGCCGGCCTAAAATTGGCTTTAAGCCTTCTTCCTAACAAAGTCACCGTGATCCCTTTAGATACCGCCGGTGATCCGGCCCAGGCCATCAGACTGGTCAATGAATCGGCCAGTGACCCAACTATGGTCGTCCTGGTTGGCCCCCTGACCAGCCGCGAGTCTTTGGCCGCCGCCCAAACCGCCCAGTTGGCCGGCATACCGTTGATCGCCATTTCCCAGCGACTTGGCCTAAACTCCGGTCGGCCCATGGTTTTTCGGCTTTTTTTGACCCCCAAACACCAGGCCGAGGCGGTGGCCCGCTATGCCGTCAAGGTCAATGGTATTAGCCGCCTAGGTATAATGTATCCCGACGATAGCTACGGCCAAGCCATGCTGGGTTTCTACCGAAGCGAAATCGAACGCTTGGGCGCCTCTCTGTCAGCTGCCGCCAGCTATGACCCGGTTTCGAATGATTTTTCGGCCGCTATCACCTCACTGACCGGCGGAGAGTTTATCCGGAGGGCCGATATTACTTACCAGGCCCCGGTAAAATTTGAGGCTTTGTTTATCCCCGACTCTCCAGCCAGCATCAGCCAGATCTTGCCCCGATTGGCCTTTTATGATGTTACTAAAATGCTCTTCCTGGGAACTCCCCTTTGGCTGACCGACGATCTGGCTACCAATACCGGTCATTACCTCACCGACAGTCTGATACCGGACTCCTACAACAGCCTCAGTCAAAGAAATGAAGCCGTTGAATTCCGCACTTTGTATGAAAGAGCCAATGGCCGTCCCCCCAATCAATTTGCCGCCTACGGCTATGACGCTGGAATAGCCATCGTCACAGCTTTAAATCGGGGAGCCAGCAGCCGAGCCCAAATCATACAGGCTCTGTCAACCTTTGGGCCCTTCCCTGGAGCTACCGGTCCCTTTTCTTTCGACCAAGACGGTGAGTACACCATTGAACCAATGATGCTCACAATTAAAAATAAAAAGTTTGTCATAGTGGCCGAGCCAGCTTCATCGAGATAACAGATAGATAACAAAGATTATTCGATCCGAATAAGACCTTATTTTTTACAATTAGGCCCCGGCCTAATCTGCGGTCTTAATCTTGGAGTCTGTCAAGTACTTTGTTTACGTATATCGAATGTTAGTTTTTTTATGGCCACCATATATGAAATTCGCTTGTTTCGACCGCCCCTGATATCTCAAGGGCGTATATAAAAACGATGACGGCTCCAAAGCCGTCCCAAGGAGAAGCTATGTATATTTCCGACGTTCAGGCCTGGGAGATCCTCGACTCTCGCGGCAACCCGACTATAGCCGTCGAGGTGGTCCTCAAAGACGGTGCTTTGGGAAAGGCTACCGTACCATCCGGGGCCTCGACCGGTGTACACGAGGCGCTCGAACTCCGCGACAAAGATCCAAAGCGTTATGGCGGTAAAGGTGTGCTCAAGGCGGTTAATAACGTCAACGAAATCATTGCCCCGGCCCTCATTGGTCAAGAAGCTTCCAATCAAGCTGCCATAGACCGTTTACTTTTAGAACTCGACGGAACTCCTAACAAAAGCAAGCTCGGCGCCAATGCCCTTTTGGGGACGTCCATGGCCGTAGCCTGTGCCGCTGCCGAAGAAGCGCAGCTGCCCCTTTATCAGTATCTTGGCGGAGCCGGCGGCCGGCAGTTGCCTCGTCCAATGATGAACATCATCAACGGCGGCTCTCACGCCAGCAACAACATTGACCTCCAAGAATTTATGATTATGCCCCTTTTCGGCGACACCTTCGCCGAGGCCTTAAGGTGTGGGGCCGAGGTCTTTCACAGCCTCAAGAAAATCCTCTCCGAAAGCAAACTCTCCACCGCCGTTGGCGACGAGGGCGGCTTTGCGCCAGACTTTAAAGACAACGAGTCGGCCCTGGAGGCCATCGTCAAGGCCATCAAAGCCGCCGGTTACAAGCCCGGCAGTGACGTGGTCATTTGCCTGGATGCCGCCGCCTCTGAATTCTACGACTCTAAAAAGAAGAAATACATTTTCAGTAAATCCGACAAGTCCGTCAAGTCGGTCGCCGACATGATTGCCCTCTACTCCGACTGGATCAAAAAGTACCCCATCAGGTCCATCGAAGACGGCCTAGCTGAGGATGACTGGGCTGGGTGGGCCCAGCTCACTGCCGCCTTGGGCTCCCAGGTTCAGCTGGTGGGCGATGACGTCTTTGTCACCAACACCGAGCGCCTGAGCCGAGGCATCAAAGAGAAAGTCGGAAACTCCATCTTAATTAAAGTCAACCAAATCGGCACGGTCACTGAGACCCTCGAAGCTATTGAGATGGCCCACAAGGCCGGATACACCGCCGTAGTTTCGCACCGCTCCGGGGAGACTGAGGATACCTTCATCGCCGATCTAGTTGTAGGTACCAATGCTGGGCAGATCAAAACCGGCAGCTTGTCGAGGAGCGAACGCATCTGTAAGTACAACCGCCTGTTGGAAATCGAGCGAGAGCTTGACACGGCGGCGGTTTTCAAAAAGCCTTTTTAATTTCTACCCAAGTCTTTGATTAAATACGACAACTAAAAGAGCCGGTGGCTTTTAGCCCCCGGCTCTTTTAGTTTCAGCGTTAAATTTTTTTTGAAGTTTATTAGCCGTCTTATGCTCCTTAAGGGGAGTGGTCAGCCCATTTTTGAACCAGATGATCAACCTGTTTCCGATGAGGATACTCGCAATTAATGTTTTAAACGTAACCAATTTTTACAATGCGGCATATTATTAGCAAATTTAATATAAACTATATCTTTATCATAAACGACTAGCCCAGCAACAAGTACTTGACTGGCTTGATTTTTGTATTTTTTATCTTGCAATGTTTTAAACACCTGTGCTATAGCCTCGTCAGCCTTTTTATCCATATTTTTATATATATTTTCAGGCAACATATCTTCTTTAATTTCTTTTGGAATATATTTTAACTCAAAAATAACATATATATTCTCGTCTAAAAAAATATCTATATCAGAGCGCCCCCTTGAACTCATGGGTTCTGGTATAACTCTCAGCCCCAACCCATCAAGAAAACTCAAGAAAACAGCTTGGAAAAAAAATTCACCTAGCTTGGGCTCATATTTCCACATCTTTGTTCGATCAGAATGTTGAGTATAAGGGATTCTGGCCAGTTGGGCTTGAAAGATCTCGGTTAGTTCGGTGGCATTTTTCGCTTTGATCGAGTTAGTGATATTATCGCGACAAGAGACTTTTACGCCCCAATCAGACAATAATGGAAAAATATTTTTAAAAAGTCCACTTTTATAAGATCCTAAAACTTCATCGTTAGGAATTTTTAATGAATAATAAGTATTGCTTTTTACAGATTTAGACCCATCAGATTTAATAATATCGGTTGTTTTCGTAGTAATAGTATCTATAGTCAAGTAGCCAGTTTGAAAAAGGACTGAAACAGGCCGTAGATCTCCTATCTCTGTTTTATCAACATCATCTACCAACAAATTACTCCAGTTTGGTTCTAGGTAATCTGTAGGATTTTGCGACATAGCGTGTTCAAGCAGAAGAGGTGGGCCAGTGTCCCACCAATAATTATCTAACTTATTGTCGGAAAAACAGTTGTTTATTGAATATGGATTTAAAATCTTGGTCTCCCCATCCCAACTATACCCATTATATTTATCTAAAATTGAATTAACTAGAATATTATGATCGTCACCTTTTTTTAAAATGCCAGAATTAACTAATACAGACAAAATATTATCGAATAATGGATAAAAATTATCAATAAGTTCGGTCTTCGTAAAACCGCAGATTCCTGCGTACAACGGTAAGTGAGTAATATCTTTTAAATTGTTAAGAGCCGAGTGGATAGCGGTTTTAGCGAACTTAGAAATACCTGTAACAAAAACAAAGTGTAGATTTTTCTCGACATTTTTAAGGGCAACGTAAAAATCACGCAGAGTATCTCGGATTTCCATGGCCAAGTCAGGTTTATTAATATGGTCTAAAATGGGTTTATCGTATTCGTCAATCAAAACCACGACTCGTTGATTGTCGTATTTTTTTTGGAAATCATAGATAAGCCCTTCTAGTGCGTCGCCAGGATTTTGGCTTTTCAAGGCCAGCTCTTGCTTAGCAGCAATTTCACTGAGATGGAAAATAATTGATGAGTTAAGTGCGTCAGTAGAATCAGCTCTCCTAGCCATATTCAGTCGGAGGACAGGATATGGCTCAAAATCGTAACCCTTAGAGTGAATATATAGGTTATTAAAAAGATATGCGTTGCCAAGGAATAATTGTTCCAAGGTGTCAATGAACATAGTTTTGCCAAATCGTCTTGGTCGAGCTAAAAACCAATTTTTAGAACCTTTTGTTGTCAACAAATTGTGAATATATTCAGTTTTATCAACATACAAAAACCCCTCACCCCTTATTTCTTCAAAGCTACTTGAATCAGAAGTGAACAATCTTTGCTTAGCACTCATTTTAAACCTATCTAAAACAATCAGCAAACATACTTAAAATAATGCAATATTTATATTGCCTTGATGCCAATCGAGAATTCAACAGTTTGTCGTGTTGTCTGTCGTGTTATCCATGGCCGTTCCCATAGCGGTCGGTGACAAATGAACGGCTCACCGCATCTGAATAGGTTATATCAATTTTTAGCTTGAAATTATGGAGTTGTTAAGGCCAAAAAGTGTTTAGTGCTACGAGTGCCCGGTCGGTTATAAGACAAATCCGTAGTCGAAAGCATTAACGCTCCGCTAAAGCTTGCTCAGTACTAGTATGTGAATCAAAATTTGTCCGCAAGTTGGCCGTTAGAAAACTGCGGAATTTGGCAAATCTTGTCGCCCACTAGTTTAGTGTTTCTTTAGAGCCGCCAAGTACACTTGACATCCGGCCTCAACTGGGCGAAACTCACTGAGTCTCTTTGGAACCGTCGTTGGCCTCCAAAAGGGACTTGGGATCCAGTCGGCGCTCGCTGATGGATTTTACCAGCCTAGCTGCTTTTTCAGGGTCGACAAAAGCCAAAATCTTGCCTGCGTTGGAACCCGGCATAGCCGACAAGATAGACACGGCCACGGCGTCGTCCATACTGCTCATAAGACTTCCAGCCTGTTCGGGCTTCATACCCTTAAAGGCAGCCACCAAATGCTCCACCCGGGCGGCTTTGAGTTCATCGTCTTCTAGTTTCTGCTGCTCTCTGAGGGCCTTTTGTTCTTCGAGGATGGCCTGATTTCTGGCAATCAAAGCGTTAAGTTCCTCTCGGGTCCGCTCTCCAGCCTGAATTTTAACGGTTACGTCAGCTTCCAATGTTTTTAAAGCTTGTTCGCGAGTATCTAAATCCTGCTCCCGACGGTTTAGTTCAAATTCTTTGCGACTGAGTGCCTCCTGCCGGGAAGCGGCACTGCTGGCCTCAGCCGAAGGAGGCAAAGGCGCTCCAGTCCCTTGGCCGGCAGAGGTAACAGGAGCGGCTCCGCTGTTGGCGGGTCTATTGGAAGGAGCAGTCGATGATGGACGTTGGGGAAGCCTTAAATCCTCATCTTCAGGAGCCAGCGGAATAGCCGATGTTGCAGCCGCATTCAAATTGGCTCCAAGGATCATAGCCGCTCCAGAGACCATAGCCCCAGAAATAGCGCCACTGGAGACCAAGGCTGAGGCCACTGGAGCTGCGGTCTGAAGAGCGGCCGCCGTTGGACTTGGGGCAGCCTGGGCCACCGGAACGGCCGGTCTCGGTCGTGACGGGCCTCCAAAAAACTGGGGATAGAGAGCCGAAATCGCCAACCGGCCAATAAGGCCAACTAGAGCCACCAGGAAAACCAGACGCAGAACCGAAAAGACCGGCAGATTTCGGCCGGTCTTGGCTCGGCCAGGGTTTGCGGGCTTGGCAGAAGGCGGTTGCGTTGTCCTGGGCAGTCGGCCCAAGGAGGGGCCATCCAAATTGGCGGCCATGGCCGCCGGTTCCGCTGCCGGACTCCTCCTGGAAGAGGCATTGGGTTTTTCACCCCTAATGACTGGTGTCTTCTTGGTCATCATCCCGGCTGTCCCGCAGCTTTTTGGCCTTAGCCAAAGCCGCCAGTTCCTCCATTACGTTTTGTTCGTCGTATTCAAGCTTGGTTTTCCAAGCCAGTTTCTGGTTCTCTTTAACCTTTTCCATGATCCGGCGATCGACAGCGGCCTTGTTTAAGGCCTGCCTCTCGATGACTTCCTGACGGCGGCTCAGGGTGAGGAGCTCGTTATTTTTTTTTATTTCTTTTCTGACCCTCTCCTGGTGTGAGCTGAAAAGCGTGAGAAGCGGGCCAGTCAGTCTTCCCAAGAGGCCCAATTCACGTATTTCATCGGCCATGGCCGCCAGGTTATTTTCCATAGTCTCAATGATTCGTTCCAATTCCCTAATGCTGGCCAGTCTCCTGGCCAATTTAACGGCCGCCTCCTCCTCTTTTTTCCGGCGGAGGCTAATCATAAAATCTAGTCTGAATTTAAATGCGGCCATTGGACCCCGTAACCAATAGGGCGCTGCTATTTGATGCGAGCGCAGTTTTCCGGCTTAGCCGAACTATAGCTGGCTAATGCAAAAACAAAGCCAGAAAAAAACCGTCCCGCTTTATACCTGTTGCCCTCTTCGGCCGGTTAAGGGTTGTCCGTCTGACCTTCGTTTCCCTGCTGCAATAGTTCCATCTGGCGAACCCGATCATCGGCCTGGTCAGCCACACCTTTTGAGGTTTGAATTGTTTTGGCTGGGTTAAGTAAAGGATTTTGGATATTGGATGCCGGAACCTGGATCAGAACTCCGCCCCCGCTAGAGGCAGCTTCCGGGATCTGAGGCGGCTCCGAAGATCGGCCGCCAAAAATAACCCAGCCCAATATTAAAATCAAAACCAGCGCCCCAGCCCCGGCCAGATAGTAAATTCGGCGGCTCGGGGCCTCATCGGTCATGGCCGCCGAAGGCGGCGGAGCTGGTCGGCGGCCTTCCCGGAAATCAAACCCGCATTCCGGGCAGGCAGCCGCCGGCAAAAAGACCTCGGCCGAACAGCCAGGACAGCGCAAGCTCGCCCGGCGAGCGGCCAGCTTAGATTTTCCGTTGGTTGGCGCTGCAGACTGATCCGCTTTTTCTGACACGTTGTAACTCCTAAATCTGGCCGGCCAAGCCGCCAGCTGCCGGTAAATGTGGCCAAGCAGTTTTGCCTTTGACCTTGATTGTGCCCATTAATCAACCGCTTCCCAGCCTTTAGACCGGGAGACCATGGCCAGATAGGCCGCTTCAATGGGCGGCGGACCGGTTACAAAGCCGGTTGTTGTCAGCAAGCTCCCGGTTCCATTTTCGGCCTCAAAAGCAGTCCGAACGGCCTGATTTTTATTTCCGGCCTCGGCATTAATAAGAGTCCTGGCCAGGATCTGGGCCTGAGCCACGCCCAAGTATGACAAATAGCCCGGGGTCAGGCCTTGGGGGCCGTAACGCTGGAGGACAGCGTCATAGGCCTGAAGCCTGAGCGGCTCAATGGTCAAAACTGACGGAAAAATCATCCGGTCCCAAAGGCCGCCGGTCATTTCCCATAGCTCTAGACCAGGAGGGTTAAGGGCATGGGTCATAAAAATCGTCTCCGGCGGAAGAGACGGCTTGAC
Source organism: Deltaproteobacteria bacterium (assembly GCA_031271165.1). Lineage (GTDB taxonomy): Bacteria > Desulfobacterota > Desulfarculia > Adiutricales > Adiutricaceae > JAISWF01. The sequence goes on from JAISWF010000103.1 coordinate 11,862, forward strand.
GGCCCGCAGGAGAGCTACGGCCGGCCCTGAGGGGACCCACAAAAGGAGCACCCTGGCCCCGGCGGTCCTTTCGCGGACCGTATTCCAGTCCCGAAAATTGGACGAAATGGCCATCAAATCAAGGGTCAGCCCGAATTTTTCGGCCGCCGCTTTGGCCGCCGCCTGGTCAAAGTCAGAGTAACCATCGGTCTGCTGATAAATCACGAAAATTTTAGCTTTAGCCCCGAGTTTTTTGGCGGCGTGACCGAAAAGAAGGGTTAGTTGATTTTCCTGGGAAGGAATCAGACCGACGGGATCGTTGTCCAGGCCCCGATAAAGACTCACCGATTGGGACCAAGGCCCGAACCAAACCAGCCCGGTGCGCCGGAAATAGTCGGCCGTCTCCCCGGAACGGAGGTCAACCGCTCCCCCGACTACGGCCAGAGGTTGGGACTGCTGAATCATGGTATTGAGTCTGGCCGGAAAGTTGGGGGTGGAGTCGTCCATTTCCTGGGAATAAAACTCAAGGCGGCGGCCGTTGATATTTCCTTTGGTGTTAAGGAAAGTTAACATAGCCTTAAGCCCGCAAAAGGTCTCGTAAATCCTGGCTTGTGAACCAAGTGGAAGAGCCCAGGAGGCGATCCTCAAAGACTTTGGCTGCCCAGATGGCGGCGAGTTGGTACTGGCGATCTTGGCTCCGGCTAAAATCAAAGCCAGAGAACAAAGTATGGCTAAAAAAAATTTCATCGGCAACTCGGGCAGACTGAGCTCATCGGCTGAGGAAGTGTATTGAGGAAAAACAAGGCAACCACGATCCAGATCGAGAGCCAATAATGTGTCGATTATATCTGAGATTGTTTGAAAATTCAATTTTCTGGCCGTTTTGATTATTTTTTTCCATCCGCTGGCCTTAAACCACTCGCTAATTGGTACCATGACTCCAAGACCTTTGCCCACTGGTATCGATCGGGTAGGGGTCAAAGGCTAAAATCATTCCCACCCGTTCGAACTGTAAGAGGCTTAAACTGAATACGAATTTTTTCAGCCTTATTTCTTCGACACGACAACAAGAAAGCTATGGCAAAGGTTGACTTTCTTAAATATCTTAAGTAAAATCTTTAAGGATAAGCGGTGTTATCGTCTTTAGGTCGGTCAAGACGCCAACAGTTTGGCTCAACCGACCTGGGGCTCAAATTAGGCGACTTTTTACCCTAAAGTGCCAAACAAAAAAAATCATTACATCTGCCTCTTTGGCCCTAATATTAATCGGCCCATATTAATCAGTACCAGGGGCCGGAGCAATTTTTTCAGCGAAATTAACAAGGCCCACGCCTTAGACTCTAGCCGCTGTTATATCAGGTCAAAATCTTTCCACCGGTGGCAGCGGTGCTTATAACATCAATCATTCCCAACTTGGCCAACTCAACCGATCTGACTCGCAGTCGCAGCCGCTCGATCGACAGATTTGATTAAGACTTAATGTTATCGACCAAAAGCCAGAAATCTTAAAGCCAGGCAACCAAAACTAAGCCCCACAGAATCGCTCGAACTTCCGACTACTGTGGCTCGGCATTTCCGAAAGGCCGCTTTATGACCTTAACTGAGCTTTACATTAAAATGCTCGACAAGGCCTCCCGAACCACAGTTCCCGACGACGTCAAGGCTTCTATTTTGCTTGATCTGACTGGTGATGAGCCGCGACAATGGTTGGTGAGGTTCAATGAAGGCAAAGTTAAAATAACTGAAAACGATCCGGAGCCACCTGATTTGACTGTGACTACTTCTGGAGATACGATTATACAAGTGGCGCTAAAAATGACCAATCCCATGGCGGCCTTTGTCACTGGTAAAATTAAAATTAGCGGTGACGCAGGTTTAGTCAGTCAACTGAAAAACATTTGGCCGGATTAATCTCTTATTTTGACTAAAGGCGGCGTCGTTTAAAGGTAAGCTTGAATGACCGGGAAATTTTTAGCCCCGGCGGCCTAAAAAAACCTGACTTCGGCCTTGTATTATGGCCCCTCCAAAAAAATTTTTTTAGGCCAAAATTCACAATATATTGTAGTTATAGCTCTGACGCCAAACGACATAAAGTGTAACTTGATTTTAATTACTTGCTAATTAGTAGAAAAAGCTTGACAAGTGTTTTTAGAACGGCTTAAATAGGTTTTAAGATTACAGTAGCGGAAAGAGACTCCCAAATCTAAAACCGCTCAACTAGAAAGAGGTGCTATTTTGGCGAAGAACACACTCAAGGCTATTCGGGAGCAGTTGCTCCTCAGCAAAGCAGAGTTAGCCCGCAAGGCTGGCGTTTCCCCCATGACCATCGACCGGATTGAAAACGGCGAAAAAGCTCGCATGGAAACCATGCGGAAAATCATTTTGGCCCTCGGTTATTCACTCGAGGACAAGGACAAGATTTTCGCTAATTTGCTCTGATACCAAACGGCCGGGTTCTTCGTTTTTTTGGGAGCCCGGCCTTATTGCCCCTAGGCCTTGGTTCACCTGGATGAGGCCAAAAGGGGTCCAAAGCGCTCGGATACTTTTTTTGGTTATCATTTTTTCAAAAAACCCGAGTTCGGCACATTCCTCTACTGTAATCTGATTTAAAATTTCTGACCAGAAATTTTATTTCATCCGATTTTGGGGCCGCTAAATCCATTGCTTGGCTGACGCCTACTAGGATTGACTGATTTGGCGCTACCACCTCAAATCGGAAAAATCCTATTTTTTTGGCCCGGACCTTAGCTTCTGAACCGCAAGTAATCGGCTGCCATCGGCCTTTTCTTCTGGCCAGCTCAACGGGCTGTCAGGTTAAGCCCGGCCTATTGACCGCCAATAAAGTTGCTTTCTGAAGAGCCGAAAGGAAGACCTTTTCCATGTCCGTCATCGGTTTTGACATCGGTACTTTCGCCACCAAGGCGTTGCTTTTGAACATCAAGGGCAAGGGCAAAAAGCAACAGGTCTCTATTGAAGGCTTGGGCCTAAGCCAGATGCCTGCCGGGGTTATGGCTCAATGGGAGGAACAGCCGCTTCCAGCTCGAACGGCTATGTCCGCCGCTATGCGCTCCTTAGTTAAAAATTGCAAACTCAAAAGTGGTCGCTTTGCGGCGCTGTCGCTCAGCGGCGAAACGATGATCATCAAAAAGATCAGCATGCCAGTGACCTCCCAAAAAGAGCTCAGACAATCTTTAGCCATGGAAGCCGAGCAGTATATCCCTTACCCCATCAACGATGTTATCATTGATGGACATATCCTCAACACCGACGACCGGTATGGCCAAATGTCGGTGCTTTTGGTGGCCGCCCGCAAAGAGGTGGTCTTCAATTACATGCAGGCCATCGCTCAAACCAAGCCGCTAAAACCCACCGTCATCGACGTCGATGCCCTGGCTTTCTTTAATGCCTACGATTTTATCTACCCCGATTCCAGGGAAAATGTCATCCTGGTCGATATTGGGGCGACAATGATCCACATTACCGTTTTATGTGACGGCCTGCCCCACACCATCAAAGAAGAGAACATCGGCGGCCAAAGGCTGACCGAAGATATTGAGGATGCTTTCGGTCTTCCTCCAGAAGAGGCTGAAGCCATCAAGCTGGGAAGTGTTGAGCCGCCTGATCGGGCTGAATGTGCCGAGATTTTTGATCGGATCTTCAGCAACTGGACGGCTGCCATCGAACGGTCAACGGAAATGGTCAAAAGTGAATTTCCGGACTTCCAGCCTTCGAAAATTTTCCTGGCCGGGGGCGGGGCGCTTATTAATGGCCTGGCTGGACAATTCCAGAGCCATTTTCATGTGCCGACCGAAGTCTTTAATCCTTTGGCATCAATTAAATACAACCCCAAGAAATTTGATAAATCTTACCTTGATTATATTGGGCCCCAGATGGCCGTTAGTTTTGGCTTGGCCATCCGCAAGCCGGAAACTAATTAGCAGGGAGGCGATACAATGATTAAAATTAACCTCCTGCCGCTTGAGTCCTTTAGACAAACGGCCAGCGGCCAACTCTCGGTGACGATTTTTGTTATTGTTATGGTTGTGGTCGGCCTGGGCTTGTACCTATATAATTCTATGATCATGGTGCCGACCATTGAAAGACTGGAAACCGAAAAACAGCAGCAGACCACCAAGCTCAACCAGATGAAGGCTGAATCGACCAAAGCGCTCAAACAAACAACTCAATTTGTCAACGAGCTGGTCCAGGTTTCCTCAATCATTGAGCTTGAGGAAAGAAGGCGCGACCAAGCCAGGCTGTTTATGGCCTTGGCCAGCCAGGTCAACAATCAGACCTCATGGCTGGTTAACTGCGTCCACAACCAGGGCGTCGTCAACATCAAGGGCATGGCCACCGACCACGAATCGGTAGGAGACTTGTTAAGCCGCCTGGAGCAGTTACCGCTTCTGACCAATGTCGAGCTGCAAAGAGCGGCTGGGGACCAAGTCATCAACACTATCAAACTGGTAACCTTTGATATCAGGGCCAATACGGTTTTTTCCAATTCCACTCTGTTGGATTCGGGCCTGACGGACATCAACTTCCCAGACAACGAAACAATCAAAAATTTGGTTTCCGTCGCCTCTCCAGATCTGGCTAAAGCACTAGAACGCAACAGTCAGGTGGCCAAAATGCTCTAAGTGGGCGCTGCGGTTTTTTTTTGAAAGTTTTTAATACACTCTTGAGGCTTAAATATGGCTAAGGCGCAGGCCCAAAAACAAAAAAAAGGACCGGATTTTTTCACCAAGATAGCCGGACTTAAAAAGCAGGCTAAGTTAGCTATCCTGGTGTTGTCAGTGATAGCTGCCGGGGCCGCTTTTTATATGTTGTACTACACCCCATGGCTGGAAAGTAAAACCGCCTTGGAAGGGGAGTTGGGTAATCTGGCTTCCTCCATCCAAAGCGAACAAACCAACATCAACAAACACAAACCTATCGCCCAGTACATCCTCCCGGTAAACAACACTTTCAGTTACCTTAAAACCTACCTGACCACAGAAAACGAGATCCCGAAGCTAATTTCCATAATTTCCGATCTAGGTCAGCGGGCTGGAGCCAGGGTTACTCTCTTTGCTCCCAGAGCTGCCATTCCCCGGACTGATTATGCTGAAATCCAGTTCACAATGAATTTAGAGGGCACATTTTTAAACGTTCTTAAATTTTTTTACAGCTTAAGTCAAATGGAACGTTTAATCAACATAACTTCGGTCAACATGAATCAACCACGAATGACGGAAAACCATGTCATGGTTCTGAACGTCAATTGCGAAGGGTCAACTTACCGGCTTCTAACCTCTTCGGAGATTGAAGCCCAAAAAGCAGCCCCCCAAAAATAATACCTTCTTGATTGGGAAGCGATAGTTTTTTCCGGTAAAAATTCGACCTAAATGAATAATCAATTAAACAAGAGATATTAAAATCAGTCATTTAGCTCAAAACAACCAATCGCCTTTTTTGGCTCCCGTCCTCAGCCCAGACCCCAACAGTCTCAAGGGGACAGGTCCAAGGCCAGTTTGGTCTGAAACGTTGCTCAAATTATCCCCCGGCCTTTCCAAGACCGGAGTTATTATCCGAGAGTCCCAAATGTTGCCCAGTCACATCACCCCTGTGGGTTTCACCGGCCGACTTGCGCGGACGCTCGCCGGACTGTCCCTCGCTTGGTTGTGGGCGTTTTGCCCTCAGGCCATGGCCCAAAACCAGTCAGTTCCAGCCCCTATTGAATTTCAGACCCAGGTGAGCTCTGACCAACCGTCGACTCCGCCCCCCCCTCCTCCGCCGAATTTCTCTGATCAGGCTGTCCCTCCGGCTCCTGGTCAAACCAATACTCCCCCGATTCAGCCCCAGGCGGACTCTTTTTCGGCTCAGTCGCCGGTTCTCAATCAGCCTTACCAGGTCCAGGCACCGCCTGTCCCTGGTCAACCTTACAACCAGACTCCGAACTTAGCAACGAATTCAGCACCGCCAGAAGTTCCTTCGATTCCGCCACGTGAACCAGACCCTGAACCAACTACTCCCGAAGAGGCAGCGGCTCTTGAGGTCAAACAACAAACTTTCGCTGAACTCGACAAGTGGCACTCCACCATCATGACAGACTACGTTTTCAACACCAGCATGATGTTTGATCCATTTTTGCCCATTGAGTCGGTGGCCAGGCCACCAGAAAAACAGCTCAACCAAGTTGATGAGGAAAGACGCCGCCGGCTTCCGCTTTTGCAGCGCCTGGCCCTCAATCAGTTCACTTTAAGCGCCATCGTGGTGGCCTCAAATCCCAATGCTACTTCCGCCCTGCTCGACAGCGGCGGCCGCAGTTTCATCGTCCACCGGGGGACACTTATTGGCCCCAATGGCGGTTATGTTAAAGAGATTTCCTCAAATAGGGTAATCATCGAAGAACCACTGCTTGATTACCGTGGTGAAACCCGGCCAGTAGAGACTGTTTTCCGTTTAAATGCCTTGGAGGATGATTCTCTGGATGAATTTAAAATCGAACAGGGGTACGGCGGCTAACAAATTTTTTTTATATCTTGGAAGAAAAGTCTAAAATTTTTTATTATCATTTTAGTGGCTGATTTTACTTGATTTTAGGCCATCATTTTTGGCCGTGCTGTCGCCATAGACCTTGGTGATATTTAAGTTAAACGCATTTAATGCCGATTATGAACATGACAACGCCTTCCGACCGATATAAACCCCGATCGGAACAACTTCGGTGAGCCGGGCGGATTTTCCCCAAACCCTCCCCGTTGACAGGCGGCCCTAAAATCAACCACTTTTTTGATTATGCTTGACGCCAGTGAGGAGATAATATGCGACATTTCAATTTGGGGAAAAATATTTTTTTGGCGGCCATTTTGACCGCCTTTCTGACTGTGAGCTTAACAGTTGGAGCTGCTGCTCAGGTGGATTTCTCCCCCGCCTCCGAGCCTGCCAAAACTGCTCCTTCACCGGCGCCGACAGTTCAAACCTTACGGTCCCAACCGGAAACGGCAGCTGAACAAGACGTTGGCACCTCCATGGTCATCGGTGGGGCTTACGGCATGTCAGCCAACAAGGTTTATACCGGTCAGCTCATTACCCTTGACTTTCAGAACGCCGACATCCACAACATCCTTAGGCTCATCGGTGAAGTATCCGGCAAAAACGTCGTGGTCTCCGACCAGGTTTCCGGCCGGGTCACCCTCAAACTCAAGGACGTTCCCTGGGATCAGGCTTTGGACACTGTTTTAGATTCCAAAAATCTTGGCGTAATTGAAAACGGTAACATTTTACGGATCGACACCAAAGATGCCATTGCTCGCCTGACTCCCGACATCAGCGACCCGACCACCAAGGTGGCCTTGGTCAAAAAAATCTTTACCCCCAAGTACGCCTCGGTCTCTTCTTTGGCCACCGAAATGGACAAAGGCAAGAGTATGCGCGGCAGCGTCCGGGTAATTGGAAACGACATTTACGTCGAAGATGACGTCTACACCATGGAGGCCATCACCAGGATCTTCATGCGCAATGACACCGTCACCAACCAAATTCTCATTGAGGCCCGTATCGTAGAAGCCTCTTCCTCGTTCATCCAAACCTTGGGTGTACGTTGGGGTGGTGCCGTTAACCGGCTCCCTGGCGGCGGCAGCAATTTTTCAGCAATCCCCGATTACTCAGGTTACCAGCCTGGCAATATCGGCTTAGCCAGTGGCGGCAACATGAATCCAGGTGAAATTTTCGGCTTGGCCGATCTTGGTTCAGCCGCCCAGCTTGGTGTGGGCTTCCTCAACAAAGCCGGGTCCCTGGCCCTTTCGGCTGAACTCCATGCCACTGAAAAGATGGGTCAGAGCCGAATCGTCTCCGCCCCTCGTATCATGGCTTCCAACGACCAGGAAGTGTACATCAAGCAGGGGACATCAATACCCTACAGCTCCGGCGGCACCGCCACTACAGCCCCTAATGTCGATTTTAAAGAAGCCAATATGGAGCTCAAAGTAACTCCTCATATTGAGGAAAACGGCCAAATCGTAACTTTAGACATTACGCTAACCAAAGACAGTCCAGCCCCAGTTGCTGGTACCAACGGGCCCAACATTGATACCCGCGAGGCGAAAACCAAACTGATGGTCAGAGATGGCGAAACCGTAGTTATCGGTGGTATTATCAGCGACTCCCAGCGCACTAACAGCGACCGGGTGCCTGGCCTCCACCGACTGCCGATCTTAGGCTGGCTGTTCCAGGAAAAAGAACTGACCAATGAAAAGGTTGAGCTTTTGATCTTTATTACAGCCAATATCTTGCCCTTAAACATCTAAAAGACCAACCAAACTAACGATAAAAAAACCCGGGGTCATCTCCGGGTTTTTTTTATCTATTTTTTCGATCGGTTCTTTTTAAGTATACTCATATAATTTTTTTACTAATCCAATAAGCGATAAAAGATCTTAAGTCGCGGTAGGGAACGCCATTTCGGGCGTCCCCCCGCACAGATCCCTGCGGGCACACTTTAGCGCACCGGGCTCCTCAGTTAGATGTTAACGTATCCACATTGATTGGGGAAGGTTCCCTTCTCGCGGCTTGACGTACATGTTTAATCCCGCTTGACACCTCAGCCTCCCATGTTTGAGGATGGTTTAAGCATCACTGCGGATGCGAAGTGTCAGGACTAACCATGTTCTCCTTCCGGGACCCCTTTCCTCCACAGCCTCCTCCCAAGTCTGGTTGTTCGGCTGCTTCTACGGTACTATGAGGTCATCCGACTTCTCCAAGTCGTACGCACTGGACTTGAGCTTTTGGTTTCCCCTGCCGTCCGTTAGAGTCACCTCCTTAGGAGACTTGGAGCTCTCACTGTCCCGTCAACTCAATTTCCACCATGACAGGTTCTCAGACGCCGCAGGGTCGCTAAACAGCTTTGCGTTACCTCTGCCCAGGATGTTGCCTTCCGCTCATTGCTACAACGTCGGCACCCCGATTGATTATTTCAGCGCTCAATTAGCGGCCCTGATTTTCCACTACTAACGCTTTACCACGATCCTCACGGTTACCGACTAACGCTCACCAGGGAGGTGTTCAGTCATCGGCCAATTAAAGTGGCCCATAGCTCGTGGTCAGTACGGCTGGCTACTCCCTACACTGGAGGGACTATCATCCATGAGGTGATTGTAGATTCCCCGTCTATGAGGCACCCTCAATTCTGCTGCGGTTTAGGCAGTCGCCTCAGCTATTAAATAAATATCGACTAGCAATTCCGTTGATATAATTAATATAATATTAAATATATATTTAATATTATTTATATTTTAATAAACTATATCTAAGCATCGTAAGCAAACTATAGATCTTATAATCTAAGTTTGGGACTTTCAGTCTGAGCCTCCCAATCTATTTCTTATGAAAAAAACCTCAGCAATTCTAATTTTGGAACCCCTATTTTTTGGCATGATTTTTGTCGGGAACATGCGCTTAAAGCTTCTCATATCGTTGATTTTAAAAACGCATAAATTATTCTATTTTGCTATAATA
>JAISWF010000105.1 GCA_031271165.1 Deltaproteobacteria bacterium
GTATTGATGCCGTTAATAATGTCCATGTCAGATATAATAGCAAAATCGCTCAGGTGGCGTCAACTCCAAAAGTTGTCTGCAAATCCTGATTGTTGGCGTCAACCCGATATCTAGATAAATATAATTTGTCAAGACTCAATTTTTAGATTTATAGATCGAACAAAAAAATCTGGTTTAGTTGGGCTGATGACTTCTAAAATGATCTGCAATTCAATTGAACAGGGTTAGCCAAAAATGGGAAAAATAACCTGAGCCATTATGTCTCTCATTATGACTCTAACCCTCGCCTCGGACTCTCAAGGGTGGGGGGTGAACGCACACAATGTGGGTGATATGCTTAAATTCCTTCATACCCAGTACCAAGGCGACATAGAGTGCAAATGCCCCAAAGATTCCAATTTCAATAATTACTTTGTCCGAACTGGCTGGGCTGTTAGACAAACATCACTGACGGCTCCATATTCTGTATGGTCATGGCCGGGCAATAAAAGTCTATAAAAAAAGTTATTTAGGCTAAATCACCGAAAGATAGCGCCCGAAGGCCAATAATAATGACGTTTTCGGGCGATTATTGTTCCTGCCATAAGAACGCCACTCTGGGCAGCCGGCTCTACATCGCCTCTGGCGTCATTTTTCCTTTATTGTCCGGAGAACCTCCAATTGTTTGAAGCCTACGTACGGTTAGCCAAAAAGGTTATACCAAGACGACCAAACCGGTCAACACTAACAAATCATAACCCAATAAAAGCTAAATTTTTAAATATAGGGTTATAGTTGCCCTAAAGCTTAAAGTGTTGATATTGGTGTTGGAATAGGTCTTGGTTAGCCGTTTGGGGTTTGGCCCTGGCTAAATTCACTTTGGTTGGTTACGGCTGGAGAGCCGGAGAAGCTGGTTTGAACTGTCGGTTTGGTTTTCGGGATACGCCGGGCAAAGCGCTCAAAATCTGAACGCCCGAGGTTGCAAAAAAACAGCTTGACAAAATCTAAAACCCATGTTATAATATTTTTCATAATTTTTCACTTTTAAAAATTTGCGGCCTTATAAATTCCTGTTACTTTGTTGGAGCAGGTTTTTTTTTGGCCGGAAAAGGTTTATTGGTTAATCGCCAAGGGCCAATGGCTGCTGGTCAGGCCCTGCTTTCGGCAAATCCCAGATTTTTTTCGGCGTCGGTAACCAAGCTTCTGACCCTGGCTCCGGCTTCGGCCGGCAGAGGTTCTCCCTGATAGTCAGCATTGAGCTCCAAGAAGAGTTTTTTGGCCCGCTGGAAAATGTCCAAGCCTCCGGAATCCTCCTGCCACTTGATCCTGGAACGCCGGTCGATGAGGAGCGGGGCCGACAGGATGAAACGGTTGCGGCGGGTGTCGGGGTGCCTGGAAAAGGCCCGCCGGTGTCCGTTTTCGAAGATTAGATCCAATGACAGGGTCTGATCGTTAACCGGGAACCCGGCAATGGTATGGTGGATCATTGACGCCAAATCGGCATCCACCAGCAGTTGTTCGGGGCTGAAGCCGCCTCCCATTTCCATCATGCCCAGCCCGTATATGACGTTGGCTCCTGCCAGGGCCGGAAGTAGCCCGGTGAGAGTCTTTTCGTGTCCTGATTGGGCGTCAGGGAGTTTGCTGTCGGCCTTGCCACCGGCTACCCAGCTGGGCAACCCGTAAAACTTGGCCAAAGAAGCCACGGCGGCATTGAGCATGGCCGGTTCCGGTGAGCCAGAGCAGGCCGTAGCCTGTTTGAGGTTGATGGCGGTGGTTGAGCTCCCGTAAACGACCTTGGCTCCCTTGCGGACCAGTTGGGCCAGCACTATCCCGGCTAAAACCTCGGAATTAAGGATAACCAATGTCCCGGCCGGATTGATGGGGGCCGAGCCGCCGCTCATGGCCCCTGAAAGAACACAAACCGCCGCATCTTCCCTGGCAGCGGTTATAATGACGTCACAGCAATCCTCATTTAGTCTCAGCGGACTGACGGGGCTGGTGACAAAAGAGACCGGCGGGCCAGCGGTGGCCAGCCTTTCCTCGCCGCAAGCCGCTCTGGCCATTTCCAGGATTATTTTCAGGTTTCGGCCGTTGCCGGGGCTGATGAAAACGGGTTTAGCCGTGATGTTGAGCATCGCCTCATAGTTGTGAAGCGGCCTGACCGGCTCGGGAACGTTCAAGCTGGTTACGCAGCAGCGGGAAATGGGAATAACGTCCAGAGCGTCAATGATTTTGGTGGCCTCGGTCAGATCTTTTTTGGTTGATTGCCGGTATTCGGAGCTGAAAGGATCGTTATAAAGCGTTCCCTCGCCAAAGCAGCTAAAATTGACCCGGCCGGATTCCACGGCGCAGTCGCGGTAGGCCATTCGGCCAGCCAGAGTCAGTCTGGGCGGGGCGGCCCGGATGCTTTCCTCAATCAACCAGGTCGAGAGCCTGACGGTGCCGTTTTTTTCGACTTTGGCCCCGTTGCTTTCAAACAGATCCCGGGCTTCCTTTTTTTCGACCAAAACTCCGGTATGAGACAATGTTTCCAAGGTTGCCAGGTGTAGCGCAACCAGCTCGTCGTCAGTAAACATTACCAGCCGCACTCCGTCGCTTTTTTGTAAACCGGTCTGTCGTGCCCGAAAAGTCATAGGATCTCCGTGTTCTATCAAAAAGAATCTGCCTTAAAAAAATCTATCGGCATCACTGCGCCTCGAGCGCTTGATTTGATTTTGTCCTTTTTTTAGATAATTATTGTTAAAATGCAACTTTATCGTATTTAGATGACGCTTGCGCTCCGAAGTTTACTTTAGTTGCGGCAGTATTCTTTGTTCTTAGCAAAGAGCCTTTTCGTAGAGCCAAGACCGCCGGCAATTGTTCGCCGGTTAGAAATCTGATTAGAGCCCCACCTCCAGTCGAGACGTAATCAAGACGGTCGTGGGACCCAAATTTGAGGGCGGCGGCAATACTTTCCCCGCCACCCATGACGGTGAACGCTTGGGATCGGCTGAGGGCCTCCCAAATCAGACGGGTCCCGAGTTTTGACTGGGGCTCCTGGAATCGACCCATGGGACCGTTGACGAAAATGGTTTTAGCTTGGGCAATGGCTTGGGCGTACTGGTTGGCGGTCTGCCCGCCGATGTCAGTCACCTCTGCCGCCGGCGGTATTTGGCCAGGGGCGGCTTCCACCCGTCGACCATTGTCGATGAAAGCGTAATCGCAGGGCCTGACCAACCGGGCGCTTTGCTCATTGAGCAGCTTTCGGGCCAATTCAACCAATGGTCCGCAGCCAGGCTGTCGGAAAAGTTTTGTCATGGCCGGCAAATCCCCTATCGCCCAGGACAGAAACTGAGCCACCAATCCTCCTGTCAAAATGCAGTCAGTGGAGCCGCTTTTGAGGAGCTGCTTGATGGCCAAAACCGAATCAACTATTTTCTTGCCTCCCAGCACAAATAGATAGGGCCGGGCCTGAGAACTGCGCATCTGCGTGAGAACGGAGTATTCTTTTTCAAACAGCCGCCCCATGCCCGCCGGTAAAAGCGTCGGAAATCCGCACAGTGACGGCTGGTTGCGATGAGCGGCAGCAAAAGCGTCGCTTATGTAACAGTCAGCCAGCGGGGCCAACTTTCTGACCAGAAGAGTTCCGGCTGGACCGAGTTTGGTGTTAAATTCGGAACTCCCGTTTTCCTCGGCTAAAAACCGGATGTTTTCCAACAGTACGATCCCACCGGGCTCAATAGACTTGATGGCCGTGATGGCTGTTGGACCGCAGATATCTTCAACAAATTTCACTTGGCCGCCTAGAAACTCGTTTAAAACCATCGAATGGGGCTTGAGGGAGCCGAAGTTCTGGTAATCGGCCATACTTCCCTGGTGTCCTAACAGTACTGTTTTCGCTCCTCGGTTGGATAGTTCCCGGATAGTTGGAACGGTGGCCCGGATCCTGGTAATATCCTTGAGTCCGCCTTTGTGAAGGTCTAAGGGCTGATTGATGTCCACTCGCAAAAGAACGGTCCGGCCCTCCACTTTGAGCTCGTCGATGGTTTTTATTCCAAATCTCATAAACCACCTAAGTCACCCGGCGGCCTAATTTGGCCGATGGTTGCGTCTCGGGCCGCAGGAAGGCCGGTCGGTTTAAATCATTATCAAGCGGGCCGCATCGCCAGTAAAGCCGGAGATAAGAACTCTCAGCAGCTGAGCGCCTGTCCTGAAGCTGTTTTGAAAGGGGAAAGCACTTTTATAGTCTCAAGCTAGCGAGCGTTAATTAGAGCGCTTTGGCGGGCTCAAGAAAACATCCCTCGGCAAAGCGAGATCTTTTTTAAGTCATCGATCGGGCCAAAAATGCCGATCGGTAAGTCCCGGCCCGGTTGGCCCGAAAGTTGTAAATGCAAAATAGAGGCCAGAATATTTTAAGGGCCCCAATCCCGCCCGGTGAGCGCCTTTGGCGGCTTGGCCGGTTTTTGGAGATACCGGCCTCTGAACCAGTTTTGATTCACAATTAAGCCGGTCCCAAAATGTTCCGACCGGGCCTGAGGCAAGTTATGATGGGGCCAGTACTGGACGGCTCTAAGTTAAAAAAATTTCTAAGGGCTGAGCCAAGGCCAGTTTGGCTGCTCCAGGTGACGATACGCTTTTGTATCAAAACCCAGCAATTGAATCATCGGTTTTAAAGGACGCAGCGATGAGTTTAGTTTTGGGCTGGTCCCTTGGCTTGGGGGGATGAGCCCACTCGAATTGTGTGCCCGTTCGAACTTGAGCCCAACCGAACTTGATATAATGCTCGGGACGGCCATAATTTCGCTTATTTAGGTAAAATAATTCTTGACCTTAGGGCGGGCTAAGTTTTAGACTGTTTGTCAGGTCACGGTGAGGCAATCTTTTTTTTGAGTCTTGATAATTTTGACAGCACCACAGTTGCGGTCAGTCATTTGGAACCGTTTTTCACCGTCCCCAATTATTTTGGGTTAGTGTATATCTAACGAAAAAGGTGGGTTATGTCTAAAATTATTGTGTTTTTGGCCTTTATTTGGGCGATTGTCTTCGGCACTTTGGCTACAGAGCAGGCTTGGGCCCAGTTCGATCATGACCAATTTTCGCGTCATCAGGATGACGTCAAGGTCTTTGAGGCCGGACGAGAGCCTGGCCAGGAGAGCTTCCAACAACCCGATGACTTTGGGATACCTATCAGGTTAGGAGGTGAGAAGACTGACAGCGAGCCGGCGGCCTCGGCGGCCGAGAATCTAAACAAATTGGCCGACGAAGGCGACCCTAACGCCATGTACGAGCTGTCCTTGTTGTATTTTACGGGCACCGGGGTCCAGCTTGACCCGGTCAAGGGGATAGAACTGCTCAAACAAGCAGCTAATGCCGGTTCAGCTTCCGCTCAATACCGGCTGGCCATCATTTACTATTTTGGGGAAGGGGTGGCTGAGGATAAAAGCGAAACAGTCAAATTGCTCCAATCAGCGGCGGAAAAGTCAGAGCCTGAAGCTCAGTTTATGTTGGGAGTCATGTACGCCAATGGCGATGGTGTTGAGAAAAACCATGCCGAAGCGACCAGGCTTTTTAGGTTATCAGCTGCTCAGGGTAACATCTCTGCCCAGGAGATACTCAACGCCAACGGCCTGGAGTAGAGCTGGCGTTTTCGCCAAAATAAAGAATTTTACTGGCAGCTATTGTGGAAGACCACGAAATACAAGCAATATACGGATCTTGTATCCGTTCACGGGGGCAACAAAGCCCTAAAATAGGGGATCAGATTGCGAGATTTCCCTACCCATCTTTCTTGGTTCAGATCACTGACAACCCCGAGCATAACACCAGTTGGGCTCAACATATACGTCCGCCAGGCCAGCACTGAGCTTGATTATGAGTATCCACTCTTGAATCGGCCTGTAAATCTTTCCAAGCATGCATAACTCAATAATGCGGTGGCCAGGGAAGAAGTCACTGTCTCTCCAGCCGCAGTCAGAGGCCATATGAAGAGACTTGGAGAATACAAGTGACTTAGAAGAATGCGCAATAACACCAACAGTCAGTAGCGCTTGTTTTTCAATAAAGTTCGCCTTTGGGTAGGCCCTTAATCTTATAAGTCTTTAAAAAAAACCTGGTCTTCCGTGAGGAGGACCAGGTTTTTTCATGAAGGCTGGTAATAACCATGGTAATCAGGAGACTGTCTTATTGTTTTGTACTATTTACAACACTATAACCTGTTTATGTAAAGACTTAAACCATTGATTTACTGGCCGCTGACCTGGGAGCCGACTGGAATATTTTTCGTTCAATGGGCGGGGCACATTTAACCAGGCCCAAGGCCAAATTTAAGCGTTTATAGAGCCGGTTAGTTTAAAAATTTGGCTAGTCATCGGTACTTTCCCCGATGCTTTCTGACAGTCTTGGCTCCTCTTTCATAAATTCTACCAAAACCTCAGTCCGCCCGCCGACCACCACGGCGACCTTGTATAAGTCATGGCCATCTCCCCAAAACTTTTTGACATAATTTTTGGAATCTATCTGCTTGAAAGCCTCCTTGGCCTTGACCTTCATCTTCTTTAGCAACTCTAGTACATAGTCAACAGGTTAATTGTGGGTAAAGGCGAACCAGGATAATTCGGGCTTCTTCCACTGTGAACTGCCAGATTACTTTTTTGACGGACGCGTTCCGTTTAATTGTCCAAGC
>JAISWF010000184.1 GCA_031271165.1 Deltaproteobacteria bacterium
GCCTTGATTTTTTCGGTCTTAAAGGCCCTACATTTTAAAGTCACCTCCGAAGTCTCAGAGGCGGAGGGGATGTTTGACTTTCTGATCCATGTTCCACCTGGGACGGTGTTCATAGCCGAGTTCAAGTACGAAAAGTTAGCAATTGAACCGGGTGAGAAAAACGACGAAAAAAACGAAATCAAAAGGCGCAATCTTCTGATCAAGGCTTTAAACGATGCCAAAGCCCAAATTAAATGCCGGCGCTATGAGGCGAGGTTTAGCGATGAGTATCCGGTGGTCAAAAAGCTGGCCGTAGGCATCGTCGGGAAGACCGATGTGGTGGCTGAGATTTATTGAGGCTTTTATGGTCAATGTTCCAGGCCCCGCATTACCATGGAGGGGCCACAATTGAGGGCCCACCAAAGGGACTGACCTCTAAATCGAAGTTCCTATAAGCCTTGCCCTTGGCCGCTTGGAAGGAGCCAATTGGCTTGGCTCATTATGAATCAATCAGGGGAAAAAATACCGTGAACGGTTACGGCTCATTATCGTGTTCTAAAAGTTAGCATGTATATATATGCTATAAATTTGCATTAATATTTTGTTGATTGACCAATAAAAATAAGCTGTCTTATTTATCTTTTTGCAGAAAAATTGGCAACTAAGGTTGAAGTTTTAACTTTCATGGCTGAAATCAATTTATGAGTGGTCGGCAAAAACCCAATTTAGCCATTTTACCATGGTTAACATTCTGAAATTACGTATAAAAAAATTAAGAATTAAGGATTTTGAAGGTTTTTACCGGTTGCGCATTTATGACCAGCGTCGGCATTTTTTTGCGGTTTTTTTACAGAAGGTTTTTGGGTGGTGGCTCTAAATTTGCTTAATGCTTAAGTTGTTAACATTGGGTCAAAACTTGGTTCGCTCAAGCCGTTTTTTTAACCACCCCCTGAAACGAGCCGAAGGCGTCTTAATAGCTGTTTTGGACCCATAATCAGGAGCAAGCTCTATCAATGCAGTTTAAAGACGACATTTATTTTTATCCGGGTCAAAACGGAATGAATTTTTCCGGCGAGATTAACTGCAATACCGTACTAATTAAAGGCTCAAAACACCTGTTAATCGACCCTGGCATTGCCCGGCGTTATGAAGAACTTTTGGCGGCCATTCGTTCCGACAATATCGATCCGTCCGATATCGGGCTGGTTCTTTTGACCCACGGTCATCCCGATCATGCTGAAGCGTCGATTAGGTTTAAGGCTGATTTTGGGATTAAAGCGGCTATGAGTAACGTCGAGAGGCAGTTTCTGGGAGGCGTTGGCCGTACGTTTTACCGCAAGGATTTCTATAAAAACACCAAGGCCGGGAGCAAATACCGTATCAGTGAATATATTTTGCCGGATAAATCAATGTTTATCCCGGTCTTCTCCGGGCCTTTTCTATTTGAAAACCGTCAATACCGCCTGTACGACACCCCGGGCCATTCCCCAGGGGGGCTTTGTTTTCACTGGCCGGAATCGGGACTTTTGGTAATTGGCGACAATTACTTCCCTGGAACCATTGGGGCTTATGATTTGCCAGGTGGAAATTTTAGAACCCTGGCCAAGAGTCTGACCATGCTCAGTGGTCTGCTTGACGTGGAAATGGTCATGTGCGGCCACGGTGAGGCCATCGTGGGGCGCGAGCAGGTCAGGCAAAATTACGCAGCTTTGTTTGACGAAATCAAAATTAAGGAAAATACCGTCGATGTTAACGAGGAGTCTGAGAGTTTTTGAGGGTGGTTCCAGCCTTTTTTGGAGCTTGGGAATTAGGGTTCGGCAGGCTCTTTGACCAGCCAGATTACTAACTTAAGGTCCGGCGATAACGGGCCGCATTTGACCAAACCAAAAGAGGCGCCTTGGGCGCCTCTTTTGGTTTGGGGTTTAGGGTTTAGTGTTGGGAAATTGTTAAGTTTATAATCAATTATATAAAAACTTACGAGACTACCAAGCCTGCCCGAAAGGCTCTTAAGTATCTAACGCTGTTTTTATCACGTCCGGCCAAAGCTTCGGCGGCGGCAATAGTTCCCATCATGGGTTTATCCAGCGGGTTCATTATGGCTCCGTCCAAGCCGGCGTAGATGGCCTGGGCCATAAAAATGCGGTTGACAAATTTCCTCTCCGGCAGGCCATAGCTGATATTAGAAAGACCGCACATAAAGTGGATGCCGGGGTAACGGTTTTTGATCTCGGCCACGGTATTAATAAATTCCACCCCAAAGTTATGGTTGGTGCCCAAGGGTTGGACCAGCGGGTCGACAAAAATGTTGGCAATCGGTATGTTTTTAGCTGTCAGGCCTTCGACCAACTTATCGGCGATGGCCAGGCGATCAGCGCAGGTGGTGGGCATACCGGCGTCGCTCATACACAGGGCTACAACCTTAAAATCAGTTCCGGCCACAACTGGGAGCAGCTTTTCCCAACGATCTTTTTCCAGTGAAATGGAATTGATCATCGGGGTACCCTTGTGGACGGCCAGGGCTGTTTCGATGGCCTTGGGATCAGGGCTGTCCAGGGCGCAGGGTTTTTCAGTTACCGACTGAACGGTTTCGGTGAGCCACTTAAGGTAATCAGCCTCTTTACCCACAAAAATACCGGCATTTACATCAATGTAATGAGCCCCGGCCTTGTCTTCGTCAGTGGCTACGGTTTTTATGTATTCGGCGTCGCCTTTTTCGATGGCCTCGCCAATGGCCTTGCGGCTGGCGTTGATGAGTTCGCCGACAATAATCATTTAAATCCTCCATTGTTTCCCGAAAAAGCCGGGAGTTGGGGGTAATTGCAAAAGCTCTGAAAAGGCCGGACTAAGCTTGACAGAACGGCCCAGGCCGCTTGGTCGATCATAACTTCGGGTTTCACCAGGCGGCTGGGTTAGTTTAAATTTAAAAAACGCCAGCCGGGCCCCCTCCGTCTGGGGGCCCGGAATTATGGCGCTGCGCACGGACATTCGACAAACTTTAAGATCATTTTCTTGAAAAAGAACTCGCCGAACAATTCGGAATTCAAAAAAGCTGCCAGCCGTTGCCTTGGGTTAACAATAAGGTAACCAATAAAAGATCTTTATAACTTAGCTAGCCAGTTTTCTGGCCAGTTCCACCGCCCCAGGGGCATCCTCGGAGTAGCCGGTAGCGCCGATTTTGTCGGCGAAGGCCTTAGTGACCGGAGCTCCGCCCACCATTGTCTTAACCGAAAGTCCGGCCTCTTTTAAGGCGTTGACCGTCTCTTCCATGGCCGGCATGGTGGTGGTCAGAAGCGCACTTAAACCGACGATCTTGGCATCGTGTTTTTTGGCTTCTTCCACAAAAGTTTTGGGCTCAACGTCAACTCCGAGGTCAATGATCTCAAAGCCGCCGCCTTCAAGCATCATACCGACCAGGTTTTTTCCGATATCGTGAAGGTCGCCCTTGACTGTACCGATGACGATGGTCCCGGCCGAAGAGCTGTCGCCGGCACCCAGCTTGGGTTTAAGGATTTCCAAGCCCTTTTTCATGGTTTGGGCGGCCATGAGCATTTCGGGAACAAAAAGTTCGCCCTCTGAAAACTGCTTGCCGACGTAATCCATAGCTGAAATAAGGCCCTCTTGGAGCAGCTTGTTAAGGTCGGTTCCGGCTTTAAGTTCCTTTTGGATCAAATCCGGCATCCCGTCTTCGTCAAAATCAATTACCGCTTGATAAACTTCTTTGATGGACATTTTTGGCTCTCCTAACCTGTGAATGGCAAGTTAATTACCCGATACGGCCCGGGTCTTTAGATTTGCCAGGGATGACGATCAGCGGCTGACTTTTTTAAAAATCCGGGCTAATCATCTATATGACATGGGTCGATTATATGAGACCTCTAGATTAAAATCAAGTGTTTTCTCGTGTCAAAAAAATTTGATTTCATTTGAGGGCAGTGGCGGTGGCCAAGCAATTTGGCCTATATTTTAGGGGCACAACTTTGGAAATATTTTTTGACAGGCCGGTTGAAACCAAGGTTTTTGACCTATTTTTTTGTTAAAACGTGGGCCGGAGTAGCAAAAGTGATCGGAGACGAAGCCTGGGGACACTTAATGGGTAAAAATCCTTTAATGTTGGTCAGGGTCCAGTTTTCCAAGAATCGAGAGCAGATGCTTACGGGCAGGGCTGGTTGGGATTGGGTGGCGGGGGCCAAAGGGCAAGCGAAATCAGGTGATTTAAACGGGGCCGGCTAACGGCCGCTTTTTTAAAAAAGCGCCCCCCTGGCGATGGGGCCTCTGGGGGGCGTTAATTTGGGTTCAGCTAAGGAGAGCCTTGATCGACCTCGCCGGCCGAAAACTCAGGGAGTTGTAGGCCTTGACCTTGATTTCCTCGCCGGTCTGGGGATTGCGGCAGGTGCGTTTGGCTCGCTTAACCACCCTAAAAACGCCCAGGCCGTAAAGGGCCAGCCGCTTATCTTTTTTGGCGGTCTGAATGATTGTTTTGAGCAGGCAGTCGATGATGGCTTTAGTGGCCACTTGACTCATTCCAGTTTCTTCTGCCACTGTAGCGATCAACTCGGCTTTTTTCATGGAGTCCTCCTGTTTGAGAGCTTATTTGATCCCTTCGTTCGGAAAGGATTCCGGTTTAAAGTCCAGCGGACCCGCCGCAGACAGCGGTAGCGGAACGGGTTCGGGTGTAAGGCAATAGGATAGCCGGCCCATTAAAAAAGTGATATCCGTTTTTTAATGGCGGCTGGAGAAAAGGCCAACGCAAAATGATGTGCCAATGGAATCGGAAGGTTCATGGACATGAAACTCAGGTTTTGAACCGGTAATAGGTTGAGGGGCCGTTCGTAAAATACCGCTGTCTTTGTTACGAGAAGGCTTTACGTCTGCTACTTGTCTTATCCTGGTTTTGCATCCTGGGTTTGTACCCCATGTTTAATTTTTGAGGAAGAATTATTTATAGACCATGTTAAATGAAAATAAGCATTATGTCAATACTATCAGGGAGACAAAAATGAAACCTTTCGAAATTTTTTTAGGCGGGCTCTGAGGATTAGCTAAGCACCCCATAGATCAAAGTTAAATTAGGATTCTTTTTGTAAAGAAATATATGGTTTAACTAAATATAATCTGTCTTTCGATAGCCAGTAAAAAAACGAGTACACATTGATTTGTTATCCTGGGGCAATAAAATACTCCCTAAGATATATATCATTGTAGTTAATTATTTTATTTTTATAGTTGCCCTGGGGGGCTCAAAAGATCCCAAAGAAGATGGTCCGGAAATCTCAAAACAGTCTGCTTAGATAACCCGGTTTTGAGTTTTTTGAACATCGCTGGACTTAATTGGACATCACTGGGCATTATTGAAACTCGCTGAGGCAATCTGGCCAAAAAAATAAATTTATCAACATGTTGACTAACAAAAAATCATTAAGTTGTTGATTGGTCTTAGAGCCAGAAAACGGACCCGAGACAGACGGATCAGATTGGGCTGGTTAAATCTTGATTTGTGGTCAGTAAAGGGATAGAATTTATTAGTTTTAAAAATCCAAGGTCAGTCCTGATGGGGCGGTCTTTGGAAGTTATGGGAAAGCACTATTACCCAATAAATGCCTCAACAGGCCGCTGGGGCAATTGTTCGGTCCTTCTGACCAACTCTATTTTCCTTCCTCACCAAGCCTCCGGTTGGCCTAAAGGTTCCGCCGACCGAAATCGGGGCAGCACTATCCGAACCTAAATCCAAAGCTGAAGACGACTGGGACATGGGCCTTTTCAAGGACATGGCCTGGGGCGGTCTTTTTTGCTTAAATCACTTTGTTCCATCTGTTTGGGACAACCAAGAAAGGAGGCCGCTAAGATCCTTTCCGCAAGTGTACGGTAGGATTAGGGCGGATCTTATGAGTCAGGAAAATTTTTTGTTTTCTTCTGAATCTGTCACCGAGGGCCATCCCGACAAGGTGGCCGACCAGATTTCAGATGCGATTTTAGATGAGATACTCGCCAACGACTCCGCTGGCCGGGTGGCGGTCGAGACTTTGGTAACAACCGGTCTGACTCTGATTGCCGGTGAGCTGACCACCAAATATTGGGTGGATTTGGCCGAGGTAGTCAGGCGGACGATTAAGAAAATCGGCTACACCGGGGCTGATCGGGGTTTTGACGGGGAAGCTTGTGCCGTTATCAACACCATCGGCAAGCAGTCACCGGATATTGCTTTAGGCGTTGACACGCGACAAGATCACGAGCAGGGCGCAGGGGACCAGGGTCTGATGTTCGGGTTTGCCACCGACCAGACCGAAACTTATATGCCGCTGCCCATTTACCTGGCCCACAATCTGACCTACCGATTGGCCCAGGTTAGGCACAACGGAGCGCTCAATTTTCTAAGGCCCGACGGTAAATCACAGGTTTCGGTTGAATATCGCGGCGGCAAACCCGCCCGAGTCGAAGCCGTGGTCCTGGCAGCCCAGCACTCCCCTGATGTTTCCAATGAGCGGCTCAAGGAAGCCTTGTTTGAAGAGGTCATCAAAAAAGTCATCGCTCCATCGTTATTGGATGCTGACACCAAAATTCATATCAACACGACTGGCCGCTTTGTTATTGGAGGGCCCGTCGGGGACTGCGGCTTGACCGGCCGCAAGATCATCGTCGATACCTATGGCGGCTGGGGCCGTCACGGCGGCGGTTGTTTCTCCGGTAAAGATCCTTCCAAAGTTGACCGCAGCGCCTGCTATATGGCCCGGTACGCCGCCAAAAATGTAGTGGCGGCTGGTCTGGCCAAAACCTGCGAGGTGCAGTTGGCCTATTCCATTGGAGTGGCCGAGCCGGTTTCCATCATGATTAACACCTTTGGGACCGGTTTAGCTGACGATGATAAAATTTCCAGCGCCCTGCGGCGTCTTTTGTCTTTTAAGCCAGCTTCAATGATCGAAACTCTCAAACTTATCAGGCCCATTTACGAGAAAACCGCCAGTTACGGTCATTTCGGCCGTAACGATCCTGATTTTACGTGGGAAAATATTGATCTTGCCCCCAAGCTCAGGGAGGCCGCCGGTCTTTCGGGGCTTCCGCCGGAGCGGGCCGCCTGAACCGGGCCTTTTCATTTTGATTGTGCCCCTCTGGAGGTCTCAGCCTTATCTTTGAGGGATTAAAAAGCTAGCCGCAATTTTAATCAGCCCTAAACTCAAAGGCTATAAAAAAAACCGGTCCATGGTCAATCGATCATGGACCGGTTTTTTTATAGTATCGACTTGTTTAGGGCTTGCTGCGGGCCGCATTTTGGGGAGCGGCCAATAAGGACGAACCTGAAAAAGCTCCTGTTTTAGCTAAAAAATTTAAATATTTATTTAATTAGCATCAAGGGCAGCTTTTCAAATATGACTTGATAAAGTACGGTTGCCAAGCCAAAATAATGCTCAGGACAATTTTAAATTCAGCAGCTCTTTGAGACTGGCCAACTCCAGCGGCAGCGAACTCCAGCCCTTATGTGCGGCCAAGCTATGTAATGGGTCAGGCCATTGATTTGCGGAGGCGGCGGTGCTAGCCGCAAGACATTTAGGTTAAGCCCGCCCGGGTTGGGCCAATAATGAGCCGCCCGGTTGGGGCAAGTTTTTCCAGCCTAAGGAGCACCCAGCCGTACTGAGCTTGCGCTAGGCTACTGTTTATCCAGGCTAACCGGCCGAAGTGGTCCCGTGAGGGGCCAAAGAATGGTTAAGGAAAGTCGATCAGACGCCCGGCGGCGTCAGAGGCGCTGTCATGGCGGAATTTTGGCTTGACGCCGAGCAAAGAGAGCTTCAGATTTCCTTAAGCAATGTGACCTTATGTACGGAGGGAAAAATCAAGAGTGCATGCCCCCCTTAGGCCCGAGTGTTTCGAGGGCTTTGGTGCTCAAAGGACTGGGAAAGCGAGCTACGGGCGAAAAGATGAGACTTTCGGCCGGACCTTTGCCAGTCCGCCTTTTAACTCCCGACTCTTTTAGGCTAAGTTCAGGTTAAGGCTTTTTCTTTCAAAGGCTGCGTTAATACACTGCTTAACAGCATTGGCAGAGGTTTGACTCATCACCTGCTCAGTCAGTTCTCTGGCATCGACAAGGCGCCACGTGGATAATTCCCGTCGGACCATAGCTAAAGACGACGGCGAAACGCTGATTTTGTCCAGCCCAAAGGCCATTAGAATGGGGATCATTTGAGGATTAGACCCAACTTCTCCGCATAGGCCAACCGGGACCGAGGCTTTCTGACCGGCCTTGATGATGGTTTGGATACTCCTTAAAACAGCTGGGTGGAAAGGCGAGCAAAGAGCGCCTACTTTGGGATTGCCGCGGTCGGCGGCTAAAGTGTATTGGGCCAGATCGTTAGTGCCGATACTGAAAAAATCAGCCTCAGTCGCCAGCAAGTCCACTATTTGCACTGCTGCTGGAGTCTCAATCATGACCCCAAGTTTAATGGAGGCATCATAGGGGCGGCCATCGGAAGCTAGAGAACCAGCACATTGGTCCAATATTTTTTTGGCGGCGATGACTTCCTCCAGGGAGGTGACCAGAGGCAGCATTATTTTTATGTTGCCATGCGTAGCTCCAGCCCGGAGGATAGCCCGGAGCTGGATAGAAAAAACCTCCGGTTGGTCCAGACAATAGCGGATGGCTCGGTAGCCCAGGAATGGGTTTTCCTCTTTTGGCAGCCCCAAAGCTGGGACTGGCTTATCGCCGCCCACGTCTAATGTCCTGATGATCACTTCCCGGTTGGGAAAAAGAGAAGCCACTTCCGAATAAACTCTGAACTGCTCTTCTTCTCCCGGCAGACTATTGCGGTTGAGGAATAAAAATTCGGTCCTAAATAAGCCTACGCCGTCAGCTCCAGCCGCTTGGGCTATTTTAGCTTCAGCCATCCCCCCGATATTGGCCTCCAAGGTCCGCTTAACCCCGTCAGCATCCACGGTCTGACGATCTATAAAAACCTTGAGTGAGGCTTGATCGTTTTGCCACTCATGTTGACGCTGCCGGTATCGGGCCAAGGTTTGTTCGTCTGGGTCAATGATGACTTCCCCGGCCGAGCCGTCGGCAATCATGAACAGACCGTCTTGCTTGACCGAGTCCATTAGACCTGTCAAACTCGTAACCGCTGGGACGCCTAAGGCCCGGGCCATAATGGAACCGTGGCTGGTGTAGCCTCCAATTTCCGTTACCAAGGCCTGAACCCGGTCCAGGGGTAAGGCCGTAATAACCGAGGCTGGTAAATCAATAGCCACCACGATTGAGTCTGGTTCTATGGCTGTTAAATCCAATTGTTCGACACCCAGCAGGATTCTCAGCAGGCGTTTTCTAAGATCGCCAATGTCGGTTGCTCGCTGCCGCATTTTTTCATCTTCAACATTTTCGAACATCTCTTGAAAGCTTTGGGTTACCTCATCCATAGCCGCTTCAGCTATCAAACCTTTCTCGATTAACTCCTCCATTTGGGAAATCATGAAAGGGTCCGTGAGCATCGTAATCTGGCCGGTCAAGATAGCGGCTTGTTGAGGCCCGGCTTTAGCTTCGGCCTCCTCAACCAACTTGGAAATTTCGATTTTAAACTTTTCAATGGCCTGCTTTAAGCGAGCCTTTTCATTATCCTGGCCTGAGTGGGGCTGGTTTCTATAGTTTAAATCCGGCTCTTTATATATTACCACCCGCCCCAAACCTACGCCGGGGGAAGCGGCAACACCTTTAAATAACACTTTCCTTGCCTCCTTCTGGGTATATTAGTCATGTTGGGGTGGGGAGGGCTAATTTTAGACCGCCCCTCCTCAACTTGACTATTGGGACTATCAAGACATTTTTGACCAGGAACTTTTATTCCCCATCCATGGTGCTCTTGAAAAATTCCTCCAGCAAGGCCAAAGCCGGGGCCTCATCGGGACCCTCGCAAATGACCTCCAACTCGTGGCCTTTTTTAATGCAGGCGGCCATGAGCATCATAATAGATTTCGCATTAATAGTCTTGTCAGCGTGTTTGATGGTCACTTGACAGTTCAAAGGCGAAAGCTTGGTGACCAGGACCTGAGCCGGGCGCATATGCACACCGGTCTCATTTAAGGCGGTTACCTTGGCGTTTAGCATAAGGTTCTCCTAAAGGGCAGTTTAAGCCGGAATTATGGCTTGACGGCCTGGTTGAGGTTCTTTTTGAGAAGGGCTAAAAGGATCATACCCAAGATGGAGCCTAAAGCCAGAGCTATGAGGTAGCCTAAGGGGTTGGCGACCACTGGGAAGACAAAAATGCCGCCATGCGGAGCCCTTAGGCCGCAGTTAAAAGCCATTGATAAACCACCGGCCAGGGCCGCCCCAACCAGGCAGGAAGGAATAACTCGCAGTGGATCGGCTGCTGCATAGGGAATTGCGCCTTCGGTGATAAAGCACAAGCCCATGATGTAGTTGACTGGGCCAGAGCGACGTTCTTCGAGGGTGAATTTGTTTTTAAAAAAAGTTGTGGCCAGGGCGATGGAAATCGGAGGGGTCATGCCACCGATCATGACTGCGGCCATGATGTCAAAGTTTCCAGATTGGATGGACATAGTCCCAAAAACGTAAGCGGCTTTGTTGACTGGACCGCCCATGTCGGTACTCATCATAGCGGCCACTAAGCAGCCTAGTAATATTTTAGAGGACGACCCCATGGAATTGAGGCCGTTAGTTAAGGCCGTATTGATAATGCCCATCACCGGGTTAATGGACAACATGACCAGGCCCACTAAAAGGGTCCCCAAGAGAGGAAAGATAAATACCGGCCTAATTCCCTGAAGGCTTCTGGGAAACCCGTCGGTCGCTTTGCGAATGGCCAAGACACCATAACCGGCTACAAACCCGGCTATTAGGGCGGCCAAAAAGCCGCCGGAGACTGGAGCGGCAGAGTTCAGGAGGCTATTGAATGAATTCCCCGCCTCGGGCCAGGATGCCGCCTACCACACCAGGAGCCAATGCCGGTCGGTCGCCTATACTCATAGCGATATAGCCAGCCAAAATAGGCAACATTAGGCTAAAAGCAGCTCCACCAATAGTCATTAAGACCCGGGCCAGGCCGGTATTACTGCCGAAACTGGCCGGATTGATGGTATAGTCGTCAAAAAGGAAAGCCAAGGCAATCAGGATGCCGCCGCCAATCACAAAGGGCAACATATGGCTCACGCCGTTCATTAGGCTTTTGTATATGCCTCGGGCCAACGATTCGCGGCCTTCTTCGGTTGCCCCGTCAGATTCGTTTCCGCCTTGGTGATGGAAGACCGGTAGAGTGCCCGAGAGGGCTTCTTTGATGAGTTCTTCGGGCTTATGGATGCCGTCGGCGACTTTTTTGAACAGAACTTTCTTGCCTTCAAACCTTTTGGTCTCAACATTTTTATCAGCCGCTATTATTATAGCCTCAGCCGATTTGATGTCCTCATTAGTCAGAGGGTTTTGAATTCCGGTTGAGCCGTTGGTTTCAACCTTTAGCAGCACTTTCATTTTGGCCCCGGCTTTTTCCAAGGCCTCGGCCGCCATGTAAGTATGAGCGATGCCGGTAGGGCAAGCAGTGACGGCCAACACCTTAGCCAATTGAGGGGTTGAGGTGCTGGTTTGACTTTTTTCCAACGCGGGGTCTTTCAGACCGTATTTGGCTAGCTCGGCCTGATCGACCAAGGCAATAAATTCCTCGGGGCTGCCGGCCTGTCTAAGCTTTTGACAAAAATCGGGGTCCATCAACAAGACCATCATCCTGGAGAGGATTTCCAAATGGGTGTCACCGCCAGGAGGGGTGGCGATCATGAAAAGCAAATCAGCGCCTTGACCGTCGGGGGCTTGATAATCTACACCTTGGGTTAGAGTTATAGCCGCCAGACTAGGCTTTTTGACGGCCTCGCTTTTGGCATGGGGCACAGCTAAACCTACGCCTATGGCCGTAGTCCCTTTGGCTTCTCGCTCCAAGATAGCCTGTTGAAAAACATCGGAATTGACCAAGGCTCCATCGTTTTGATGCAGGTCCACCAGCAGTTTGATGGCGTCCTCTCTGGTCTCGGCTTTAGCTTTAATAGCTATCTTGTTAAGGGTTAATAAATCAGTAATTTTCATAAGCTTTCCTCTCATGGGTTATAGTTCAAAAAATTGTTATGAACTACGAGTTAAGGTGATTCTTTTTTTTATGGCCAAAGTGAAACTACAGTTCGTTCAACTAAAGCCGTAATTTCAGTTAACGTCGCCAAGGTAGTAGAGAAGGCGGTGGCAGTACCAGCGGCGGCCGCCAGGCGAAAAGTTTGTTCCAAAGGACAGCCCCAGAGGTGGCCGGCCAGAAAACCGGCTATCATCGAATCTCCGGCCCCAGCCGAATTCTGGACCTCGCCGTCCGGTACAGTGGCCTTCCAGACCTGACCGTCAGAGCTTAAAAACAAAGCCCCCTGGCCAGCCATGGAAACCATCACGTTTTGAGCTCCCTGGGCTTGAAGATTTTTAGCCTGGGCAACAATCTCTAAATCTGTTTTGGCCTCGGAGCCGCAAAGGGCGTTAAGTTCTTTCAAATTGGGTTTTATAACAAATGGCCGGTAGGGGAGGGCCTTGGCCAAAGCCTGTCCTGAGGTGTCGACGGCACACAAAATCGAACGATTTTTCAAACATTCCATGATCCGGCCGTAAATATCGTCATCAATGGACGCCGGGACGTTCCCTGCCATGACCAAGA
This sequence comes from Deltaproteobacteria bacterium, assembly GCA_031271165.1. Taxonomy (GTDB): domain Bacteria; phylum Desulfobacterota; class Desulfarculia; order Adiutricales; family Adiutricaceae; genus JAISWF01. The sequence goes on from JAISWF010000184.1 coordinate 12,645, forward strand.
GATCGCCATCGCCGATTAAGTCCATTTTTTCCATCAACGCCTCAATAGATTGGGTACTAATGGAAGGACCAGAACCGTTAATTTCCGTTTCTTCCAAGGCTTTGACTTTAATATTGATGCGGGTTAACCCGCCTTCGACTTCGATAAAATTAGTATTCAAACCCTGAGATTGCAGTCCCTGCTTGAGGGCCTGGCCGGTAAAGCCAGCTAGAAAACCCATGGCTACGCTCTCAATTTTTAGGTTCTTCAGGAGCCTGGATACGTTAATACCTTTGCCGCCCCATTGAACCTCTTCGAAGGTCGTCCGGTTGGTGGAGCCGGGCAGTAGCTGAGGCAGAGTCACCAGATAATCTAAGGCTGGGTTGAGGGTTAGTGTATAGATCACTTGGAAACCTCCAAAATATTGGTGAGCGACCGATATAATTGATCTGGGCAATGATCGGTAATGATGGTGGCCTGGGCTAAGGTCGAAAAGCTATCCGCTGAAACTTTACCAAACTTGGAATGATCGGCTAAAACGTAGGTGGTCATGGCTCTTTCCACGGCCTTGGCTTTGACCGCCGCTTCTTCCATATCTGGGGTGGTCAGTCCTTCTTTGGTCCTGATACCATTACAGCCCATAAAAGCTTTGGTAAAGTTGTACTGTTCCAAAGAAGACAGGGCGGCTACACCCACGATGGCTTCAGTCCCGGCTTTTAACATGCCGCCCAGGATATAAACTCTCAGGCCTTTTTTGATCATTAAGCTGGCGTGGGCTACCCCTGAAGTGACAAAAGACGCTCCATTGGGTTCCAAGTATTCGGCCAGCCTTAAGGTAGTGGTCCCAGCATCCAGGAAAACAAAGTCATTGGGTTCAATCAGGTTAGCTGCCGCCAGACCGATGGACATTTTTTCTTCGGCATACAATTGAAGTTTGTCGTTGACCGAGACGTCGGTGGCCACAAACTCTAAAGCCCTAGCTGTGGCCCCACCGTGGACTTTATTGACCAAGCCCCGGGCGGACAAAGTTGCGATATCTCGTCTGATGGTCGTCTCTGAAGCTTTTAGCTCCTCGCTGAGCTCGGTCACCGTGATAGAGCGGAGACGATTAACCGTGGATAAGATGAATTCTTGACGTTGTTCGGCCAGCATGGGAAAACCTCTCTGAATTTGAAAAAGGAGAATACCACAAAAATAATTCAAAAAAAAGCAAAAAAAAGCAAAAAAAAGCAAAATCGGTAAATAACAATAAACACAAGATTTTTTTCTGATATAAGCACCTATCCGCTCTGTTTTTTAACTCCTAGCTCAAAAAATTTGGATTTTTTAAGATGCTTTCTGGGCGGCGCCCAAATTAGTTCAAATTATCGCTGGAAAATTTTTAGAGTCTTAGAGTAAGAAGGGTCTTGGCAGTGACAGCAAACTGCTAGGCTTTGGCGAGGGCAGAGTTGGTAATCACTCGAAGCGAGTAAATCAAAGGGGGGTCGTCAATATCCATGAGTCCAAGAACTGTTGGTTGCCAACAAAATGTCAGCTGAAATTTCCCTTGATAAAAGAAGACTCTCTGGTGTATATGATAACATTAGACATAAGCGGTCAGCTTATCAAGCTGGAGGTTGTTTCTTTTTGGTATAGAGACATTTTATGGAGAGGTGGCCGAGTGGTTTAAGGCGACGGTCTTGAAAACCGTTGAACTAACAGTTCCATGGGTTCGAATCCCATCCTCTCCGCCAATACCTACAATTAAGCCTAGTTATATAGCCGTGAAGCCAGCCCTTCACGGTTTTTTTGTGCCCATAATCAAGGGTTTATTCGTTCAGGACAGTTCAGAGTGATTTTTGCCAGACATTTGCTGCCGGTTGCCATGGCTGGAAAGCTACCCATTTCTACGCATGCTCTCACTTTTCATATTTTAAACAGCTAATGCCTGAACTTGTTTCAATCCCTTCAGTCGACACTTTTGCCAGGGTCATTGCCACAATCGACCATACGCAATTGGCCAAATTACTTGTTACTTGAATCGGTGGCTCTTGTTTTTCTTTGACGTAGTAAAAAAAGGAAGCCAGGAAGAATTAAAAAAACGCCCTCCCCGACGCCATCGCTCTCGACGGTAAGACCGCCAAAGGGGCTGTCAAGCCTGGAATGATTAAATCAGAAGTTCATATCGTTAATGCCGTGTGTAACCTTTTGACTTTGTTGGTTGAGCCGGTCAAAGAAAAAAGCAACGAGATCACGGCTTTTCCCTTAATCCTTTCTGTCCTTGATTCCATTGGTATGCTTGCCAGAAAGGGTATAACTATTGATGCGATGGGCTGCCAGAGAGAGTTGGCCATGTCGATCATTAACTATGGTGTCGACTACATGTTCTGCCTCAAAGGCAATCAGAGCGGCCTGCTTGATGAAGTGAAGACGCTTTTTAATAACCTCGATAACTTAGGCCCCGAGTTTGGCATTCAGCAATATACCTCACCTCATTCCAAGGCTAGCCGACGCATCGAATATAGAACCATTACCTCCATCAGCCGCAGTGTAGCTGCTGCCGCATCTTGGATCACCAAATCCTCTCTCTGGGAAGGGATTGCAAACGTAATGAAGGTTGAGAGATTCACCGAGAGCGCTTCTACAGGTAAGGAGTCGTCTGAAATCCGGTTTTTCATTACCAGTCTTTCCCGCCCTGCTTCGCAGCTGCTGGAAATTTCTAGCCAGCACTGGAAAGTCGAAACGATGCACAGCATCCTCGACGACACTGAAGCTTACGCTGAAGACAAGTGTAAAATCTACCGGGGCAATGCGCCTGAGATTTTATCCTTTTTTCGGAAACTGGCCCTCAATTTTTTAATCTGTCTTAACAAAAAACCGACTGACAGTGTTCGAGAGAGCCTTGCTTTATTCAAACGGTCTTTTCACTACCTCTATAATGTGTTGACCAAAAAACCTGATGAAGTTCCCCCGCCAATTTGGTGGCGGGATTCGATCGGACGACTTGACGATGCAAGTCTGGGGCCAATCTTGCCCCTTTGACTGCTTTTTTTGAGAGGTTTGATGATTTCGCCCTGTCAAAAACCCTTGCCATTATAAGCGAAACAAAGTATAAAAACTAGTTGATTGTCCCTCAGAGCGCCCAGGATGGTTTGGCGGACAATCAAATACCGCTAGGACCGGAGGTTTTCCTTAATGCCCCTTTTAAGTGTCGTGGTCCCGGTTTATAACGAAGAAAAGACCATCGGAGCTTTTCTGGCGGCCGTCAAACCGGCTTTAGAGGAGGTGACTTCCGATTACGAAATCATCTTCGCTCTCGACCCTTGCCCGGACCGGACTGAAGACCTCATCTTGGAAGCCCGGACCAAGGACCCGAGAATAAAACTACTGCAATTTTCCAGACGTTTCGGTCAGCCGGCCGCCACCTGGGCCGGCTTGTCATACTCGACTGGTGATGCGGCCATAGTCATCGACTGCGATCTTCAAGATCCGCCCGAATTAATTGCCGAAATGTGCCGACTCTGGCGCGAGGAAGGCTATAAGGTAGTCATCCCCCAGCGCCGAAGCCGGGAGGGTGAAAATTTAATAAAAAAAGCCATTGCTTACCTCGGCTATTGGTTTATTAACAAAACAGCCACCGTCGAGATTCCCCGCAACACCGGTGATTTTCGCCTCTTGGACCGCCGGGTGGTGGATGAATTGATGAAACTTAAAGAAAGCCATGGCTTTCTCCGGGGATTAACGGCGGTTGTCGGCTTTAAAACCAAACTTCTGCCGTTCGACCGGCAAGCCCGTTTGGATGGTCAGGGCAAATACAACCGGCTGACCGGGAGCATCCTGATAGGCTTTAATGGCATCGTGGCCTTTTCCGGAACTCTGTTGCGCCTAACCGGCATTATCGGCTTTTCTATGGCCGGCCTGGCTCTTTTGGGGGCCCTGTTCATTTTTTTAGGTAAATTGTTTGGCTGGTACGATTTTGCCTCAGGTCTGGCCACGTTAGGTATTTTGCTTCTTTTCCTCTCCGGCTGCCAACTTATGGGCCTGGGTATCCTGGGGGCTTATATCGGCCGTATTTACGAGGAAACCAAGCTCCGACCCAAATTCATCGTCGACCAAGCCCTGGGATTCGGCGACAACCAGGAACCACAACCATGACTAAAGCTTTTGTCACCGGGGCCGCCGGATTTATCGGTTCAACTTTGGTCGACCGCCTGTTAGCTGAAGGACAGCAAGTTATCGGTTACGACAACTTCTCCACTGGCCGGCTGGATTTTTTGGCCGAAGCACTGTCAAACCCCTCCTTTAAACTCGTCAAAGCCGACGTCTTGGACCCCTTCGCCTTGAGTGCCGCCATGCGAGGCGCAGATGTCGTCTGGCACTTTTCAGCTAACGCCGACGTCCGCTTTGGCCTGGAACATCCCCGAAAAGACCTTGAGCAAAACGTTGTCGCCACTTCCAATGTTTTAGAAGCCATGCGCCACAACGGCATCCGCGACATCCTCTTTAGCTCCACCGGCTCGGTCTACGGCGAAGCGGTAGTTTTCCCTACCCCCGAAGACGCTCCCTTCCCCATCCAGACTTCCCTTTATGCCGCCTCCAAACTGGCTGGGGAAGGACTGATATCAAGCTACTGCGAAGGTTACGACTTTAGAGCGGTCGTCTTCCGCTTTGTCTCCATGCTGGGCCAACGCTACACTCACGGGCACGTCTTTGATTTTGTCAGATACCTATTAAAAGATCCCAACCGGCTTCCCATTTTAGGAGACGGGACCCAGAGGAAAAGCTATCTCCATGTTGGCGACTGCGTGGAGGCCATGCTGACAGTAGGCCGGAGCATGCCGGATAGTTTTGCCGTCTACAACCTGGGAGCCGATGAATACTGCACCGTCCGTGACTCCATCGGCTGGATAACCGCCAAAATGGGAGTCAGTCCCAAGCTGGAGTTCTCCGGCGGCCAGCGCGGCTGGGTGGGCGACAATCCTTTCATCTTCCTGGACACCAAAAAGATCCGGGCCTTAGGCTGGAAAAACAACCTTTCAATCCGCCAGGGCGTGGAGCTGACGGTCAGCTGGCTTTTAGAAAACCGAAGCCTTTTGGAGACTGGAAAATAGCAACCCAAAGTCTGGCCAGCCGCAACTCCAAGGTATTAATAGCCAATTTATGAGGTAAACGATTTGATCGATTACGACTTGACCGGACGCTCTGCCCTGGTGACCGGAGCCAGCCGGGGACTGGGGTTAATAATCGCCCAAAGGCTGGCCGCCTTTGGAGCCGATCTTTTTTTATGCGCCCGGGATTACGATCGGCAGGCTTTAGCCGCCCGGGAGGTCGAAAAAGCCCGGCGCAATCCCGGTCAGAAAGTTTTTTTCCAAAAAGCCGACCTGTCCGAACCTGACCAAGTAACCGATTTAGCCGCCAATGCTCTGAAGGCTTTTCCTAATCTGACCATCTTGGTGAGCAACGCCGGTATCCACGGACCCATTGGGCGGCTGGAGGACATAAATCTTGAAGCTTTCCGCTTGGGACTGGAAATAAATCTCCTGGGCCCGCTCATTTTGGCCCGCTCCTTGCTTGGACATTTCCGAAATCAAAGATATGGTAAGATAATCCATATCTCTGGAGGCGGAGCCACCAATCCCATGCCCAGAATGCTTTCCTACGCCGCCTCCAAGGCCGCAGCGGTCCGGCTGATGGAGTCCCTGGCCCTGGACTTGATCGAAGATTGCGTGGACATAAACTCCGTCGCTCCTGGACTAATGGACACCCGGCTCCTTGAGGAAGTGCTCCAGGCTGGACCAGAAATTGTCGGTCAGCAATATTACGACCGGATGAAGGCTTCCAAGCAATCAGGCCGCTGTACTGATCCCAATACTGGAGCTGATTTGTGTGTCTTTTTAGCCTCGGCCGCTTCCGACGGCATCACGGGTCGCTTGATCAGCGCCGTCTGGGACGACTATACCGATTGGCCCAATCATCTGGCCGAACTTAAGAAAAGCGATCTCTATACCCTGCGCCGGGTCACTGGACGGGACCGGGGAGCAGGTTGGGGCGACAAGTAGCCTTCAGCTCAATAAACTAATAATTTACGGTTTTATTTATTTAATTCATTTAGGACCATTATGAAACTGGCGGTCATAGGTTGCGGACTTATAGGAAACAAAAGGGCCGAAGCAATGGTCAAAAACGGGCTGACCATCACCTGCGCTGCCGACATTGATTTCACCAAAGCTCAAGCTCTCTGCGCCCGCCACGGCGGGACCCCTTTTAGCGACCCATTGGAAGCCATCAACTCCGAAGCCGATATTGTTAATGTCGCCGTCACTCACGATCAACTGTCCGTTTTGGCCTTGGCCGCCATTGAAGCTGGCAAGCACGTCCTTTTGGAAAAACCGGGAGCCCGCTGCGCAGCCGAATTGGCCCCGGTGGCCCAGGCGGCAAGTAAAAAGAATCTTAAAGTCAAGGTCGGCTACAACCACCGTTTCCACCCTTCGCTTCTGAAAGCCAGAGAGCTGGTCGACTCCGGCGCCCTTGGTCCGCTTATGTATGTCCGGGGCCGGTACGGCCATGGCGGCCGGCTCGGTTACGAACGTGAATGGCGCATGGATGCCGCCATCAGCGGCGGAGGGGAACTGGTGGATCAAGGTTCTCACCTCATCGATCTGGCCGGATGGTTTTTGGGCGATTTTACCGGGGCTACCGGTCAGTTGCCGACTTATTTTTGGCCGGCCAAGGTCGAGGACAACGCTTTCATGCTCCTGACAACCGAGGCCGGAAATTGCGCCATGCTCCACGCCACCTGGACCGAATGGCGCAATATGTTTTCCTTTGAAATTTACGGCCGTAACGGCAAAATCGCCATCGACGGCCTGGGCGGCAGTTACGGGACCGAACAACTGGCCTTTTATCGGATGCTCCCAGGTATGGGGCCGCCGGAGACAACTGTCTGGCAATATCCATTCCCCGACTGTTCTTGGGAGCTTGAAACCATGGAATTGGTCAGCGCCATTAGGGAAGGGCGGGAACCCATAGGCGGCGTAAGCGAGGCCCTAAAAGTTCTTGAGGTTATCGGTCTTCTCTACGCTCAAAAGGGAGGGGAAATTAACTAATGATTATCACCAGATCGCCTTTACGCATAAGTTTGGGTGGCGGCGGAACCGATCTGCCCTCCTATTACCGGGAGCATGGCGGCGGCTTTTTAATCGCCGCCGCTATTGACAAATACGTCTACGTCACCGTCTTAAGACCATTCACCGAAGGAATATACCTTAAATACTCCCAGCTGGAAAACGTTAAAACTGTCCCGGAGGTCCGCCACAAAATCATTCGCGAGGTCCTTTCCATTTTGAATCTTAAAACGCCCCAAGTGGAAATCACCACCTTGGCCGACATCCCCTCCGGCACCGGCCTGGGTTCCTCTGGGTCCTTTACTACGGCTTTACTAAAAGCGCTCTATGCTCACCGCCGCCATCTGCTGCTGCCCCATGAACTGGCCAAAATGGCCTGTCACATCGAAATCGATCGATTGGGGGAACCAATCGGCAAGCAGGATCAATATATAGCCGCCTATGGGGGCTTGACCTGCTTTTCTTTTAACGCCGACGACACCGTAGATGCCGTACCCTTAAACATCCCCATTGAAGATCTGTTTGAACTTGAAGACAGGCTGGTCCTGTTTTTTACTGGTTACACCCGAAGCGCCGGCGATCTTTTAAAGGATCAGCACGTTAGATCGAAACAAAATGATGCCGAAATGCTTGAAAATCTCCATTACGTCAAAGACCTGGGCCTTCGCAGCCGGATGGCCTTGGAGACCGGCGATATCGACCGCTTCGGGCTACTGATGCACGAACACTGGGAAAACAAAAAAAAGCGCTCTGGGGGGATGAGTAACCCCAAAATTGATAACTGCTACCAAAAAGCCCTGAACAACGGCGCCATCGGCGGCAAACTGGTCGGAGCCGGCGGAGGAGGTTTTTTAATGTTTTTGGCTGACGACAAAACTAGACTTAGGAAAGCCATGCGAGAAGAAGGTTTGGAGGAACTGCGGTTTAAATTTGACTTTGACGGCTCCAAGGTGGTCTTAAGTTGAACCTGACCATGGCTATCCTGGCTGGCGGCCTGGGGACCAGACTGGGGGAAGTTTGCCGCGACCGGCCCAAGGCCTTGGTCGAAGTGGCTGGAGCCCCCTTCATCCACCACCAGATGCGACTTTTGAAAAAAAATGGTTTCCAAAAAGTGGTCGTCCTAGCCGGCTACCTCGGGGAGATGATTGAACATAGCGTCGGTGACGGCTCGGCCTTTGGACTTGAGGTTTCCTACAGTTTCGACTGGCCCATTTTACTAGGCACCGGCGGGGCTTTGGTCAAAGCCCTGCCGCTTCTGTCTGACCGCTTCATGGTCATATACGGCGACAGTTATCTGGATCTTGATTACCGGACAGTGGCCGAGGCCTTTTTCAGCTGCAGTCAGCCGGCCTTAATGACCGTTTACCGCAACGATGACAACTACGACCGCAGTAACGTTGTTTTTCAAGACGGGGTCATCGCCCTTTATGACAAAACCAGCCACCAGCCCGATATGCACCATATTGATTATGGTCTGGGGTGCCTTCAGGCCTCTGTTTTGACTGGGCGCGAAGGTAATTTTGACTTGGCCGAGATTTACACACAGCTCTCCCGGGAAGGCCGGCTGGCCGGCTTTGAGATTTTAAACCGGTTTTACGAGATCGGCTCACTTAGCGGTCTGGCCGAGCTGGAAACAATTTTGACCCAAACAACCTAGTGTTTTGAGATATTAACCGTGGACAAGCTCATCCGGCGCCTGGCCGCAAGCATCTTCCGCCCAAGCCAAAACCAACGCTTTGGCTCCCAGTTTGTCCGCCAGATCCTATCCGGGGCTTTGGCCACCTCGGTTGATCTTTTAGTTTTTCATATCGGCTTGGCTTGGTCATTGTCAGCCCAAGCGGCGGCTTTAATCTCGGTATTTTCAGGGGCGGTCGTCAATTTCCTGATCACCCGCTACTATGTTTTCGGACACATCCAAGAACAAAAAAAAGATATTTTAACCCAAATCACCTTTTACATCCCGGCGGTGCTGGTCTCGCTAGGACTCACCCAGCTGATCATATACGTCTTCCACAACCAGCTCGGCTGGAACCCCATGCTGGTCAGGGCCGGGGCCGTCCCCGTGGTTTATCTTTGGACCGTACTCTGCGGTAAGTTTATTATTTTCAACAAGGCCCAATCTAAATGACCGCCCCTGGTTAAGTTGAGACTATGGCTCGGCGGTTTAAAAAATTTAGATGGCCAATTTTACTTTTATACTTTTTTATAGTAAAATATTTTAATCCACTAAAAGCGAGTGATGATGAGTTTCAGTTCTGATTTTTTGGCCGAATCGAAAAAAATCATTGATGGCCTTGACCTTGAGGCTTTGGAAAAAACCGCCCAAACTTTGGCCTCGGTCCGAGACCGAGGCGGCCGGCTTTTTATCCTCGGGGTCGGCGGCTCGGCCGCCTCGGCTTCCCATGCGGTCAATGATTTCCGAAAAATATGCGACTTTGAAGCCTACGCCCCCACCGACAACGTTTCTGAGCTAACCGCTCGAACCAATGACGAGGGCTGGGACACGGTTTTTTCCGAATGGCTCAAAGGCTCACGATTGAGAGAGACTGACGCCGTTTTGATTTTGTCGGTTGGCGGCGGAAATGCCGAAAAAAATGTCAGCCCTAACCTGGTCAAGGCCCTTAATCTGGCCAAGGAGGCCGGGGCCACCATTTTAGGCATCGTTGGCCGTGACGGCGGACATACCGCCCGTCTGGCCGATACCGTAATCATTATTCCGACCGTTAACTCCGCCCACATAACTCCCCATACCGAAGCTTTTCATGGGGTAGTCTGGCATCTTTTAGTTTCCCATCCGGTTTTAAAAGCCAAAACCACCATGTGGGAAAGTTTGGCCAAATGATGGCCAAGCGAGCGGTATTTTTCGACCGCGACGGAGTCTTAAACTTGGCCGAGGTCAAAGACGGGCGCCCTTATCCCCCAAAAGACGCCGCCTCGGTCGTTATAACTCCAGGTGCACCGGCTCTGCTGACCGAACTCCGAGAACTTGATTTTCTGCTAATTGCGGTCACCAATCAACCAGATGTGGCCCGCAAGACCAAGACTGAAGCCGAGGTGACGGCGATAAACGATCGGATAAGGTTTGAACTGGCCTTAAACGACCTTTTCGTCTGTCTCCACGATAACCCGGACAACTGCCAGTGCCGCAAACCCAAACCCGGGATGCTTTTGGCGGCAGCTGCCAAATGGAAGCTTGATCTGCCGTCATGTTGGATGGTCGGCGACCGAGCTGGGGATATTGGAGCCGGTCGCAGTGCCGGCTGCCGGACTATTTTTATTGATTACGACTACGCCGAACCCAAACCCGCTCCACCCGCAGATTACACTTGCCCGAGCCTGAACCAGGCCGTCGCCATTATTAATGAGGTAACAGTGCATCATGAAAGCTTTAGCCGATTTAAAGGTCAAATTATTCGCTGATGGGGCCGATCGGGCCGGGATGCTGGAAATGTACCAAAACCCTCTGATCAAGGGTTTTACAACCAATCCAACTCTAATGAAAAAAGCCGGGATATCCGATTATCAGGCCTTCGCCAAAGACATTGTCGCCGCCATCCCAGATCGTCCGCTCAGCTTTGAAGTCTTCTCCGACGAATTCGACGAGATGGAGAGACAAGCCAAGCTGATCGGCTCCTGGGGCGCCAACGTCTACGTCAAAATACCAGTTACCAACAGTCGGGGCCTATTTTCAGGACCGCTGATTAAAAAACTCTCCCAGAGCGGCATTCGGCTCAACGTTACCGCCCTGACCACCCTGACCCAGGTTAGAGACGTGGCCGCAAACTTGGTCGGAGGGCCGGAGGCTTACGTTTCGGTCTTTGCCGGCCGGGTGGCCGATACCGGCCGCGATCCAGTGCCCTTGATGGCCGCCTGTGTAGAAATGCTGGCCCCGCTGCCGCAGGTCGAACTGATCTGGGCCAGTCCAAGGGAGCTTTTCAACGTTTTTCAAGCCGATGCCGTTGGCTGCCACATCATCACCGCTACCAATGATATTCTAAAAAAGCTGAGTCTAACAGGAAAAGATTTGACCGAGTACTCCCTGGATACCGTCAAGATGTTTAAATCCGACGCCGAGGCAGCGGGCTTCAAGCTCTGACGACCCGAAAATTAAGATTTCTTGCGGTAGGGGAACGCCCGAAACGGGCGCCCACCGCACAGGTTTCCTCAGTCGATTTTTTTGACGCCATTGTTAGAGAGCAATAAGGCAGACCAAATTTTGGGAACAGCCCCCACTCCGTCTTTAAAACATTGTTTACTCAGCCCGAGTATCCGTTGACCAGCAGTCCTATGCTCCAGAAAGCGCGGTAGCCTGTCGTAAGAGAAGGAGTTAACGACATTATAACCGCATCGACAATCCAGCTCATTTTTCTGGTGGTTATGTAAAACCACCTCGAATATGACCGGCCAGTCTTCAAGCACGGCCCGGTGGACTATCTTATTTTCGATTGCCGCTATACCAAGTGGTAGCATCTTTGCCACCCTCATTGGGCATATATGTCCTCCGGCTAGGACGCACCTTTAAGACCAGACAGCCTTCGGTGCCCATCATCAATAAAAGCCTTTAATTTAACTTGGCCAGCTAAGCGCCTGAGCAATGTAAATCTCAAACAAGTTCTTCTTCTGTAGACCCATTCCCTTCTTGACCAGCCCACTCAACTCAGTTTGTTGGTCCTTATCTTCTAGCCATGGTCCGAATATAACCTCACGCTATCGCCTATCCCGCTGCTACATGGCGCTTATTATAACTGCGAGCAAACTTGATTGATTTTTCAGCCCTCAAAGTAGAGGTCTGCCCCTGCTCTTCCGCGACCACTCTCCTCCATAACCCTCGCCGTACCAACTGCTCCTTACTATATTGATGCTCCAGTCAGCGGCAATTTTAGTGGACATTGAAAATAACTCGTGGTTAGTAGAGTTCATTACACCTTACACCAGAGATACTTGCCCATTGACCGGCTTCACCCTCAATTGTGAAGCTGTTGACGCAGTCGGCTGATCTTAGTTTAATTTATTTAGCCAAAAACTGACTGCCAATCACGAGGGCTCTCATTGAACTGGGCTTGAGCAGAGGGCATTAACTACCCGACTTTAAAAATTTTGACTATTAACTTCCAGGCGTTAGTTTTTTTACTGTCGTTCACATTTTAGGTAGACGTAAACTTCACATTGGCCAAATCTCGACTCAATTCAGACCTAGTGGGGGAAAAAAACCACTACCCCCGATCGCTGCTTAACTACCTGTTTTATCATAAATTTTTTAGCTCTGATTACACCCTCGCCCCTAAAGGTGGTGTTACCTTTTTCTACGACTCGGGATGGCCTTTAAAAATTAAACAATATTACTTTGATAATAGCCTATTTTTAATTTGAGCTTTAATTTTTGGCAAACTTGGCCCCTGGTTTGCTATAGTCTAACTTCAACAGGGTTCGCAAATTAGTTAACTTTGTTTATATGCCCAGGCAACAGCCTGGAAAACTTTTAAGCCCATTGGCTTATTTTATCTTAAGGAGAAAAAAATGATCAGCAAATTGCAGCAAAAGCGTGAAGGTTTTACCCTTATTGAACTCTTAATCGTCGTTGCTATCATCGGTATTTTGGCCGCCATCGCCATCCCCCAGTATGCTCGTTATCGCCGGGGCGC